>DASZMJ010000661.1:0-48354 GCA_035551935.1 Isosphaeraceae bacterium
ACCGCCGCCGCGACCCGCTCGCGAAGATCCTTCGAGTAGGGCCCCATGACAATCTCCTTCGGCTCCGACCTCGGTGGCGTCAGCAATCCGCTCCTCGGGAATCCTTTCCGTCTGCAAGCCGAAAGTAAACCGCTCTAGGGATAGAGGCCGCGTGCGGGAGGGGCGCGTTGCGCGCCCCGGCACGGGCTCGGGGTCGAGGATGGATCGGTCGTCCGATGAAGCCACCGACGTCGCCATCGCCCGGCGCCGAACGAACCCACCGTGCGGTTGCGCTCACAAACAAGGCCGGCGCCTCGATGCCGTCGGCTGCCGCGGGCCCGCCCTCCGTGCGGAGCGGGGACATCCTCGACGCCCGACGCCGCGCGAAACGAACCCACCGCGGGCCCGCGCCGGCGCGAAACAAAGCCACTTCGCGTCGGAGACCGTTTTCGCCAAAACGAACCCAAACTTGGAGAAATTGGGAAGTTTATGAGGGCACACGGCGACCGGGGTTGTTGTCGGCTGCCTGGGATCGCGGCGCGAAACGAAGCCACTTCGGCCGCGACCGAACGAACCCACGGGGGCCTGGAGAGGCGGGGCGAAGTTTGCCGGCGGACTCCGCCGGCGCGGAACGAAGCCAACGCGGCCCCGGCCCTGCCGCCGACCGAACGAACCCACGGGACTTTGGGAATTCTGGAGAAATCTTGAGGGCCCGGCGCGCCGGCGCGGAACGAACCCACTTCGCCCCCGGCCCCTGCCCCCGACCCCAGGCCGCTCCCGCGACCGAACGAACCCACCGGCCACTTTGGTTCCGTTCCCACGGGCGACGGGCGCGGGTGAACTTGACCCGGCCGCGGCATTCGGCTACGGTCCCGCGCGCCGGGGCGTGGGTTCGCGGACGAACTCGTGGCACCCGGACCGTGGGGGGAAGTGCCATGGCCGGGACGCTGAGGTCGTGCCTCTGCACGCAGGGTCGGATGGAGTCGGCGGACTTCCGGCGCTGGTGCGAGCGGCTGGGGCACCCGTTCGGCCTGCACCGCAAGTTCTGGGAGCACTGCTACATCGCCCAGGCCTTGCACGAGCGCGGCATGCTCCGGCCGGGGCGGCGGGGGCTGGGGTTCGGCGTCGGCAAGGAGCCGCTGGCGGCCTGCTTCGCGAGCATGGGGTGTCGGGTCGTCGCCACCGACCTGGCCGAGGACCGCGCCGTCGCGACCGGCTGGGCCGACGGCCGCCAGCACGCCAACAGCCTCGCGGCGCTCAACGAGCAAGGGCTCTGCGACCCCGAATCCTTCCGGGAGCTCGTCTCGTTCCGGTTCGTGGACATGAACGCGATCCCCGACGACCTGCGCGGGTTCGACTTCACCTGGAGCTCGTGCTCGTTCGAGCACGTCGGCTCGATCGACCTGGGGATGCGGTTCGTCGCCGAGATGCTGCGCCGGCTGCGGCCCGGCGGCGTGGCGGTGCACACGACCGAGTTCAACCTCTCGTCCGACGAGGAGACCCTGTCCGAGGGCCCGACCGTGCTCTTCCGCCGCCGCGACATCCTCGCGATGGCCGACCGCCTCGCCGCCGACGGCTATCGCATCGACCTGGACCTCGACCCCGGCGACGGCCCCGCCGACCGGGTGGTGGACGTGCCGCCGTACCGCCACGACCCGCACCTGAAGCTCCGGCTCGACCGCTTCGTCTCGACCTCCATCGGCCTGATCATCGAGAAGGCCGGGCCGTTCTCCGCCGTCGTCCGCCGCCTCCGCCGCCGGCTCCCGTCGCGGCGCGCCTCGTGATCGGTCAGGGCGGGTTGACGCGGGCGACGGCGTCGGCGAGGGTCGCGCACGAGTACCGGCCGCCGAGCGGGTGGAGCTCGCCGAGCATCGATTCCAATTCGTTATTATTAAACATACGTTCAATCGTCGGTTGGGTCTCGCGGAGGAGCCAGGCCAGGGCGCCGCGGCGGGGGCCGCAGTGGGGCATGGTCATGTGGAAGCGGCCGGCGCGGGCGAGGGGCAGGTCCCAGGGGTGGGCGAGCAGCTCGGGCGGGGTGTGCCGGACCCAGGGGGCGAGCAGCTCGGGGTAGACGCGCCAGAGGTGGCGATAGACGCTCTCGTCGTGGAGCCACGTGTCGTGCTCATTGACGCGGACGGCGCGTCGGAACTCGGGGTCGCGATCGGCCAGGTCGCAGGCGTGGGCCCAGAGGCCGAGGAAGGCCGCGGCGCGGTAGCAGGCCGGGTCGAAGGCGAAGAAGCCGCCGTTCTTCTCGTGGATGTGGACGACGCCCGGGTCCAGACCCGGCAGGGGCTCGAGCCAGAGGACGTCGCAGTCGGTGTAGACGGTCGGCCCGGCCGCCTCCTCCCAGACGTGCCTCGGGCGGTGGATGTGGACCGGGAAGAAGTCGGCGGCCCGGGTCGAGTCGAGCGCCTTGGGGACGGTCCGGAAGCCGAGCCGATCGGGGAAGTCGCCCCAGTCGAGCCGGCCGCCGGAGTAGTCCAGGACGACGACCTCGGCGTCGGGGTGGTGGCGGCGGACCGTCGCGACGCTGAAGAGGATCGGGAAGTCGAGCCGGCGCGCCACCGTCGGCGCACCCTCAAGGAAGTATTGATAGACCACGCGCATGCGAACGGCCCCCTCGCCCCGCGGCGGCGCCGGCCCTTCGGCGCCGCGGTCGGGCCCGATTATGATATCAGGCGGCCGGCCGGCGAGGCGGCTCCGTCCCTTTCGTCCCGGGCCCCCCCTCCGTTGGTGAAGCGTGCCTCGCCCGCCAGGGCGTTATCGTCCGCCGGCTGACATCCGGCGAGCGTACCCCGGATCGTCGATCCGTAAGTTGTTGCCTCGGAGTAGGCTAGGAGATCGCTCGGGGCGACGAGGTCGCCGCTCGGCCCTCCATTGGGGTCTGGAATTCGACATCTCGGGCCGATACGATGGGGGATCGAGGAGCCCGCTGAGCGGACCACCGGTTTCCAGGATCGTTTCCAAGCTCGAAAGCCGGGGCCGGGTTGACAGCGACAGCCGCCGCGAAACCCTGATTCTTACGGACTTTGCAATGACGGAGAGGTGACCGAGAGGCCGAAGGTGCGGCACTGGAAATGCCGTGTACGGTAACACGTACCGCGGGTTCGAATCCCGCCCTCTCCGCTTCTAATACACGAACCCGCTGATGCTTTCCGATTTGCTGGAGGCTTTCCGCAGGGAAACAGGCCAGTTTGCCGTTTCGAAACCGGAACGTATCAGCGGGTTCGTGAATAAGCAGAAGAGTAGCCTGGTGTTATGACGCATTCCCCGCGGCTGGCACCTGGCTTATTTCAAGGGCGGCAAAACCTCATTGATCCAGGGCGTTGAGGTTGTTATTCCTTGAGCCGACCGGGCCCTGGATCTCCCCGCTCACACACACGGGGCTGCCCCACGTGCGGTCGTCCGCTCTGGGCGGCCAATGTGGCCCAGCGGACGGTCACGACCCTGGAGGGACTCGTCCGACTGCGGCTGCAGGTCCGCTGCGCCGCGGTCCGCTCGGCGTTGACCGACGACGGCCGGCCGCCATCCTGCGCAACACGAAGGGGCTCGACGCCGCCGGGGTGAAGCGGCGCTACCGCGGGCGGATCGCGAGTCGGGATGGGCGAGGAATCTCCTGTATCGGCGGGACTCATGGGGCAGATAATCGGTTCGCGGGCGAACGAGACCGGCATCGGAGGGCGTCCCAGCCACGAGGATCTGCACTCGGGCGCGCGAGACGACGTCCTTGAGTTCACCGGGATCCCCCCGCCCGCACCCTGATGACACCAGGAGGTCCGGATGTCCGATCTTTCGCGACGGGGATTCATCGGCGCGGCCGCGGCCGCCGCGAGCCTGGTCGGCCTCCAGGCCTCGGGGGCGGCGACGGGCGACCCGAGCTTCATGAACAACGTGCCCGACGAGCTGCTCAGCGGCGACGAGCTGCCGACCTTCAAGTTCGAGCTCGAGAAGTCCCGGGGCAAGGTCATCGGTAACAGCTTCGGCAAGGAGGCGACCGTCGAGCAGCTGCCGATCTCCAAGGGGATCGCCGGCGTCTCGATGAAGCTCGAGCCGGGGGCCATGCGCGAATTGCACTGGCACGCCACCGCCGCCGAGTGGGCCTTCGTCATCGAGGGCCGGGTCCGCACGACCGTCATCGACCCGCAGGGCAACGCCGAGACGAACGAGTTCGAGCCGGGCGACATCTGGTACTTTCCCCGCGGCCACGGCCACATGCTCGAGTGCCTCGGCCACGAGCCGTGCCACTTCATCCTGATCTTCGACAACGGCAATTTCTCCGAGTTCGGCACCTTCAGCATCACCGACTGGATCGGCCACGCCCCCAAGGCGCTGCTGGCCAAGAACTTCGGCCTCCCCGAGTCGGCCTTCGACGGCTTCCCGAAGGACGAGGTGTACTTCGCCCGAGGGCCGGTGCCCCCGGAGAAGACCCCGCCGAACCTCGAGCGGGATCGGACGCCCCCCGCGACGCACAAGTTCCGGATGCTCGCCCAGGAGCCCCACTCGGTCCACAAGGGGGGGCGCGAGTGGCGGGTCGGCGCCGACCGGTTCCCGATCTCGAAGACCGTCACCGGGGTGATCCTCGACCTCGAGCCGGACGCCCTCCGCGAGCTGCACTGGCACCCGACCGCCGACGAGTGGCAGTACGTCATCGAGGGCCGGGTCAGCGTCACGCTGTTCGGCTCGCAAGGCCGCTACCGGACCGAGACGCTGAACAAGGGGGACGTCGGCTACATCCCGCAGGGCTACGGCCACTCGATCGAGAACGTCGGCGGGACGCGCAGCCGGGTCCTGATCGGGTTCAACACGGGGCACTACGAGGCGATCGACCTGTCGATGTGGATCGCCGGCAACCCGGTCGACGTGCTCGCCACCAACTTCGGTAGGCCGGCGTCGCTGTTCGAGAGGTTCCCGCGCGACCGGGTCTTCATCGCCCCGACCGAGACCCCGGGCCACGGAACCCGGGAGATCAAGTAGGGGGAAGCGGCCGCGCTCGCCGGTGTTCGTGGAGTTGGAGATGGGTGGGGGTTCCTGGGTCGGGACACGATGATGTCCCGACGGGATGTCCGACGGAACCCGGGAGTGGAGGGAGCCGGTCACGCGGCCGACCGGGACACTCGCGACGCCGGTCCCGTGGCATGTCCTGGTCAGGTGCCCTCCCTCGACGACGCCCGCGACGCGGTGATCTCGACGACGACGTGTTTCATCAGCGGCTGGTCGCTCTGGGGGCTGAAGTCCCCGATCGGGCAGAGGACGTTGAGCTCCGGCATGTAGCCCATCGCGCAGCCGCGGGGGAGGTCATAGGGCAGCGCCCGGTAGCCGCGGACGCCGCGCGTCGAGCCGTCCTTGGCGAAGCTCGTGATGTCCACGAGGCCGTACTTCTCCAGGCCGCGCTCCCTCATGTCGTCGCGGTTCATCAAGACGAGCGTCCGCAGGTTCTTCACGCCCCGGTAGCGGTCGTCGTCGGAGTAGATCGTGGTGTTCCACTGATCGTGTGACCGCATCGTGCCGAGGAGCAGCCGGCCCGGCGCGGGAGCGGCGTCGGCCAGGGTCGCGGCGGAGAACTCCGCCCGACCGGTCTCGGTGAGGAAGACCAGCTCGCGGGCCGGCTGCTTGAGCCGGAAGCCGAGCGGCTGGCGGACGCGGCGGTTGAAGTCCTCGAAGCCGTCGATGGCCTCGGCCATCGTGTCGCGGATGAGGTCGTAGTCCCCGGCGTACTCGGCCCAGGGGGTCTTCGTCCCGGGGAGTGACGCCGCGGCCATGCCGGCGATGATCGCCACCTCCGACCGCGGTTGTGGCGACCGAGGCTCCTTCATGCCGAAGGAGAGGTGGACCATGCTCATCGAGTCCTCGACGGTGATCCCCTGCGGCCCGTTCCGGCCGTGGACCTTCTCGGTGCGGCCGAGGCACGGCAGGATCAGGGCGTCGCGGCCGTGGACGACGTGGCTGCGGTTGAGCTTGGTGCTGACCTGGACGGTCAGGTCGCAGTTCCGAAGCGCCGGGAACGTGTAGGACGGGTCGGGGGCGGCGAGGGCGAAGTTCCCGCCCATCCCCACGAACACCTTGACCTCGCCGCGCATCATCGCCGGGATGACGCGGACGGTGTCGAGGCCGTGGGTCCTCGGCGAGGTGATGCGACAGGCCTTGTCCAGGCGTGCGAGCCAGTCCTCGCCGGGCCGGTGGTCGATGCCGCAGGTGCGGTTGCCTTGCACGTTCGAGTGACCGCGAATCGGGCACGGCCCGGCCCCCTCGCGGCCGATGTTGCCCCGCAAGAGAAGCACGTTGGCGATCTCGCGGATCGTGTCCCCCGCGTGGTCCTGCTGGGTCACGCCGAGGCACCAGCTGATGATGGCCGACCTCGACTTGCGGTAGACCTCGCCCATCTCCCGGACCCGGGCTACGGGCACGCCGGACCGTCGCTCCAGCTCCTCCCACGTTGTCGCTTCGACCCGCGATTTGTAGGCCTCGAAGCCGGCGGTGTGCCGCTCGATGAACTGGCGGTCGATCGCCTTCGGATCGGTCTCGGCGGCCTCGAACAGATGCTTGGCGACACCGCGCATCAGGGCCATGTCGCCGGCGATCCGGGGCTGGACGTTGAGCGTGCTGGTCCGGGTCGACTGGAGGGTCGCCATCCGGAGGATGTCGTGGGGCACGATCGTGCGGGTCGCGGCCGCCTCGACCAGCGGGTTGACGTGGACGATACTCGCCCCGCGGCGATACGCCTCGGCCAGCGAGGTCAGCATCCGCGGCGCGTTCGAGGCCGCGTTCACCCCCATGACGATCAGGCAGTCGGCCTTCTCCCAGTCGACCAGGTCGACGGTCCCCTTGCCGGTGCCCAGCGCGGCCTGGAGCGCCCGGCCGCTGGCCTCGTGGCACATGTTCGAGCAGTCGGGCAGGTTGTTCGTCCCGAATTCACGGGCCCAGAGCTGGTACAGGAAGGTCGCCTCATTCCCCAGCCGGCCGGACGTGTAGAAGGCCGCCCGGTCCGGGCTGTCCAGGCCGCGGAGGTGCCGGCCGACCAGCGCGAACGCCTCGTCCCAGGAGACCGGCACGTACCTGTCGCTCGCGGCGTCGTACCGCATCGGCTCGGTCAGCCGGCCGGCATCCTCGAGGGCGAAGTCGCTCCAGCCCGACAGCACAGAGACCGTGTGGGCGGCGAAAAAGTCGGGCGTCGCCCGCTTCCTGGTCAATTCCCAGGTGGCGTGCTTGATGCCGTTCTCGCAGATGTCCATGGTCAGGCCGTGGCGGTCGTCGGGCCAGGCGCAACCGGGGCAGTCGTAACCGCCGTCCTCGTGGTTCATCTTGAAGACGACGCGGGCGCCGTCGATCAGCTCGTGCTGACGAAGCAACACCAGCCCGACGCTCACGGCGGCCCCCCAGGCGGCGGCCGGGTGGTGGTAGTCCTCCTGCGAGAACGTCCCACCGGCGTTGGGGCCGCAACCGATCGCGGGCGGAGCCGGGGATTCCTCGGGGATTCGATTCGCTTCCGACATGGCTCACCTTCCCTTCGGGGCCGCACGTCCGGCGACGATCGCGGCCGGGGGCGTACGGTCGCATGGTTTCCGCGAGTTCGCGCGATTCGTCGTGCCGACGACGGCATCGCCGCCCGCCGGCCATACGCGGACCGGGCCGGACGGTTCCACGAAGGTCCTCCGAAGGTCCAACGGTCGCCGATCACGGCGAACGCCTGTCATGGCGACCGATCTTCGACGTACACCTCGATGGGGAGCGGGTGATTGATCACATAGCCGCCGTAATTCGGGTCGTGCCGATCGGGCTGCACCCGGCCGTCGGCGTCCCTGGCGCGGGCGAGGAGGGTGTATGGCCCCGGCACCGAGGGCGTGACCCAGTCGAGCTTCCAGCGTCGCCAGGCATGCCGTTCGGCGGGGTCGAGGAATTCCGCCCGCGCCCAGGTCACGCCGCCGTCGGTGCTCACGACGACCTCAGTCACCTCGGCCTCGCCCGACCACGCCGCGCCGGTGATCGTGTAGGGCGTGCTCGGCGACAGCGATTCGGAGACTCCGGGCCGTGCGATCTCGGATTTCACCCGGATCTCGCCCAAGGCGCGGCGGACGGGATATCCCTCGCCATCGTCCCAGTATCCGTAGTCCGACGTCTGCCAGTACCCTCGGAACGGCTCGCGCACGGCGCGGATCCGCGTCAGCCATTTGACCGAGGCCATGCCGTAGTGCCCGGGGACGATCGCTCGGACGGGATACCCGTGGTCCCGCGTCAGGTCGCGGCCATTCATCTGGTAGGCCACGAGGACCTCGCGCCGCATGGCCTTCTCGCGCCCGAGGCTGCGCGCGTAGGCGATGGGGTCCGGCGGTACGGGCGGCTCCGCCGGCGTTCCCCGGTCGGCGCCTTCGAGCACGACCTCGCAGGCAGCATCTTCCAGGCCCGCCCGTTCCAGCAGGACGGCCAAGGGCACTCCGGTCCATTCGGCGTTGCCGACGGCGCCGAGTCCCCACTGCGCCCCGTCGGCCTGGGGGACGAGGAAGACCCGGCTGTTGCCCGCGCATTCCAGCGTGGCGGTCCTCGTCTCCGAGGGCATGCGTCGCAGCTCCTCGTAGCCGAGGGAGACCGGGTTGCGGACCGCCCCGTCGATCTCCAGCCGGTAGGATGCGGGCTCCAGCGGCGGGGCCGGGAAATGGCTGCGGACGTAGAACAGCGCCGACGGTGTGAGGAACGAGTCCCCCCGATCGAACGGCATCTCGAGGTTCTTCGGTTCCTTCTGTCGGACGATCATCCCCGACGAAGCGAGTCGAGCCGATCCGTGCCCGCCGTTCCCTGCCATGCTCATCGTTCATCTCCTGTCGCCGGAGGGGGCGTGAGTGTCCGGGTTTCCGCTTCGAGCCCGACAAGATCCGGCCACGTCAGGGGCGGGCGCGTGCGTCACTGAGGCTCACGGCCCCGCCGCCCAACGACCGCGACGGCCGCCGCCACTGCGGGACCGACGCGGCCTCGGGGGTGGCTTCAAGTGGCGGCCAGGACGGCCGGGGCGACCGCTCGAGGCAGCAAGCCGAGGAGTCGTCGTTCGTGGGATGAGTTCATCGGTGTTTGGCCTCGCATTCTCCAGGATCGATGGGGCGGAGAGGGCCCCCTCCGAAACCGGGACGCAACGAGTCGAGCCCACTCATCTGATAGCCGCCGATCGCCGTCGTCAACCGTCTCCCTCTCGAACTCGGGGAGCGGGGAAGGCGGAACCTCCTCGCCGGCCTGGCCCGGGGCTCGGCTCTCGGTCGGCCCGACTCGGGAGGTCAGGTGGACATCGCCGCCGCATCCGGCCTCAGTCTTTCTTGATCGAACGCGAGGTCGCGCCGGTCATCCCGGCCGGCGCGACTCATCATCGACCCGCCCGACGGGTTTGCCTCGGGTCGACTCGTCCCCGGCCCGGGCCCGCCCCCAGGACCAGCGTCAGGCCCTGCTGCGGCTCGGCCCCCATCGTCCCCCAGAAAAACCATGAAGGGATCCACCGGATCTCGGCGTCACTCGGTGGCGATCGCAGGCTCCCCCGAAATCCGTGACGAGCGGGCATTTTCCACCGACTTTCGAGACGCTCACCCGCGCCACACGACCCGGCCCGGTTTTCTGGAGCGATCGGCCGGCGCTTGCGGTAGAATGGCCGCTCGATCGGCCCGCAGACTCGTCCCCGCGACGACCGGGGGGGCGGCGGGCGACGGTATCCCACGGAAGCGACCCGGACTGGACGACGACCGGAGAGCGCGCCCGCATGGACCCCGATTTCCCGCCACAGACGCTCTCGCCGGCCATCGACCGGGCCTGCGACGACTTCGAGGCCGCCTGGCGCGACGGCCGTCGGCCGCGGATCGAGGCGTTCCTGGCCGAGGTCGAGGAGCCCGAGCGCGCGGCCCTGTTCTACTGGATGCTCGTCCTGGAGCTGGAGCTGCGCGAGCAACTCGGTGAGCGGCCGGCGATCGCCGAGTACCTCGACCGCTTCGAGACCCATCGGCCGCTGGTCGAGCGGCTCTTCCGCGAGCCACGGCTGACCGTCGGCGGCGACGGCGGCGACGGCGACGGCGAGCCGACCCTGACGCGCAAGCAGGTCCCGCCGCCGTCGCCCGACCCGATGGAGTCGACCCGGTCGGCGACGGGCCCGCTCGGCGGGTCCAACGGCTTCGACTCGACGGTCGCCCTGCCCTCGGCCGAGCGGCGGGCGGCGGGCAAGGCCGTCGAACCCTTGCCCGAACGGTTCGGCCGCTACCGGCCGACCCGAATGCTGGCACAGGGGGGGTTTGGCCGGGTCTACCTGGCGCACGACGACGAGCTCGACCGGCCGGTCGCGATCAAGGTCCTGCGGGCCGAGGCCCTCGGCTCGTCGGGGCGGGTCGAGGCGCTGCTCGACGAGGCGCGGCGGGCGGCCCACCTGCGGCACCCGGCGATCGTCACGATCCACGACGTCGGCCGCCAGGACGACGGCACGGTCTTCGTCGTGATGGAGTACCTCGAGGGCCGGACCCTCTCGCAGCTGCTCCGCGCGGCGCGGCCGGGGCCGCGGCGGCTGGCCGAGATGCTGGCGCGGATCGCCGACGCGGTCCGCGACGCCCACCGCGCCGGCCTGGTCCACCGCGACCTGAAGCCGTCGAACATCCTGACCGACGGCCGCGGCGAGCCGTACCTGGCCGACTTCGGCCTGGCCGTCGACGGCGACGCGCTGCGGCAGAAGCTCGGCGAGGTCGAGGGGACGCCCTCCTACATGGCCCCCGAACAGGTCCGCGGCGAGGCCCACCGGCTCGACGGCCGGACCGACCTCTGGGCCCTCGGGGTCATCCTCTACCAGGGCCTGACCGGCCGCCACCCCTTCGCGCGGGGCGTGCGCGAGCGGACCTTCGAGGCGATCCTCCACGAGGACCCCGAGCCGCCGCGCCAGCTCGAGCCGACGGCCCCCCGCGAACTGGAGCGGATCTGCCTGAAGTGCCTGGCCAAGCGGATGGCCGACCGCTACCGCGACGCCGCCGAGCTGGCCGAGGACCTGAGGAGCTGGCTGGCCGCCGACGCCGCCGGCCGGGTCGGCTCGGCCGCCGCCCCGGCCCCGGCGCGGGTCGTCCCCAAGGGCCTGCGGGCCTTCGACGCCGACGACGCCGAGTTCTTCCTGGCGCTGTTGCCGGGCCCCCGCGACCGCGACGGCCTGCCCGAGTCGATCCGGTTCTGGAAGGCGCGGATCGAGGAGCGCGACGGGGCGAAGACCTTCAGCGTCGGCCTGCTCTACGGCCCGACCGGCTGCGGCAAGTCGTCGTTCGTCAAGGCGGGCCTCCTGCCCCGGCTCGGCGCCCACGTGCGGCCGGTCGTCGTCGAGGCGACGCCCGAGGGGACCGAGGCGCGGCTGCTGGCGGCCTTGCGGCGCGAGTTCCCGGGCCTGGCCGGCGCCGGCGACCTGGCCGAGGCGGTGGCCCTGCTCCGCGAGGGGTGGTCCTTGCCGCCGGGGGACAAGGCGCTGATCGTCCTCGACCAGTTCGAGCAGTGGCTGCACGCCCACCCCGACGGCCACGACGACGAGCTGGTCGCGGCCCTCCGGCAGTGCGACGGCGGCCGGGCGCAGGCGCTGGTGCTGGTCCGCGACGACTTCTGGATGGCGATCGGCCGGTTCTTCAAGGCCGTCGAGGTCGGCCTGGCCGACGGCGGCAACGCGGCGGCCGTCGAGCTGTTCGACGCGGCCCACGCGCGGCGGGTGCTCGTCGAGCTCGGCCGCGCGCTGGGGCGGCTGCCCCGGGACGGCCCGACGGCCGCCGACGCGGCCCGCTTCCTCGACCGCGCCGTCGAGGGCCTGGCCGAGCCCAACGGCCGGATCATCCCCGTCCGCCTCGTGCTCTTCGCCGAGATGGTCCGCGACCGCCCCTGGACCCCGGCGACGCTCCGCGCCCTGGGGGGCATCGAGGGCGTGGGCGTGACCTTCCTCGAGGAGACCTTCTGCGTCGCCTCGGCCCCGCCGGCGCACCGCCAGCACCGCGAGGCGGCCCAGGCCGTGCTCAAGGCGCTCTTGCCCGAGCCGGCCTCGACGATCAAGGGGGCGGCGCGGCCCGCCGACGACCTCCGCCGCGCCGCCGGCTACGCCGAGCGGCCCGACGACTTCGACGCCCTGATGCGGCTGCTCGACACCGAGCTGCGCATGGTCACGCCCAGCGAGCCCGACCCCGACGCCCCCGCCGCCGGGACGTCGTACCAGCTCACGCACGACTACCTGATCCCGGCGCTGCGGCAATGGCTGACGCGCAAGCAGCGCGAGACCCGCCGCGGCCGCGCCGAGCTGCGGCTGGCGAACTTGACGGCCCTCTGGCGCGACCGGCCCGACCGCCGCCCGCTCCCCGCGGCGATCGACTGGCTGGAGATCCTCTGGCAGACCCGCGCCGCGAACTGGTCCGTCGACGAGCGGCGGATGATGCGGGTCGCGACGCGGCACCACGTCCGCCGCGCCGCCGCGGCCGCGGCGCTGGTCGTGGCCCTCACCGCCGTCGGCCTGATGGCCTACGACCGCTGGCACGCCGCGGCCCTGCTGCGGCAGACGCTGGGGGCCGACTTCGGCGTGCTCCCCAGGCTCTTGCCCGAGGTGGAGCAGCACCGCAACCAGCTCCGCGGCGACCTGGAGCGGATCGAGGCCCGGCCCGGCGCCGACCCCAGGGCCCGCGAGGTCGCCGGCGTGCTCCTGTTCCTCGACCGGCCGAACCGGGACCGCGCCGACTTCCTCCACGCGCGGCTGCCGGGCGCCGGGCCCGACGAGCTGGACGTGATCGCCGGGGCCCTGGCCCGCCACTCCCGCGACGCCGGGGCCGACGAGCTGGCCGGCGTGCTCGGCAGCGACGACGTGACCGCCTCGGCGCGGCTGCGGGCGGCCTGCGCCCTGGCCCGCGTCGGCCCGGATTGGCCCGGCTGGGAGGCCGCGGCGCCGGCCGTCGTCCGGGCGCTGCTGGCCGAGGACCGCCGCACCTTCGGCCGCTGGTTCGAGCTGCTCGACCCGGTCGCGCGGCGGCTGCTGCCGGCCCTGGCCGGCGCCTGCCGCGAGGAGGGGCTCGACGCGGCGACCCACGCCCTGGCCGCCGAGGCCGCCGCCGTCGCGCTGGCCCGGTCGTCCGACCCGGCCCTGGATCTGGCCCACCTGGCCGTCGCGGTGCCGCCCGAGGCCCTCCCGCCGCTGTCCCGCGAGCTCGCCCGCCAGCGCGACCGCGGCCGCGCGGTCGCCTTCCTCGAGGGCGTCCTGGCCGAGCACGAGGACGTCGAGCCGTGCCGGGAAGTACGGGCCCACCGCCAGGCCAACGCCGCGCTGACCCTGCTGATCCTCGGGAGGCCCGACCGGCTCTGGCCGCTGCTGCGGCACCGCGACGACCCGACGCTCCGCGCCCTGCTGATCGAGCGGCTGGCCGAGCCCGAGGTCGACACCAGGGCCCTGCTCGACCGACTCCGGCCGCGGCCGGCCGACGCCGCCGAGCGGCAGGCCCTGCTGATGGCCCTGGCCGAGGTCGGCCCCGACCGGCTCGTCGGCCACGCCCGCGCCGAGGCCCTCGACTTGGCCGCGGCGCTGCACCGCGACGACCCCGACCCCGGCGTCCACGCCGCCGCCGAGCTCTTGCTCCGCCGTCAGAAGGAGCCCCGGCGGCTCGCCCCGCGCCGCGAGGCCCCCGGGCCCCGGCCCGGCTTCGGCTGGTACGACGGCCCCAACGGCCACACCTTCGTCGTCCTGCGCACGCCGGGGGCGTTCCTCATGGGCACCCCCGAGGGCGACCCCTGGTACAACCACACCGAGTTCCGCCACGTCCGCCGGATCGACCGCTCCCTCGCCGTCGCGACGACCGAGACGACCCTCGCCCAGTTCCTGAAGTTCGACCCCGACCAGGCCGGCCGCCAAGACGAGACCTACGGCAGCAGTGAGCCCGCCTGCCCGGTCGCCAACATCACCTGGTACCAGGCCGCCCGCTACTGCAACTGGCTCAGCGAGCGGGCCGGCATCCCGCGCGACCAGTGGTGCTATCCCGAGCCGGTCGAGCCGGGCATGGTCGTGCCCGCCGACGCGATCGACCGGGCCGGCTACCGCCTGCCGACCGAGCCCGAGTGGGAGTACGCCTGCCGCGCCGGCACCCTCACCCTCCGCCCGTTCGGCCAGACCAACGAGCTGCTGTCGCGCTACGCCTGGACCCACCTCAACGCCGGCGAGCTCGCCCACCCGGTGGCCCGGCTCCTGCCCAACGAGTTCGGCCTCTTCGACATGCTGGGCAACACCTGGGAGTGGTGCCACGAGGGCCCGCCCGCCGCCCACGGCGGCACCTACGAGCCGGACTACACGCCGGGGACCGCCGAGCATCCGGCCGCCGACCGCCCCGGCGAGCAGGTGCTCGAGCCGAACTCCTACCGCCTGGCCCGCGGCGGTGCCTTCGACTTCGCCCCCTCGCTGGCCCGCTCCGGCCGGCGGTTCTGCCTGGAGGGGTGGTTCGGCCGGCCCTACGAAGGGTTCCGCGTCGTCCGTACCCTCCCGGACAAAGATTAACCGTCCGCATGTCGACACTTGACTTTTGCGAACCGCTCGCGGACGATCGGGCGGCGCGACGGCGTCGCGGCCGTCGCCACGATCCCAACCCGAGTCGAAAGGAGCCGGGGCCTTGGCACTCGACACCGAACAGCGCGTGGCCATGCAACTGGCGGGGACCGTGCCGATCCCCTCGCCGACCCCGGCGGTCGGCTCGGTGACGATCGTCGCCCCGCTCGACGCCGGCGGCAAGCCGGGCGAGGACCTGTTCCTGCGGGTCGACCACCGCGTCAACAAGAAGCTGGTCGTCCGGCGGCACGTCCGGGTCGCCGACGTCCGGCTGGTCCAGGCGCCCCGCGGCCTCTTCGACGGCACGCCGATGATGCGCGGCAGCCTGGCGCCCGACCCCCGCCACGGCGAGTGGGAGAGCCGCGCCACCGCCGAGGTCGCGGCCCTGGCCCTTGAGAAGGTCGCCAAGCAGGCGGCCTCCAACGGCAACGGCCACCACAACGGCGAGCTGGCCGTCGCCTGGCTCTCGCACGCGATCGTCCACGTCCCCGAGGCGGCGCCGGTGCTGTTGAACGTCGAGGCGGGCATGACCGCCGCCGAGGCCGCCGAGTACTACCCGCCGGTCGGCGTCGCGGGCTGCGCCCCGCGGCCCTACGAAGAGCGGCCATGCTGATGGACGACGTCGACGTGATCCTGATCCGACGCGACGACAGCCCGCCGCCGGCGGCCGTCGCGCGCGCCCTGGCCGCCCAGCGCGGCGTGCGGCCGCGGCTCCACCGCGTCGTCGGGGCGCCCCGGCCCGACGAGCCGAACCGCTGGGCCACGATCGCCCGCGCCCGCAACGCCGGCCGCCGCCTCGGCTCGAGCCCCTGGGCCTTCTTCCTCGACGACGACGTCGTCCTCGAGCCCGACTGCCTCGCGACCCTGGTCGACGGCCTCCGCCGCCGGCCCGAGTTCGCCGCCCTGGCCGCCGACTACCTCGGCGAGTCGCGCCGCGACGGCTTCGTCGCCGACGACGTCGCCATCCCCCGCCACGTCGCCGCCGGCGCCATCCTCTTCCGCCGCGAGGTGCTCGCCTTCGTCCCCTTCCGCTGGCAAGTCGACAAGTGCGAATGCCAGTGCTGCTGCGACGACCTCCGTCGCGCCGGCTTCGGTATCGGCTACCTCCGCGGGGCCGGGGCCCGGCACGAGCCGTCCTTGACCGCCGACCACCGCCACCACGGGGCCGCGGCCGGAGCGGCGACGGCCCCGACGACGAGCGTCCCGGCCTTGCCCGGCCGGGTGCTGGCGGCGTTCGACCGCGCCCACATGACGAAGTTCCGCAAGGTCTTCCTCGCCACGCTCCGCGCCTCGGGCAACGCCGAGCCGGTCACCGCCGTCGTCTACGGCGCGACGCCCAGCGAGGTCAACCTCTTGGCGATGCTGCCGGGCGTCGCGGTCGTCGCCCTGCCGGCCAACGGCGTCAAGACGCCGATCCGCCGCCTCCGCGACTTCCCCCGGCTCCTGGCCCGCTGGCCCGCGCACACCCCGGTCGCCTACTGGGACGCGGGCGACGTCTGGTTCCAGGGCCGGCTCGACCCGCTCTGGGCGATCGCGCGGGCCCACCCCGACCGCCTGCTCGCCGCCCGCGAGCCGGCCAGCCACCCGGTCAACTGGGCGGTCGCGATGTGGACCGAGTCGATCGCCGACCCCGCCGCCCGCGCCCATGCCGTCGGCCTGCTGACGACCCACCCGTTCCTCAACAGCGGCTTCGCCGCCGGCACCGCCGGGGCCCTGGTCCGCTACTTCGAGGAGGCCGACCGCCTCCGCCACTCCCCCGCCCTTTACGGCACCAGCGACTGGGGCGACCAGACCGCGTTGAACCTCTACTGCCACGCCGACCCGTCCCGCTGGCACGAGGTCTCCGACGCCTGGAACTACTGCCTCTACTTCCGCCCCCGCGACGCCTACCGCGCCCTCCCCGACGGCCGCCTCGCCGCCACCAACGGCCAAGCCGTCGTCGCCGTCCACGGCAACGGCCGCTCCTCGCGGCGGACGGAGCTGGCGGTCGTTTATTGAGAACCTAAGCTTTATTGCCCCGGCGCCGTCAAGGGCTTGCCGTTGTCCTTGGGGCCGAGGGAGAGCAGGAAGGGGACGGCGTCGCGGGCCCAGTCGGCGGGCTCGAGGTACTGGGCGGCGCCGTCGGCCATGCAGGAGCGGAGCATGGCGGTGTCGATGATGCCGGGGTTGAACGGGACGGCGGCCAGGCCGGGGGGGAGGTCGCGGGCCAGGGCGCGGGTCAGGCCCTCGATCGCCCACTTGGTGGCGCAGTACGGGGCGACCTCCGAGGCGACCGAGCGGCCCCAGTAGGAGCTGAAGTTGACGATGACCCCGGCGCCGCGCGCGACCATCGCCGGCAGGAAGTGGCGGAGGACGTTGGCGACCCCCTTGATGTTCACGTCGACGACCGCGTCGAACTCGGCGCGGGGGACCTCCCAGAGCGGGGCGTTGTGGTTGATCGTCGCGGCGTTGTTGATGAGCAGGTCGGGCGGCCCGTGCGCCGCGACGAGCCGGGCGGCCCAGGCGGCGACGAGGTCGTCGTCGGCGACGTCGACCGCGTCGAACTCGTGCGGCGGCCCGAGCTCGCGGCGCAGCGCCGCGATCGCGGTGGCCGTGCGGCCGCAGCCGAGCACGCGATGGCCCCGATGGGCGAACTCCGGGGCCATCGCCCGGCCGAGGCCGCGGGTCGCGCCGGTGAGGACGACGAGCTTGGGGTGCTGCGGAGGGGTGGTGTGCATGGGGCGTGGCCCCTACCCGGCCGGCTTGGCGGGCGCGGCCGCGGGGACGAGGGTCGGGGTCGCGGAGCTATCCTCCCCGGTGGGCTTGGCCATGCCGAGGCCCAGGCCGATCTCGTTGGCGGCGTCGATGGCCAGTACGGTGTTCTTGTGCATCGTCTTGGAGTCGGCCGTCAGCAGCATCTTCTTGCGCCCGGAGGACTCGCGGAGCTGGCGGAGCTTCTCGATCAGGCCGTCGGGCGGCACCGCCGCCGGCTCCTTGTCGACGCGGATGACGCCGTTGGCGTCGACGGAGACGAGGATGTAGTCGCTCTGGAGGTCCTCGACCTTGGGCGCGATATTCTGCTTGACCGCCTCATTCTGCTCGGGGTTGGGCTTGGGGACCTCGAGGCTCTTGTACATCACGGTGGTGGCCGTGACCATGAAGAAGAGGACCATCTGGAAGGCGACGTCGACCATCGCCGCCAGGTCGAGCTCCTCGATCTTCTCGGTGGCCGAGCGGGCCAGGGTGAACTCGGCGGCCTCCTCGTCCTCGTCCTCGTCTTCGTCGTCGATCGGCTCGATGTACTCCTCGAGCATGTCCTGCTCGGCGTCCATCATGTCGCGGCCGTCGATCCGCACGCCGGGCATGCGGCCGGGGTCGAGCCGCAAGGCGAACTCGTCGTCGAGGACCGGGCCGAGCTCGGCGGGGTCGGCCGCGAGGTCGGCGGGCCCGTCCTCGGGCTCGGGCCCGGGGACGTAGGGCTCGGGCTCGGGGGCGACGACCTCGGGCACGTCGGCCAGGCGGGTCCAGCGGGCGCCGGTGCCGGCGGGTCGGACGAGGTCGTCCTCGTGGATCGAGCCGGCGGCCAGGCCGGCGCGGACCTGCTCGCCGGTCAGGTCGCGCTCGACCTCGCCGCGGTCGCTGTGGAAGACGTCCCAGTTGGCCATCGCCGATACCCCTTCGATCGACCCCGATTCGTGCGCCTATTTCTTCTCTTGGACGCCGATGTGGAGGGTGACGCCCTCGACCTGGGTGATGGCGGCGGCGGCCTTGACGAACTCGCCGTGGGGGACGTCGCCGTCGGCCTGGAGGACGACCTTGCGCTTGCCCTCGGTTTTGTTGAGCTGCTCGACGTACTTCCGCGCCCCCTCGAGGTCGGTCACCGGCCCCGTGCCGTCCTTGCCGGTGCGGAGCCGAGGGGGTGCGCCGGGCTTGTCGGGCTTCTCCATCGACAGGAAGATCGCCTCCGACTCCTCGACGCCGATGCCGTGCCGCGCCGGCGGCACGTTGATCTTCTCGCCGCCGGACATCTGCACCGAGAAGAGCATGAACGTCATGAGCTGGAAGACCACGTCGACCATCGGCGTCATGTCGATGTGCTCGTCCCGCTCCTCGCTCACCTGTCGTCGCAAGAGCATCGTCGTCAATCCCCGGAGAAGGCGGGCCTCGGGATCAAGGGCGGAGGACGGAGGGCAAATGGCAGAGGACGGAAGACAGAGGGCGAAGGGCAAATGGCAGAGGACGGAGGGCCGCGGGCCCTGGATTCGCTCCGCCCTCGGCCAGCGGCCCGCGCGGCCGGGCCGGCTCAGTGCGGCAGGACGGCGCGGACGGTGCCGGAGCGGGAGGCGGGGGCGTTGCGGCCGGCGGGGGCCTCGACCTGCTCGAGGATCTCCATGAAGTCCTGGAGCTGCCGCTCGGTGCGGTCGCGGAGCCGGCGGAGCTTGGCGTGGATGTCGTTGCCGAGGATCATGTTCGGCGTGGCGATCAAGAGCCCGGCGCCGGTGGCCCAGAGCGCCAGCGAGATGTCGGACGCCAGGGCGTTGGCGTTGACCTTCTCCGAGCTGCCGATCCGGCCGAAGGCGCCGATCATGGAGGCGACGGTGCCGAGCAGCCCGAGCAGGGGGCCCATGCGGACGATCGTCGAGATCGACGCCAGCCGGGTCTCCATGTTGGCGATGACCTCGGTGTGGAACTCCATGACGAGGATCGACTTGACCTTGAGGAGCCCCTTGTCGCGATTCTTCAACGCCACCGAGATCAACTGCGCCAGGGCCGAGTGCCAGTAGGCCGGCTCCTGGCAGACCTTGATCGCCTCCTCGAAGGCGGCCGGCTTGGCGGGCCGGGCGGTGATCAGGTCGCGGACGCGCGTCATCAGGCTCAGCGCCTGCTCGCCGGTCAACCCCTTCTTGCCGAGGTTGCGGTAGGTCAGGATCGCGTTGTAGACGCCCCAGACGGCCAGGCAGGCCAGCGCGAAATAGATAACGTTGCCGAACTTGTCGATGATGTACGGGACGTCGATGGCGAAGAGGAAGCCGGTGAACATGGCGCGGGGTCCTTCGTTTCCTTCGAGGGCGCGGGTCGGCCGGGCGGTCGGGGGGAATCGAGCGGACGATCGGCCGCCGGTGGGACAGGCACCGACCCGCCCGGGGCCTCATGAACCCTTATTCTGCCGCGACGGCCCCCGCCGCCGCAAGGCCCCGTCGCGGCGGCGCGACGCCTTGCCACCGGTCGGCCGGCGCGGGAGAATGCGGGGGGGCAGCCGTCCGTCGCAACCTCGGGTCCCGCCCAATGCCGCGAACCGTGCTGATCGTCGACGATGAGCGCGACACCAACGACCTGCTGGCCAGCCTCGTCCAGGCCCGGGGCTTCGAGCCCATCCAGGTCTTCTACGGCGCCGGCGTCGCCGCCGACGTCCGCGCCATGGACCCCGAGCTCGTCCTGCTCGACCTGATGCTGCCGGACCTCGACGGCTTCGCCGTCTGCGAGCAACTCAAGCGCAACCGCGACACGAACCTGATCCCGATCATCATGGTCACGGCGCTGAGCGACGCCGCCAACCGCGCCCGGGGCGTCCGCGTCGGCGCCAACGACTACCTGGCCAAGCCGTTCACCCCGCAGCAGCTCTTCGACGCCATGGACCGCGCCCTGGCCTGGCGCCGACTCCACGCCCAGCACGGGACCACCGGCGAGGTCAACTTCGACGTCCGCAGCGAGCTGACCTACCTCCAGCAGGCCAACGACCTGCTGGCCGACCTCTTCGCGCACACCCCCCTGACCGAGCGCCAGGTCAAGGACCTGCGCCAGGCGGTCATGGAGATGGGCTCCAACGCGATCGAGTGGGGCCACCGCAAGGACGCCGACCTGACCTTGCGGATCACCTACCGCATCGATCCCCAGTGCGTCACCCTGATCATCCGCGACCAGGGCCCCGGCTTCAACCCCCGCCACCTCCCCCACGCCGCCCAGGCCGACGACCCCATCGCCCACCTCGACCTCCGCAACGAGCTCGGCCTCCGCGAAGGGGGCTTCGGCATCATGCTCGCCCGCGGCCTCGTCGACGAGTTCCGCTACAACGACAAGGGCAACGAGGTCACCCTCGTCAAGCGCTTCGAGCGACCGGCCCTCGAAGACGGGGGGAGAGTCGGCAGCAGGCAGTAGGCGGTCGTGTTTTTCACCGCTCGGGTGCCACGGGTTCGGCCTCGAACCCGTGCGCCCGGCGGCACTCTCGGAGCACGGGTCCGGGGCCGAACCCGTGGCACCCGACGCCGGCCGTCCCGTCCCCCGAAACCCGGCGCGAGCGATCTTCACGACGGCCGACTTCACCCGACCTCAGCGCCCCCGCCGCCGCTCGTAGAAGAACGTCAACGCGCGGACGCGCTTGACCTGGTGCGCCACGCCGACGCCGATGACGACCAGGGCGCACATGAAAATGTCGGGGTGGTTGCCGTGCTCCCAGCGGACGTCGCGGAAGTGGGCGTCGACGACCAGGGCGAGGTAACCCAGCTCGGAGAGGCCGACGGAGAGCCAGACCAGCGACTCGCGCGACCAGAGCCCCGCCAGGGCCACGAGCAAGGGATAGCCGACGACCAGCGAGGTCGTCACGCCGTCGACGACGCGGACGGCGACCGTGAAGAGGAGGACCTCGGTGACGACCCAGGCCACCGGCACCCGCCGCGACCACCCCGGCCGCCGCGAGAGCGCCTGGTACAACACCTTGACGAGCCCCCAGACGACCAGCACGGCCGAGACCTTCGCGACGTGGTCGAGGTTGGTCTGCGGGTCGGCCCAGGCGTTGACGAGGATCAGAACCTCGATCGCCACCAGGCCGGCCAGGCCGTAGGCCAGCTTCGGCTCGCGCCGGGCCCAGCGGCGGAGCTGGGGCACCAGGCCCAGCCGCTCGGCCTCGACCTCCTCGCCGCGGAGCAGGCGCTCGAGGTCCTCGGCCAGCGCCAGGGCCGTCGGGTAGCGGCGCTCGGGGGCCTTCTCCAGGCACTTCAGGCAGATCAGCTCCAGCGCCTTGGGCAGGCCGGGATGGATCCGGCCCGGCGGGGTCGGCTCGCGCTCCAGGACCTGCATGACCGTCTCGACCGCCGTGCCGGCCTTGAACGGCGGCCGGCCGGTGACGAGCTCGTAGAGGATGGCGCCGAGGCTGTAGACGTCGGCCGCGGCCGAGAGCCGGCCGCGGGTGCCGCCGGCCTGCTCGGGGGCCATGTAGCTCGGCGTGCCGACGATCGTGCCCGACTGCGTCGCGCCGCCGTCGGCCTCGAGCCGCTTGGCCAGGCCGAAGTCGGTGACGTGCGGCTGGCCGTCCTCGTCCAGGAGGATGTTGGCCGGCTTGAGGTCGCGGTGCAACACGCCCCGCTGATGCGCGTGGTGCACGGCGCGGGCCACGACGGCGACGAGCCGGGCGGCCTCGGTCGGGTCGTCGAGCCTCCGGGCGCGGGCGGCGAGGCTCTCCCCCTCGACCAGCCGCATGGTGAAATAGACCTGGTCGGCGTGCTCGCCGACCTCGAAGACCGTCACGATGTTCGGGTGGTCCAGGTGCGCCGCGGCCTCGGCCTCGAGCCGGAACCGCTCGCGCTCGGCCGACGAGGCGAGCTTGCCCGACCGGATCGTCTTCAGCGCGACGACCCGGTCCGGCCGCGCCTGATGCGCCTTGTAGACGACCCCCATGCCGCCCCGGCCGAGCTCGCCGAGCAGCTCGAAGTCGCCGAACCGGCCGGTCGCCGCGGCCTCGGTCGGGCGGGCCGGCGGGGGGGCGTGGGAATCGATCCAGACCGTCGGGTCGACGTCGAAGGCGGCCTCGACCTGGACCCCGAGGCCGGGGAAGCGGGCGAAGTACTCGTCGCGGGTCGGCCGCTCGCCGTGCTCGCGGCGGAGCTCGATCTCCAGGGCCAGGAGCCTGGTGAACTGCGCCTCGCGCCCCGGGCCGGGCGGCTCGTCGAGGAAGTCGCCCAGGCTCGGCCGCCCGCCGTCCGCCCAGGCGGCCTCGAACCGGTCGCAGCCGGCGTCGATGCGCTCGGCCAGCGACAGCGGCAACGTCTCCCCGGCGACCTCGGTCCGCGGCTCGACCTTCAACCTTCGGCCCCCCGTCCCTTTTCGTTTGCATTAGAGTGCCCCGCCGCCCCCCATGCAAGGGCACCCGGGGAAAAGTGCGGAGTGCCTCGGGAAAAGTGCGGAGTGCTGAGTGAAGAAGGGACGCGCACCTGGGCCACTTCTTCACTCAGCACTCAGCACTCCGCACTTTTCCGAGTCGCGGCGACGGGGCGGGTTCGCCTACAATTGAGGACGGACATATCGAGCGTCCGGGGGCTTGGGGCGGTGGGATCGCGGGCGAAGGGGGGGCTGCTCGGGCGGTTGCTCGGCCTGGCGACGCTGGCGTTGCTCGGCGGCGGGGCCTGGTTCGCCCTCAGCGCGCCGACCTCGCCCGCGGCGCGGCTGGAGGCGGCCGACCGCGCCCTCGAAGCCGGCCGGTTCGCCGAGGCCGAGGCGCTGCTGGAGCCGGCCCTCCTCGACGGCGGCCCGGCCGCCGTCGAGGCGCGGAAGAAGCTCGTGCAGCTCGACATGCTCGAGGGCCGCTTCGACGAGGCCTTCCCGCTGCTGGAGGCCAACTGGCGCGCCCAGCACGGCCCCAACGCCCTCGCCACGCTCCGCGCCTTCGTCGAATTGGACCTCGGCAGCCTGCCGCTGGAGGGCCTGGGCCGGAAGCTCGACGAGGCGCGCCGCAAGGCCCCCGACGACGACCGCGTCACGCTCGCATTGGCCAACCTCGCCATCCGCCTCGGCCACTTCGACGAGGCCGCCCGGCTCCTCGACGCCTGCCAGGCCCGACGGCCCGACGACCCCGCCGTCTCCCGCTCCCGATTCTTCCTCGCCCTCGCCACCGGCCGCGACGACCAGGCCCGCGCCGCCCTCGATCGCCTGGCCGGCGACCGGCATGCCGATACCCTCAACGCCCTCCTTCGCGCCTGCCGCGCCGCCCGATCCGGCGACGCGGCCGCCGAGCGCCAGGCCCTCGACGACCTGCTCGCGATCAACCCGGCCGACTTCGCCGCGCTGGAGCGACGGATCGGCCTGGAGGTCCAGGCGGGCCACGTCGCCGAGGCCGCCCGCCTCCGCGCCACCAAGGAGACGCTCGACCGCGCAAAGCGCGACTACATCGCCCTGGTCGACGACGGCATCCAGGACCACGGCGCCGCGCTCGCCCGCCTGGCCGAACGGCTCGGCAAGCCGTTCGAGGCCCGAGCCTTCGCCAAATTGGCCGTCTCGCCCGACGAGAACGACAGGGAGTTCCGCGACCTCACCGCCCGCCTCGACGGTCGGACCTCGACCGCCATGCGGCCGGTCGTCCCGATCTCGTCCCTGCTCGGCGACCGCGCCGCGACGACGGAATCCACCGCCGCGCGGCTCTCCTTCGCCGACGACGCCGACCGCGCCGGCCTCCGCTTCGTGTACCAGAACGGTCGGACCCCGCGGCGCCAGGTCCCCGAGACGATGGGCGGCGGCGTCGCGTTGCTCGACTTCGACGGCGACGGCTGGATGGATGTTTATGCGGTGCAAGGCGGGATGTTCCCGCCCGATCCGAAGTCGCCGCCCGACGGCGACCGCCTCTTCCGCAACCGCGGCGACGGCACCTTCGAGGACGCGACCGCGTCGTCCGGCATCGCCTCGTTCCCGCGTGGATATGGGCACGGGGTGACGGTAGGCGACTTCGACAACGACGGCCGGCCCGACCTGTTCGTCGCCCGATGGCGGTCGTATGCCTTGTATCACAACCTCGGCGGCGGCCGGTTCGAGGACGTGACCGACCGCGCCGACCTCGGCGGCGACCGCGGCTGGCCGACCTCGGCGGCGTTCGCGGACCTCGACGATGATGGGGACCTCGATCTGTACGTCTGTCATTACGTCGAGTGGGACGAGGACCACCCGCGCCTCTGCGAGTCGCCGTCGAACAAGGGGTATCTCTACTGCGGCCCGGTCGTGTTGACGGCGGTGCCGGATCATGTGTTCCGAAATGATGGCGGCAAGTTCGTGGACGTGACCGAGTCGGCCGGCTTCGTCGACCGCGACGGCCGCGGCCTGGGCGTGCTCGTCGCGGACCTCGACGGCGACGGCCGCGTCGACGTGTACGTGGCCAACGACGGCTCGGCGAACCTCCTCTTCCGGAACAAGGGGCCGTGGAGGTTCGAGGAGGCCGCCTCGGCCATGGGCGTGGCGGGCAACGCCAGCGGCGGCTATCAGGGGGGGATGGGCCTGGCCTGCGGCGACCTCGACGGCGACGGCCGGCCCGAGCTCGTCGTCACGAACTTCTACGGCGAGTCGACGACCGTGTACCAGAACCACGGCCGCGGCCTCTTCAGCGACCGCACCGCCGCCGTCGGCGTCGCCGCCGCCACGCGCTACATGGTCGGCTTCGGCGTGGCGCTCGAGGATATCAACAACGACGGGTTCCTCGACTTGATGCAGACCAACGGCCACGTCAACGAGTACGACCCGCCGATCTACCCCTACGCGATGCCCACGCAGCTCTTCCTCGGCGCGCGCGGCGGCCGGCTCCGCGACGCGACCGCCGCGGCCGGCCCCGCCTGGACGACGCCCCGCGTCGGCCGCGGCCTCGCGGCCGGCGACCTCGACAACGACGGCAAGCTCGACGTCGTCGTCCTGCCCGAGAACGGCCCGCTCGCCTATCTCCACAACCGGAGCGACCGCACCGGCCACTTCTTGACGTTATGCCTCGAAGGGACGACCTCGAACCGCGATGCCGTCGGCGCCCGCGTCACCGTCACGGCCGGCGGTCGTCGCTGGGTCGCCCAGCGCGTCGGCGGCGGCAGCTACCAGTCCGCGCACGACCCCCGCCTCCACTTCGGCCTCGGCGCCTCGACCCAGGTCGATTCCCTCGAAATCCGCTGGCCCTCCGGCCGCGTCGACCGCCACGGCCCCCTCGCCGCCGACCGCGGCTACCTCCTCCGCGAGGGCTCCAGCGAAGCGCCGCCCCTTCCCAGCTTCCCCGAGTAGGGTCCGCTATTGCGGACATGTTCCTATTTGGATTATGAAGAGGTCCGCAATAGCGGACCCTACGAAGGACTCGGGCGGCCGCCGCGACGATCAACCGCGCCGCGTGGTGTGGGCGGCCCGGAGGGGGTGGTGTAGGGGCGTCGTCCGGGGAGGATTGACGAGGTTGGCGTAGGAGATGACAGCGGTGGCGTCGCCGCTCGGGTGGCCGAGGTGCTGGCCGTCGAGGTATAGGCCGGTGGGGCCGGAAACGCCGTTGGGGGGCGTGCCGTTGACGATCAGGAAGTAGCTCGAATGGACGTTGAGCCGGCGGGCGGGATGGAGCGTGACGCTCGCCGAGTCCGGGTTGTAGCTCGCCGAGACGATCGGCACGAGGCCGCGGGGGCCGGCGACGACCTGGCCGCGGGGCGTGAGGCGTTGGAGGCTGTAATTGGAAAGATCGGTGGCGCTCGACGGCGCGAGGGCCGAGTCGAAGTTCAGAACCAGGGTCGTCGGCTGGGCGTGAAAGCCGAACCGCTGGACCGACGAGAGGATGGGCCCGTCGGTCGGGACGGGCGCCCCGGCCGTCGCGGTGATGGTCGAGCCGCCGACGTCGCGGATCGTGACCGAGGTGACGTACGCGGGCGTCGAGCTGATCGGGCCCCTTCCGACCACGACGAAGTTGTAGTTTGCGCCCGGCGGCCCTGCGCCCGGCAGGACCGCTTCGACGATGCCGCCCTCGCTCTCGCCGTTGGAGAACGTGATCGTGGCCGTGAAGTCGGCCGCCGCGGAGATCGGGTTGGAATCGTTGGGAACCGGGTTGGCGTCGAAGAAGGTGGCGACCGTCGGGAGGAAGGGGTTCGCCCCGACCGAGGGGAGGAACTGGTTGACGATGTTGAGGTTGGAGAGCGGCGCGTCGGCGATGGTGAAGGAGAGGGGGCCGGCGGTGCTGCCGTCGGGATTGATGATGGTGATGGCCGCATGGCCCTCCTCGGCGAGGTCGGAGGCCGGCACGGTCGCGGTGAGCTGCGAGCCGCCGACGAACTGCGTCGGCAGCACCGCGCCGTTCCAGTCGACGACCGAGCCGCTCTGGAACCCGCTGCCGCCGACCGTCAGCGTCGCCGCCCCGGACCCCTCGTCGAGCGTCGTCGGCGCGATCGACGCCAGCGCGGGCCCGGCCAGCAAGCGCCGCCCCTCCAGCTCCTCGACCCGCAACCGGGTCGAGCCGACCCCCCTCCGACCTGCCATGATCCGCCCTCACGGCTACTCGTTGAAGATGTCACTGTGACAGAAGATTATCATTCCATCCGACGTCGGTCAAGCGGCCCGCGGGGCGTGTGCAACACGCCGGCTGCCGCGAAGACGGCGGGTTGCACACGCCCTACGAGACTCATGCCCACCCCACCTTCCGGCCCTTGTTCTGCTCCTGGAGCCACGCCATCAGCGGCTCGAAGTAGGCGACGAGCGGGCGGGCGGTGAGGCCGGAGCCGGTGGCCTCGCGGAGGAGGGTGGACCAGTCGCGGGTGGCGCCGACGGAGAGGAGGCCGCGGAGGAAGTCGCCGACGGCGCGATTGCCGAAGTAGTTGCAGTCGCGGGGGTCTTCCTTGAGGATCGCGCGGGCGATGTGGTCGTGGAGCTGGAACTTGAGCACGGTGCCGATCGCGTAGTCGTAATACTGGCCGGGGTCGTCGTTGATGTGGGTCTTGGTGGCGGGGTCGCAGAGGGTCTCGGGGCGAGGGGACGGCGGCGCGATGCCCTGGTATTTCGCGACGAGGGCCCACCAGGCGGCGTTGAGCCGGTCGTTCGGGATCTTGCCTTCGTAGAAGTCACGCTCGAAGCGGGTCATCACGCCGGCGGCGAAGGGCAGGAAGGTGATCGAGCGGTCGAGCGCCGCGTCGAGCTGCCAGGTGATGGGGTCGGCCTTCTTCGCCTCGGGCGGGAGCAGGCCGACGGCGTCGAGGTACTTCGGCTGCGACGCGGCCACGCCGATCAGGTCGCCGATCCCCTCGTGGAAGGCGCGGTTGGCGCCGGCGCGGAGGAGATAGGGGACGGAAGGCGTCGAATAGCTGATATAGTAATAAATATGACCAAGCTCGTGGTGCGCCGTGCCGAACCAGCGCGCGTCGGGCTCGATGCTCATGAGGCTGCGGACGTCGCCGCGGAGGTCGATGTGCCAGGCGGAGGCGTGGCTGTTCTTCTTGCGGCCGCTCTTCGGGTCGGCGGGATAGAGGTCGCTCTTGCTCCAGAAGGAGGCGGGCAGCTTCGGGAAGCCGAGCGAGCGATAGAAGCGCTCGGCCTGCTCGGTGATGAACTCCTTGGGCTTGCCCTTGAAGGGGGCGTCGAGGTCCACGCCCTCGATCAGGCCGGGCCAGCTCTGGCCCCAGCGGTTGGGGAGCCAGTGCGCGGGCAGCGGCCCCTCGGGGGGCTCGGCCTTGAAGCGGCGGGCGAGGGCGTGCTTGGCCCAGGTGTGGAGCTGCTCGTAGAGCGGTCGCGTGTCGGCGACGAACGAGTCGCACAAGGCGATCATCTGCGGCACGGTCATGCCGTAGTCGGCGACCTGGAGCGCGAAGAACGAGTCGAAGCCCAGCTCGCGGGCGACCTTGTTGCGGAGGTCGCGGAGGCGGAGGAGGCCGTCGCGCAAGGGGGTGCCGATGGTCTTGGAGAGCTCCCAGGCGTCGCGCCGCGCGGCCAGGTCGCGCGACTCGACGAGGATGCGGTCGATGTCGTTGGCCGAGAGCGTGGCGCCGTCGGCCCTCGTGTAGACGAAGCCGTCCTGCGTCGCCGACTGCCGGGCCTCGGCCTCAGTGCGGGCCTTGACGACGTCGGCGATCGTGCCCGGCGCCTCGGCGGCGCGGAGGCGGACCTTCTCGAGCTGCCGGGCCGTGCGGTCGTCCAGCTCCGTGCGGCGGCCGAGCAGGCGCTTGACCGTGGTGATGACGTCGGGGGCGCCGACGACCTCGTTGAGCGCCTGCATCCGCGCCACCTGCTCGCGCGTGTGGGCCTCGGTCACGTCGGTCGAGGCCCGCCAGGCGGCCTCGTTCGCGGCCGTCTCCCGCGGCAGCCAGCGCTCGACGTACTTCGCCAGGAAGGCGTCGGCCTCCTCCTGCGCGGTCGGCGGCGTTGCGCCGGCGGCGATCGGGCCGACCGTCGCGGCGGCCAGGGCCTTGCGGAGGAAGTCGCGGCGGCCTTGCGGATCTGGTGGCGTCGTCATGGCGCGGCTCCGATCGTCGATCGCGGCGCGGACGATCCCCCGCCCGCGGTCGCTCGCTGGGCCCATCCTATCGCGGGGGGCTCGGCGTCGCGAGGGTTTCTCGCGAAGGCGCATCGCATGTTACAAAGTCGTTACAGTTTCCCCCGAACAATCCCCGCCATCGCCGCGTATCCGGCAGCGGGCTTGATGCCCAAGGTGGCCCAGGATCGAGCCCGAACATCATCACGAGGAGATGTCGAGCCATGTTGGGAAGGAAACACGCGGCGAAGGGTCTCGCGGCGATGGCGGCGGTGCCGGCCCTGCTCGGCGCGGGGCTGCTGCTGCCGGCCGGGCCGAGGGCGATCGGCCAGCAGGTCCGGGCACCGGCCAAGGGCGAGCCTCAGCGGGTGGATTCGTCCCAGGCGCGGCGGCGCGACCAGCCGCCGGTGCTCGACCTGGAGGACGCGATCGGCCGGGCCGAGCTGGTGCTGGCGGTGCGGCTGGTGGACGTCACCGAGTCGCGCGTGGTGCACGGCGGCAAGACGGAGGTCGTCACGCAGCAATACAAGTTCGAGCCGGTCCGCGCCCTCAAGGGGATCTTCGCCCGCGACACCCTGCTGCTGACCGGCGACGACCTGGGCGTCACCCGCTTCGCCGACGCCGCCGAGCAGCTCAGGCGCGGCCAGTTGCTGCTGCTCCTGCTCGGCCGCAACGGCCCGGGCTATCTGATGTGCAACCGGGCCGAGACGCTCGTCCAGTCGATCCCGCGCCTCTCGGGCCAGGACGACCCGCTGATCCCCGCGGTCGAGGCGTTGATCGCCGTCGTGCAGCGGCGCGACCGCGCCCAGAAGGTCGCACTCCTCGTCGACGCCCTCCGCAATGCGAAGGCGGCCGACGCGATCCCGTTGATGGCCGCCTTGCGGCGTCGGGCGCTGCTCGCGTCGCAGGCGCCCGGCGCGTTCGAGGCGATCGAGGGCTTCCTCGGCGACCGCACGCTCGTCGTCCGCGAGGCCGCGGCGCGGACGCTCGAATCGCTCCTCGACGCCGACTACCTCGACCGTCGCGAGGTCCGCGCGCGGGCCGCGACGAAGCTCGCCGAGGCCCTGAAAGGCGCCGGCCCCGACATCGCCCTCCGCGTGGCCCTGACCGACGCCCTCGGCGCCGCCGGGCCGGGGGCGAGAGTGATCGGCGACGAACGCGCCTGGTGGGGGGGCGCCCTCTCGGGCACCGATGGGCCGGCCGGGGTGCTGCTCGGGGTGGACGAGAGCTGGCAGAACGCAGCCCAACGGGGCGCCGCCTCGCGGTCGCTGAGCCTCGCGGAGCGCGCCGCGCGACTCCGGGCCGTCGGCCGGATCGGGTCCGATCACCAATACGAGCTCACTTTCCTGCTCGGCTCGCTCGCGCTCGACGCCCCGGCCGAGCTCCAGCAGGCCGCGGCCCGGGCGCTGGGCAAGGCCCGCCCGGAGGCCGCCGCGAAGGTGCTCGCCGACCGGATCGCCGCCAAAGGCGCGGCGGGCCTCGGGGTCGCCGCCGAGATCGCCCAGCTCGGCGACCTGCCCGCCGAGTTCGCCGCGCCGGCCCTGGGGCGGGCCTTCGTCCAGCGGCTCGACTTCCCGGAGCGCCTCGCCTTCGCCCAGGCCGCCGTCAAGGTCGCCGACCGCCGGCTCGTCCCGGCCTTGACGGCCCTGCTCGACCCGAGGCTGCCGCAGGTCCGTTACGCCGCGATCGACGCCTTGATGGCGATCGACACCGAGGACGCCGCGCGCGCCGTCTGGCCGCGCCTCAACGAGGAATACGACCTGGGGCGCAAGCTCCAGCTCGCCGCGTTCATCGGCCGGCACGGCTTCCGCGGCAGCTATCCGATCGCGATCGAGCACATGTCCAATCCCTTGCTCCGCGAGGCGGCCGTCGAGGCCCTCGCGGCGATCAACGAGCCGAGGGCGGTGCCCGAGCTGCGGAAGTTCTGGGAGAGCTCCAACGACGTCGCCTGGAACGCCGCCGCGATCCGCGCCCTCGGCCGGCTCGGCCAGCGCGAGTTCGCCCCCCGGATGCTCGATCTCGCCCGCGACCCCCGCGAGCCCCTGGCCCCCTCCGCCCTGATCGCCCTGAGTGACCTCGGCGTCGCCGACGCCTTGCCGATCGCCCGCGACGGCCTCGGCTCGCGGAATGATGAGCTCGTCATCGCCTCCGCCCGCGCCGCCGCGAAGCTCCTGGCCGGGCCCGACGCGAAGGCCCAAGGGGCCGACGTCCGCGACAGGCTCGCCGCCTTGCTCGCCGACCCCGCCGCGTCCCACCCCGTCCGCCATGCGGCCCTCGATGCGCTCGTCGCGCTCGACGACCCCCGCCTCGGCCCCGCCCTCGCCGCCGCCGCCCGCGACGCCGGCCTCGAGACCTCGAACCCGGGGATGAACTTCCAGAATCCCCAGGCCAATGACCTCCTCCGGCGCGTCGAGTCCCTCCTCGCCGCCCGCAAGCAGCCGGTCGCCTTGAAGTGATCCTCCTCCGTAGCAGGCACGCCCCGCGTGCCGTCCGCTCCTCCGTCCGATTGCGAAAAGCGATCGGCACGCGGAGCGTGCCTGCGACGGTCGTTGTCCAATGGCCTCATCATGAAGGCCCCGCGATTCCGCCTGCGATGGCTGATGGGCGTCGTCGCCGCGTGCGCCGTCGCCTGTGCCTTTTTGCGCGCGCCCGGCGCCGGCCTGTTCCTGGTGCTGGGCGTCCCGTTCGTCGGGGCCCTCGTCCATCGCTCCCTCGGCGGTCGGGGCATCCTCGGCGGGATGATCGGCGGCGCCTTGCTCGGTTGCGGAGTCGTTTGCGCCCATTACGTCAGGGAGTATCTCTATGTTCGGCCGGATCCGGTTCATCCTGCCGGATTGCTCCTGTCCCTCGTTGTCGCGAGCTTCCTCTTCGGCGCGATCGGCGCGGGCGTCGGGTTCTTCGTCGCGTTCGTCCACTGGCTCGACAAGAACAACCCGCCCGTCTGAGCGCCGCCGCGGTCAACCTCGCCGAGGGGCGGGGCGGGGCGGTGTCGGATGCGCGACGGTCTTCGCGGCGAGGGCGTGCGTGTGGCGCGGGGGGTCGAAGCCGACGAGGTTGGCGAAGGTGATGGTGGCGGTGGCGTTGCCGCCGGGGTGGCCGGTGGAACGGCCGTCGAGGGCGAGGCCGGTGGGGCCGGCGAGGCCGGCGGAGGTGGTGCCGTTGAGGGTCAGGAGATAGCGCCAGTGGACGTTGAGCCGACGGGAGGGATAGAGCGTGACGCTCGTCGAGCCGGGGGTGTAGGTCGCCGCGGCGATCGGGACGAGGGCGCGGGGGCCGACGAAACGGCCGAGGCGCTGGATGTGATAATTCGCGAGGTCGGTGGCCGTCGCGGGCGCGAGCGGGGAGTCGAAGTTCAGGACGAGGGTCGTCGGCCGGGCGTGGTAGCCGAACCGCTCGACGGAGAGAAGCCTCGGCCCATCCGCCGGGCCGACGACGATCGGCGCCGGGCTCACCACGTCGATCGGCGAAACCGGGGAAGGATTGCCGCCGGCGCCGGTGCCGGGGTTGGGATTCGGCGGCGATGCGGAGGCGGTGATCGTCGCGGTCGTCGTCGTGGGGATGGTCGCGCCGCCGTCGTCGCGGATCGTGACGACGAGCTGGTACGACCCGGCCGCCGTGTAGTCGTGGTCGCCGACGACCAGGAACCCGGGGACGTTGCCGCCGAGAGGGACGATCGAGGCGACCGTGGTCGTGCCGTCGCCCCAGGCGACCGTCGCGGCGAAGTCGGCGGCGGTGGCGCGGGGATTGGCGTCGGTGAACGAGGCGACGGGGACGGCGCCCGGCGTGCCCGCGACGCCGACGACGGCCAGGCCGGTCGCCGACAAGGGGGCGTCGGCGACCGTGAAGGCGAGCGGGCCGGCGGCGGTGCCGTCGGGGTTGGTGACGCCGATCGCCGCGCGGCCCTCCTCGGCGATGTCGGCCGCGGGCACGGTCGCGATGAGCCGCGAGGCGCTCACGAACTGCGTCGGCAAGGCCACGCCGTTCCAACGGACGACGGAGCCATTCTGGAACCCGCCGCCGATGACCGTCAGGCTCGAATCGCCGGACCCTTCGACGAGCGTCGCCGGGGCGATCGCGGTCAAGGACGGGTCGGTCGCGAAGCCCCCACCCGCCGGCGCCGAGAGCCGGAGGATGCGGTCGGATTGCGTCACCATCAGGGCCCCGTCGCTCGGGTCGACCGCCACGAAGTCGCCCCGCGAGCCGCCCGAGGCGATGACCGTCTGCGCCTTGGTCGCCAGGTTGACCTCGACGACGCGGCCGTCGTTGGTGTTGACGAAGAGGTTGCCCGCAAGGTTACCCGCGCCTAGCGCGAGGCCGTCGAGCGTCGGGATCGGCCCGGCCAGGAAGGTCTGCGCCTTCGTCGCGACGTCGAAGCCGACGACGTCGCCGCCGTCGGTCGTCCCCTCGTCGGCGACGTAGAGCGTCGTGCCGTCGGGCGCGAGGGCCAGGCCGTCGGGCCGCGCCAGGCCGGTGATCAGCGGCGTCGCCGTGCCGGCGACCGGGTCCACGGCATCGATCGTGCCCGTGCTCAGGCACGAGACGAGGAGCGTGCCGGTCGCGGCGTCGGCGATCAGGCCCGTCGGCGTGTCGAGGCCGGCGACGACGACCCGCCGGAGCGTGCCGTCGGCGTTGAGCTGCACGACCTCGCCCGGCCCGCCGTCGAGGTTCGGCACCGCCAGGTAGATGTTCCCGCCCAGGACCGCCAGGCCGGCGAGGCTGTTGCCGGCGAAGCTCGCGCCGGCGGTCGCGTCGGCGATCGTCTGGCCGTCGGTATCGCCGGCGAAGGCTCGCACCTGGCCGTCGCGGCCGGCGACGAGCACCCCGCCGGCGTCGCCGAACGCGACGCCGAGCGGGCCGGTGTTGTTGGTCGTCGGGAAGCCCGTCGCGAACGTCGCCAGGGCGAACCCCGCCGCCTTCCCCGCCGCGGTCAGCGTCAGGCCCCCCGACCCCGCCAACAGCCGGCGCCCCTCCAGCCCCTCGACCCCCGGCCGCGCCGCCCCGCCCCGCGTTCGGCCCGACATGGCCCGTCCCTCCCGTCGCCGATCGCCCGTGGCAGGCCGGCCTCTCCGTCGTGGCCGTCGCGAGCGATCGGGCATTCAATCACGGTTGACATGAACAATCGATATGAGCGGTACGACGGTCAAATCTAACCCGCCCCCGGGCGCGAGTCAAACGGAAAGGAACGGGACCGGACGCCCCCGGCCTTGAGAACGCCCCCGGCCGGCGGTAGGATCGGGGACGCCGAAGGAACTCGGGGCGATGGCGGAGGCGGGGCGATGGCGGACAAGGCACGTTCCCGATTCGGGGTCCGGCTGAGCACGCTGCTGGTGCTCGTGGCGCCGCTCGGGGTCTTGACGTGGGGCGTCCGGCAGTCGATCGAGCTGCGGCGGGCCAGGCGCGAGCTGGCCGCGGCGCGATCGCAGGCGGAGGCGGCCCGGCTGGAAGCCATGAAGGCCTGCCTCGTCAGCGAGTACGATCGGTTGGAGGCCGTCCAGGCCCGCCAGGACGCGAAGGACAAGGGCGCCGGGCGGTAGGACGACCGGGCGGCGAGCCGAGGGGGGCGCGATGGGCGCGGGACCCATTTTCAAGGACGCGGCCGATTACCACGACTGGTGGTTCTTCTCCGGCACGGCCCTGGGCGGGGCGAGCGCGGGGGAGACGTACAAGAAACTCCATGAACAACTCTCGGAGGCCGGCGCCAACACGGTGATCGCCGCGCGGTTCCTCGACGAGAACAAGCGGGGCATCGACCTGGCGCTCTGGCGGCGCGCGTTCGTCTTCGGCCACGTCGGCCTCCAGGTCTCGCTCACCTTGCGGGCGCTCGAGGCGATCGGCGCCGTCGGCGTCGCGCAGGCGTTGCGGACGGCCCCCCCGCAGCGGTCGGTCTTCTCCCGTGCCCAGGAGATCGCGCAGGCCGCCGACCGCGACCCCGACGCGGTCGCGAACCTCATCAAGGAGCTGCGCGAGAACATCGCGGTCTCGGCGGCACACCTCCTGGGCGGGGTCCCCCAGGGCCTCCATCCGTCGATCCCGCCGCCGAATCCGCCCGAGGGCGCCGAGTCGGTCGAGGAGGTCCGGCGCCTGCTCGACGCCTACGTCGCGGCCCACCGCGACGACCTCGCCCGCGACGTCGCCCGCCACGGCGACCCCCGCAAGCGGCCCGGCTTCGACCCCGATCGAGCCACCGACGACCGCTCGAACCAGGTCCAACGCCTGAATTACCTCTCCTATCAGCGGAACGCGATCGACGGCCTCCGCGAGAACCTCGGCAAGCTCCGGGGGCTGGCGGCCCGCGAGCGGCCCGAGTCGCCGCGGCTGAACAAGGCGTTGCGGAAGGTCCTCGACGATTACGACCAGTTCGCCAGGCACCCCCCCGAGGACCTCACGCCCGAGGTCGAGGCCTGGCTCCGCGACTTCGAGCGGTTCCGCGCCGACCACCCCGAGGTGCTCGCGCCCAGGGCGAGCCAGTCGGACCGCGTCCTCGCCAGGCTCGCCGCGATCGGGGATCACGAGGTCGAGTACGACGACGACGCCCCCACCGTCTTCTGGCGCCAGCCGGCCGGCCTCCCCTGCGACTGGACCCGCCTCGGCCTGCTCTTCCGCATCGTCCTCGACCCTCGGCCCGATCCCGCGCGCGTCGACTCGGCCCTCGACGCCCTCTGCGACGCCTACGACCGCCTCGTCGCCCGCTGGCCCACGCTCCTCCCCGAGCTGACCCGCTTCGTCGTCGACCTCTCCCGCGACATGATCCCCGATCGCCTCGACGGCGACGATCTCTCGGCCCTCCAGGGCGACGACGGCGCCCTCGACGACGCCAAGGTTCTCGCCACCGTGACCCACGGGACCATCTTTCTGACCCGCTACCACGACGCGCCGGCGTCGATCGAGGCCAACTTCCGCGTCACCTGGGAGGACGAGCACCCGCTCGAGGTCCCGTTCGACGAGGACGGCGAGCTTTGCCGCTGGTTCTGAGTTGTCACCGGCTCGGGAACGCAACCTGGAGCGTTGTTATGGATATTCTCCCCACACGGAAACAGTCCTTGAGACTCCTCGTGGAAGCCGTCGTGGTGACGGCCCTCCTGTGCTACACCCCGCTCTTCTTCGGCGTCCTGTTCGTCATGATCTGGGTCTTTCGGCTCCCGATCGCCGTGCAGACGGGCCCGGACTGGGGGCGAGAGCATCACGGGTGGTTTGTGGAATTGTGCAATAATGGATTTTTTATGGTATTCCTGGTGTTCACGACGGTCCTGTCCCTGGGGTTCGTCCGCGTGTGCCTCGCAAACCGGTGGAGGATCGCACGTCGCTCGCCGGGCAAGCCCCCGAAGGATGATCTCGACGCGTGAATCCGGGGTCGAGCGCCCATTCAAATCGCCCGGCTCGAGCCTCGTGGGCCCGGCGGGGTGGCCGGGGCCGAACGGCGGCCACGAAGCGTCCTGGCGTCTCGGTCGGGATCGGCCTCCGGGGGCTCCGGTGGGGCGGCGAACTATTCTTTATAAAGGTTAAATTATTTTTATGAAAAATTTTATTTATTTGATTATAGTAATTCTGATGATCCTACGTGTTTCGTCCGGGCTTCGAGGGAGTCTCTGGCGTGCCCTACGGCGACGGCCTCGATACCAACTTCGGCTGCGGACGCTGCTGATCGCCGTGGCGCTCATCGCCTTCGCGCTCGCCCTACTTCGCCTGGGATACCGGTTGTTGGAATGGCTCTGTACCGTCGGCGAGTGTTAAACTCGAGAGAACTTGGCCCGAGCCCGCGGCTGGGTGGCCGGGGCCACCCGCCGGGGCACGCTCGCTGCGCTCGCCCTGCTCCGGCCACCCCGACGCTGTGGAACCCTCAGATGGTAGCCGTTCACGGCCCGAGGGCGACGATAGTCCAGCAGGGCCAGTTCACACTAATATATTAATGTGTTAATGATTTCCATCAAGAACTTGTCGCTCCGGCCGCGACCTCGGCGTTTCCTGATCAGGCTCATTCGTCGGTCGGGGTGCTGCTTGAGGATCGAGAGCGTGAAACGGTACAGCCGGGTGATGTTCGCCCCCAACACACGCGCCCGGAGTCGCGAATCGTCCTCGCGGGACGTCACGTCGAGGGCCCGATGGCACGCGTTTCCTACCGACCAGTGGCCTCTCACGGCTCGGGCGAACAACTCCACGTCCACCTTGCCGGGGATCCCGGACGGCAGGTCAAGGATGCCCGGCAGAAGCTCCTCCTTGAACTTGGCCCGGCGGGCGATGGCGGTCGGCCCGGCGGCGCCCGCCAGGACGGCGAGGACGGCGAGGACCAGGATGCTCGGCAGCGGGTGCCGCCGATGGATCGAGGGGCGAGGATCCTCCAGGGTGGCGAACGACTCCACGATCTCGTCGAGCTTGCGACGGGTGCTCACCGTCGCCGGCCTCCGGCCGCCAGGCCTCGTCCACGACAGTTCGGACGAGAGACCGGATCAGGCGGGCGGGCGCAAGGCCGCAAAGTTGACCACGCCGTCATAAAACGTGCGCGCCGGCCCTGGCCCGCGAGCACCTCCGCGCCGTGCTCTCGTGGGCCTGGGAGCAGGAGCTGATCGAGGCGCCGCCGCGGTTCCCCGGGCCGAGGGACCAGCGCGACGTCGCCGGCCGCCACTACCTGACCAAGGCCGAGATCAACGCCCTCGACTTCGCCACCTACAGGATGGAGCGCCCGCGGGGCTGGGACGGCCCATTCACCATCGGCTGTGACTGGCGCGGCGCCCTGGTCATCTTCTTCAACATGATCGATTACCAGGGCGCCGAATCGTTGCCGAGCCGGCGGACAAACTGATGCTGCAGGCCACGCGGGCGGCGTGTACGATGGCGGGGTCACCAGGAGGCCGCTCGATGTCGACCGTTCGCAGGGAGGGCCGCCGCCGGGCGGCCCTCGCCTTGATGTGGCTCGCCTCCGTGGCCGCCGGATGCGACAGGGTGGGCATGCCGGCGCCCGGGCCCGGCGGCCGGCCGGCGAGCCGGACATGGGCAGACCATCCCGCGGGAGGCCCCGACATGCCGTCGACCGAATCCGAGGGCGTACATGCGGCGGGTCCGAGGTACAACCCGATGACGACCGACGAGGCCCGGGTGATCCTCCGGAAGGGGACGGAGGCCCCCTTCGTCGGCGAATACACCCACACGATGGACCCCGGCACCTACGTCTGCCGGCGCTGCAACGCGCCGCTGTATCGCTCCGAGAGCAAGTTCGCCAGCGACTGCGGCTGGCCCAGCTTCGACGACGAGATCCCGGGGGCGGTCAAGCGGATGCCGGACCCCGACGGCACCCGCACCGAGATCCTCTGCGCGAACTGCGGCGGCCACCTCGGCCACGTCTTCCTTGGGGAGGGGCTGACGGCCAAGGACACGCGCCACTGCGTGAACTCGCTGTCGATGAGGTTCTACCCGAAGGGCAAGGAACTGCCCGCCGTGATCCGGTGATCCGCCGGGGCCGTCAGGGACGACCGCCCGCCCGGACGACATTCGGGTTCTGCGGCCTGGAGCGTCCGGGATGCCGAAGGCGATTCATCCCCGGTACCTTCGGTCGACCAGACGAATGGCACGTAGTTAAGGCGCAACACTATACGATACGTGGCCCTGAAGGCGGCGCACATGCCGGCCGCGCGGCACATCGACCCGACCGGCGGTCCCGGCTACGGCGTGCGCAAGGCAGAGCATCCCAGCTCGCCATGGCCGCGGCGGTGCGAGGGATGGCTCGATGAGCGTGGGCCGTCGTCGCCGCCGTATTAATGCACGATGCTATGTTAATCTGGATATGAAAGGGGGCTTGCGTCCCCGGCCGTCACGCGACCATTTCAGGGGCCGAGTGTGCCGTATCCTTCGCGGTAGTCTCGGCGGACGAAGCGGTTGGCCTCGGCGAGGTTGGAGATCCGGAGGGAATCGGCATGCCAGGCGAGGGCCTTCCCGGGGAAGCGGGTGGCGAGGCAGCCGAGGAGGACCATCTCGGTCAGGGGGCCGGCGTAGGAGAAGGGGGCGGAGGTCTGGCCGTTGCCCCGGCAGGCCTCGACGAACTGGAGGTAGTGATCGTCGCCCTTGGGCCGGGGGCGTTTGTAGTCGGCGAACTTGTCGGCCGGGAGGAGGACGGGGTCAGCGATGTAGGGGGAGTAGAGGACGCCGTCGGTGCCGATGTAGAGGGAGCCCTGGTCGCTGAGCGGCCGGTCGCCGATGAGGGACGTGACCTCGGCGGGTGGGCGGCGGTCGCCATCGTACCAGGTGAGGGTCAGCTTCTCGGTGGTGTGGGGGGTGGCGGGGAACGTGTAGCGGACGACGGAGTCAAGGCCCCAACTCTGTTCGTTGGGGGCGCCGCCGGTGGAGAGGACCTCGGTGGGGGCCGTGAGCCGGAGGGAGCCGAAGACGGGGTCGAGGATGTGGCAGCCCATGTCGCCGAAGGTGCCGGTGCCGAAGTCGAGGCGCTTCCGCCAGACGCCGGGGTGGTACCAGCCGGCGATGAAGGGGCGCCTGGCGGCGACGCCGAGCCAGCCGTCCCAGTCGAGGCCGTCGGGCACGGGGTCGGTGCGGCCGGGGCGGGGTGACGAATCGCCCCACTTCTTGCCGCTCCAGCTATGGACCTCCTTGACCTTGCCGATGGCGCCATCCTGGATGGTGGCGACGACCGCCTTGTGGACGGGGTGGGAGTGGATCTGGATGCCCATCTGGGTGACGAGGCGATTTTCCTCGGCGACACGGGCGAGCCGGCGGGCCTCGTAGAGGGTCTGGGTGAGGGGCTTCTGGGTGTAGACGTGCAGGCCGCGTTGCATGGCCCGCATGGTGATCGGGGCGTGCATGTGGTCGGGGGTGGAGACGTTGACGGAGTCGAGGTCCTTCTCCTTGTCGAGCAGCTCGCGGTAGTCCTGATAGACGCGGATGCCGGGGAAGAGCTTCTTGACCTCGGCGGTGCGGCTGAGGTCGACATCGGCGACGGCGACGAGCTTGAGGTGGGGGCTGGCGGTGAGCGAGCGGATGTCGGACAGGGCCATGCCCGAGGCGCCGAAGCTGGCGTGGTTGAGGGTCTCGGCGGGCGAGGCGGCATGGCCCCGGGAGATGGAGGGGAAGGCGAGTCCGGCCGCCAGGACCTTGAGGGCGGAGCGACGGTTCATGGGAGGATGATGCATCGAAGGGCGCCTATAATCAGAGCATGGGGCCGGATATCGAAGAAAGGTTAAACGGCGGGTGTGGGCACCGCAACGGCCTGGCGAGGAATGCGGGGCCGCACGAGGCGTCCGCCCGTGCGGTTTCCGGCGACCCGGCCGCTTGGCATGGATCGGCTCGTTCTCGGAGGCGGCAGTTCATCCGGCGCCGAATCCGCGAGATGAAGTCCCGCCGCTCACGGCCAGATTGGCTCCATCTCCTGCGCATGGCCCGATGCGACGCGGACCTCGCCACGCGAGGACGAGACGGTCAGCCGTCGGGGGCGCGAGGAGCGGGCCGGCGGCAGCGAGAACGCCACGTCCCCATCCCCGGCGAACACCTCGACGGAGCCGCGATCGAGGAGGATGCGCGGCGTGAGCACGCCGTCGCGGGGAGGGCCGAGGCCACGGGCCGCCCGCCATGGTCAGCGGCGCGCGGCCGCCGCGACCGCCTCCGCCGCGAGCTCGCGCGGGTGCGGCCGCGCCGCGCCGCCCGGCAGCGACGTGAGCACGACGCAGATGGCCCCGCTCGCCGGGTCGGCCCAGCAGAGCGTGCCCGTCGAGCCGGTGTGGCCGAACGTCCGCGTCGAGCACCCGCGACTGCCGGAATCCTCGCCGACGGCGAACCCCAAACCCCGCGGCGTCAATCCCGCCGGGTTCTGATTCGTGATCATCAGCCGGGCCGTCTCGGGCCTGACCACGTCGCCGCGGGCCCCCAGGAACTCGCCGAGGAACCGGGCGACATCCGGCGCGGACGCGTGCGTCCCGCCCCAGGGGGCGCCCAGCCGCCGCCAGTACGGGCTGTTCCAATCCCAACCCTTGGCCGTCGGATCTCCGCTCCCCGATTCGGGCGCGGCGCCGTCGGCCTGGCACGGGACCATGTCCTCCGGCAGGAACCGCCCGAGTCCCTGGGCCGAGTGCTTCATCCCCAGGGGCTGGAAGACCTCGCGGTCCACGCGCGTGAGCATGTCCGACCCGCCGACGACCTCGCCGATCCGCGCGGCGAGCAGGATCCCCATGCTCGAGTACCGGTACCGGGCGCCGGGGGCGAAATCGAGGGGCACGCGGGTCGCCCCTTCGACGAACTCCGGCAGCGGCGCATGCCGCCTGCGCAGCTCGTCGTTGCTGGCCAGTTGATCCGGCAGGCCGGAGGTATGCGTCAGCAGGTGGCGGATCGTCACGCCCTCCCGCCCCTCCCCCGTGAACGCGGGCAAGAACCTCGCCACGCGGTCGTCGAGCCGGATCTTCCCCCGATCGAACAGCGTCATGACGGCCGTGACGTTGATCGGCTTGGAGATGGAGCCGAGCAGGAACATCGCGTCGCCCGAGGTCGCCGTGCCGAAGTGGCGAGTCAACGAGTCGTCTCCCTGAACCACGTGCAGCACGGCCGCTTCCACTCGCTTCGCCGCCGTGGCGCGTTCGAGGATTCCGGCCGCGTCGTCCCACCGCCCCTGGGCCAAGGCCGCGGGCAAGGGGGAGGCGTTCGACGCGACCAATGCCGTCGCAAGGAACGTGCGCCGTTGCATCACACGGACCCCTCTGCGAATGGAGAACAGAAACCCGCCCCCCATGATCGCGTGGGGCAGGGACTCGGGCCGGGGTTCATCCCGCGATGAGATCGGGCACGACGAACGGCTTGCGGTAGTCGCGCCGCGACAGCGCATTGGCGGCGTCGGCGAGTTCGCCGACGAAGCGGCCCCGCTCCGCGTCGAGGCTCACCCAGGGCCCGAGGGTGGCCGGGTTGGCGTCGAGGTCCACGCCGTTCTCGCGGAGATACGCGCGGCAGCGCTCGAAGGCGTCGGCCATCTCGGCGTCGCCCGTGATCGCGGCCTGGACGGCCTCGGGGGAGGATCGCTTCCCGAGCCGGTGGGAGACGTTCGCCATGTGGCAGCAGGCCGTCGAGCGATGTCCCTCGAGCGCCTCGGCCGCCAGGTCGCCGACCTTCCGACTTCGGACGGCGGCGAGGAAGGCGGAGAGGTGGGCCAGCTCCAACGCCCTGGGGCTGTCGCCCCCCTCGAGGTCCCGGGCCTTCTTCCCCTGACGGTCGAAGAGCGCCCCGCCGGAGGCGTCGCCCGCGAAGTAGCCACCTTCGCAGTCGACCACGACGCCCTTGTTCCGACCTCTGAACGTCCCCATCGAGGCCGCGCCCTTGCCGGCGCTCACGTTGCGGACCTCGCAGATGAGCGGGGCCGGCCGGTAATCCAGAAGCGCGATGTGGGTGTTGGCCGTCTCGCCGACGTCGTGGAAGCCGAACCGGCCGCCGATGCTCAGGGCGCGCGGGGGCGTCCGATCCTGTCCCAGGGCCCAGCGGCACACGTCGATGACGTGGATGCCGTTGTTCCCCATCTCGCCGTTGCCCGTGTCCCAGAACCAGTGCCACTCGTAATGGAGCTGCTTGCGCATCAAGGGCTTCACGGGGGCCGGGCCACACCAGAGGCCGTAATCCGCGGTGCGCGGCGGCGGCGTGGGCGCGTCGACCGACCCGATCCCGTCGCGAGCCCGGTACACCAGCGCGTGGGCGAAGCGGATGGCGCCGAGCTCGCCGCCGCGCAGGCGGTCGAACACCCGGCGGAGGAACGCGCTGGAGCGGTTCTGGGTGCCGACCTGGACCATGCGGCCGTACTTGCGGGCCGCCGCCACCATCTGCTGCCCTTCCCACAGGTCGTACGAGAACGGTTTCTCGACGTAGACGTCCTTGCCCGCCTGGCAGGCCCAGACCGTCGCCAGGGCGTGCCAGTGGTTCGGCAGGGCGATGACCACCGCGTCGACGCCCTGGTCGTCGAGGACCTCGCGGGGGTCGTGATACGCGGCGACCTTCCCCCCGTGGTCACGGGCCGCCTCGACTTCGCGATCGAGGTGCGCCCGGTCGGCGTCGCAGAGCGCGACGATCTTGACGCCGGGGATCTCGCGGAGCCGGCCGATGAGCTGGTGGCCGCGCCCGCCCACACCCCCGACGGCCGTCGTCGACCCCAGCCCGATGACCGCGACATTCACCGCGTCGTTCGGGCCGCCCGGCCGGGGTCCGGCGCCGAGCATCAGCCGCGGCATCCCCAGCGTCAGACCGGCCGTGATCGAACCTCTCAGAAAGCTCCGGCGTGGGATCGGTTTCATGTCCCTGCTCACCATGGACCTGGGGTGCTTCGGTGTTCGCGCGCTCCCGGGGCAGAGAGCCAACGGGGACTCCGGTGGCCGTAGCCCGCCGGCCGTAGCTCAGAGCCTAGCCGGTGGGCCGCGGTTCGTCGACCCACCACCCGAAATCGCCCGTCCGGCCCCTGCTGTACGTCAGCGCTCACGCCGCCGGCCGCCCTGCCAGGCCCGCGCGACGACCGGTCGGGCCGCCGCAGAGCAAACTTCAGGAAACGGCCGGGGCTCGTATCGCGTGTGGCTTGGATTCTCGGGTATCTTCACGTTCCTCCGACCAACGGCGCCGACCCGGGAACGCCCGACGATGGGATGAGCGGTGTGGGAGCCGGGGCCCGGCCGACGAAGACCTGTTCCAGAGCGGGGTGTGCAATGAGATCGATGACACTCGGCCGGGTCCCGGGTCGCATCTTCGCGACGGCTCTCGCGGGCACCTGCCTCGCCGCGGCGATTTGGCCCGGCGCGGCGGGCGAGGTGCCGGACGACGGGGGCTGGTCGACGGGCGCGCCCCGCGACGAGATCCGCCCCGAGTTCGCCCGCGAGTCCGGCGATGGGCCGGGCCATCAGGCGGTGCTCGTCATCCGGGCCGGGCGGCGCGACGGCGTGGACGGCTACTGGACGAAGCCATTCCCCGTCACCGGGGGCCGCCATTACCAATTCCATGCGCGATACCAGGCCAAGGGGGTGGACCTGCCCCGGCGGAGCGTCGTGGCCGAGATCCACTGGCGGGACGCGGAGGGCCGACACGTCCCGCTCGATGAGCCGGCGGTCAGCGGCTACCTCCGGGGGGCGACCCCGATGGCCGAGACCGAATTCCCCGCGACGCGGGCCGAGGACGGCTCGGGCTGGACCGAGGTCTCCGGCACTTACCGGGCCCCATCGCGGGCAACCCGGGCGGTCGTCGAGCTGCACCTGCGCTGGGCCAGGGGCGGCGAGGTCCGCTGGCGCGGCGCGTCGCTGACCGAGACGACGGCGCCCCCGCCGCGGACGGTCCGGCTGGCCACCGTCCACTTCCGGCCGTCGGGGGGCCGGACGCCGGAGGACAACCGACGGATGTACGCGCCGCTCGTCGCCGAGGCCGCCCGGCAGAAGGCCGACCTCGTGGTGCTCGGCGAGACGCTCACCTACCCCGGCCTGGGCAAGACTTACCACGAGGTGGCCGAGCCCGTCCCCGGCACGTCCACCGAGTATTTCGGCCGGCTCGCGAAGGAGCACAACTTCTACATCGTGGCCGGCCTGCTGGAGCGCGACGGGAACCTGGTCTACAACGTCGCGGTCCTCATCGGCCCCGACGGCACCGTCGTCGGCAAGTACCGCAAGACCTGTCTGCCGCGCGGCGAGGTCGAGGGCGGCATCGCGCCGGGCTCCGACTACCCGGTCTTCCCGACCCGCTTCGGCAAGGTCGGGCTGATGGTCTGCTACGACGGGTTCTTCCCCGAGGTCGCCCGCGCGCTGAGCAACCGCGGCGCCGAGGTGATCGCCTGGCCGGTCTGGGGCTGCAACCCGCTCCTGGCCCGTGCCCGGGCGTGCGAGAACCACGTCTACATCGTCAGCAGCACATACGAGGATATCTCGAGCAACTGGATGATCTCCGCCGTCTTCGACCATGCCGGCGAGGTGATCGCCCAGGCCAGGGACTGGGGCACCGTCGCGGTCGCCGAGGTGGACCTGGACCGGCGGCTGAAGTGGGCCAGCCTCGGCGACTTCAAGGCCGAGATCCCGCGGCACCGGCCGGTCGCCGCCGCCGGCACAGCCGACAGGTAGTCCCGTGAGCCGCCATGCCGTGCTTCGGTCCAGGGTACGCGTTCACGGGCCGAGAGTGACATTCGTTCCGGAACGAAAAGGCGCGGCAGCATCAAGAGCCGATCCAACCGCCAGACGGCCAGAGGCAACGCCCATAAACGCTCGGCGTTGTCGGACCGACGCGCTCCGCGAGGACCATCCCGTCCGTTCGTTGCACGCCCCATCTTCGGTGAGTATTCTGGACCTCGTGAACGAAGTCACCCGGATTCTCGGCAAGATCGGAGAGGGCAGCCCGCAGGCCGCGGCGCAGCTTCCGGGGTCGCCGCCGCCCGGGCGCGGCCGCCCCGAACACACAGGCACCTTGAACGCCGGCACCGACTCGCGTGAAATGCCGTGTCCCGGTCGATGGGCCGTCTGCGAACGATCACGCGGGACCTGATCCGGAGAATCCACCTTGAGGACATCGGCCCTGCTCGCATCGCTCGTGGGATGGCTATCGCTCGGAGTCACGTGGGCCGCCGCGGCCGGCCCGGGGGCGCGGGTGCTGGATCCCTCGGCGTTCGCGGCGCGGATCGGCGGCGAGGAGGGGCGCTGGCTCGCGGCGAACGTCCCGGACTTCGACTGCCCCGACCCCGGCTTCCGCGCGATCTACGACTTCCGCTGGAGGGTCTTCAAGGAGCACATCCGGCCGACGCCCGATGGCTTCGTCGTCACCGAGTTCCTCCCCGACGTCCCGTGGGCGGGTAAGCACAACACGATCAGTTGCGCCGCCGGACACCATCTTCGCGAGGGGCGGTGGATCCGCGACCCGAAGGTCCTCGACGACTACTCCGCCTTCTGGTTCCGCAAGGGGGGCGAGCCGCGACGGTACAGCTTCTGGGCCGCGGATTCGATCCACGCCCGCTATCTGGCCTCGGGCGACCCGACCTTGCCGATCGTCCTGCTACCCGACCTGATCGCCAACCACGAGGCGTGGGAGAAAGACCACCGCGACCCGAGCGGCCTGTTCTGGCAGATCGACGACCGCGACGGCATGGAGCATTCGATCGGCGGGAGCGGGTACCGGCCGTCGATCAACGCTTATATGTACGGCGACGCGATGGCGATCGCCGCGATCGCCGAGCTGGCCGGCCAGCGCGAGCTGGCCGAGTCGTACCGCCGCAAGGCGGAGACGGTCCGGCGCGCCGTCGAGGAGCGGCTCTGGGACGGCGCGGCGAGGTTCTACAAGACGGTCCCGCGAGGCGAGCGGACGTCGCCGGTCGACGTGCGGGAGGAGATCGGCTTCATCCCCTGGTACTTCGGCCTGCCGCGCGCCGGTCGGGAGGTCGCCTGGGCGCAACTGACCGACCCGAACGGGTTCGCCGCGCCGTTCGGCCCCACGACGGCCGAGCGCCGGCATCCCCGGTTCAACGAGCGGCACGACCACGAGTGCCTCTGGAACGGCCCGTCGTGGCCGTACGCCACCACGCAGACGCTCGTGGCCCTGGCCAACCTGCTCAATCGGGAGGGCCTCGCGTCCCCGCTCGGCACGAAGGATTACTTCGCGCTGCTGATGTCCTACGCCCGGGCGCAGCACCTCACGCGGCCCGACGGCACGGTCGTCCCCTGGATCGACGAGGACCTCGACCCGGACTCCGGCCACTGGCTCGCGCGCGACATCCTGCAGGCCCTCGACCGGCCGGACAAGGACCGGGGGCGGGACTACAACCATTCGGGGTTCTGCGACCTGGTCATCACGGGCCTGGTCGGGCTGCGGCCCCGGGCGGACCGGACCGTCGAGGTCAATCCGCTGGTCCCCGAGGGCGCCTGGGATTACTTCTGCCTCGATGGCGTCCCCTATCACGGCCGGCAGTTGACGGTCCTCTACGATCGGGACGGCCGACGCTATGGACGTGGGGCAGGGCTACGGGTCCTCGTCGATGGCGTCGAGGTCGCCGCGGCGGGCCGGCTGGGGCGCTTGACGGGGAAACTCCCGGCGGTCGGGGCGCCCGAGGCGCCGGCGGTCGCCGAGGCAAGGCCGGGGCCGGGGCCGGCCGACGGCCGGGAGGAAGGGGTCGCCGGCTGGCGCAAGTCCGCCGACAACCCGGTCCTGGGGGGCGACCTGGGGACGTGTTTCGACGTGTCGCTCCTGCGCGAGGGACCGACCTACCGCATGTGGTTCTCGTGGCGGCCGAAGAAGGCGGTCGCGCTGGTCGAGGGGACGGACGGCGTCCACTGGGGGCCGCCCATCATCGTGCTCGGGCCGAACCCCCGGACCGACTGGGAGGAGGACATCAACCGCCCGGTCGTCGTCAAGCGGCCCGACGGCTACCACATGTGGTATACCGGCCAGGCCCGCGCGCATTCGTGGATCGGGCATGCGACCAGCCCCGACGGCAAGGCCTGGACGCGCACCGGGACCCGGCCCGTGCTCGCCCCCGAGGCCCCCTGGGAGAAGGCCGCGGTGATGTGCCCACACGTGCTCTGGGACGAGGAGACGAAGCGGTACCAGATGTGGTACTCGGGGGGCGAGCAGTACGAGCCGGATGCCATCGGCCATGCCACGAGCGCCGACGGCCTCTCGTGGACCAAGCACGCCGACAACCCGATCTTCCGCGCCGATCCGTCCCGGGCCTGGGAGCGGCACAAGGTGACGGCCTGCCAGGTCGTCCGACACGGCGGCTGGTACGTGATGTTCTACATCGGCTTCCGCGACGTCGACCACGCCCAGATCGGCCTGGCCCGCTCGCGCGACGGGACCTCCGGCTGGGAGCGCCACCCCGCCAACCCGATCCTCCGCCCCGGCGCCGGGAAGTGGGACGCCGACGCGGTCTACAAGCCGTTCGCGATCCCCGGCGACGGCCGCTGGCGGCTCTGGTACAACGGCCGCCGCGGGTCCGTCGAGCAGATCGGTATGGCGATCCACGAGGGTGACGATCTCGGCTTTCCCGAGCGATGAGCCCCCCGCCGCGGTTCGAGCTCCGCGCGGGTCCGCTTGGAGTCGGGGCGTGCCCTCCGTGAATCAAGGGTCCCGGCGGATCGGCGTTGCCCGCGAGTTCACGCCGCGGATTCCCCAACAACCCGCTCGCGACGTCCACCATCCCAACGCGCGTCGGTAGGGTCGTCTGAAGCACCTTCGGAGCAGGGTCGCAGCTCGACGTCATCCTGCACGCTTGTCACCCTCGACTCGTGAACGGGTACCCTCGTCCCCGGCCTCCGGCCGGAAGGCGCGGACGGTGCCGCCCTTGCGGAGGTCGGCCATGCGGAGGGTGCCCTCCTGGACGACCTGGCGCTCGGCGGGGGTGGCGCCGGAGCCGCCGGCGTTCTGGTGGAGGATGGTCAGGACGAGGCCCTTGCGCGTCTTCTTGACGGCGGCGACGACGGCGGTGTGGTGCTCGTACTTGCTCGTCGTGTGCAGGACGCCGCCGCCGGGGAGGGGCTCGGTCCCCTTGAAGACGGCGTCGCGGAACTGGAGGATGTCGCCGGGCAGGGCGTCGGCGAGCTTGGGGACCTCGCGGCCCCAGACGAAGTCCTCGCGCCCGCGGATCGGCGGCTGGTGGGCGCCGGCGGCCCGGAGGGCCTCGATCGCCAGGGTGATGCACTGGCCGTCGCCGACCTTCTCCCCC
>DASZMJ010000662.1:0-6074 GCA_035551935.1 Isosphaeraceae bacterium
AAAACCGGGCGCACCCTTTGCGCCCGGTTTTTTTCGCCGCATCTCACGACCTATCCATAGTTTAGGATTCGTGAAGAAACTGGGCGCGGCGCCCGGAGAATTCGGAGGGGCCGGCCCATCAATATGATCGGCCCGATGCATGCAACCGGCGGCGCGTGGAATCGGCCGCCGGGGGCCCTTGCAAAGTCACCCGGCGGCCGACGAGGAGACCGAGATCCACCTCACAGGAGTCTATCGCAAGGCCATGCTCACTTCAACTCCCGTCAGCGGACACGGACCCAGTGGAGCGGAAGGGGATCGAACCCTCAACCTCAGCATTGCGAACGCTGCGCTCTCCCAATTGAGCTACCGCCCCATGTCATTGTCTGACCAGATTCACCGTCGCCTCTTGCCCTCCGTTCCCGCCGGCCGACTTCCCGGGTTTTACCGGGTTTTTCGGGCGACTGTCGCCGATTCTCGGACCAATCGACGCCCGTGGGGATGGATTGTAGCCGGGGGCGGCTCGGGCATCAAGTGGCCGCCAGGCGCGTGCCCCGGGGATCGGGCAGGATCGATGGTTCGCGTCGTGCGAGGTCGGAGGATCGCGGGGATCATCGGTCATTTCGGGTCGCGGTCGATCGCCCCGTAGGGTGGGCAACAAATCCATATGATCTCCTATGAGCCGAGCCCGCCGTGCGGAGTGACCTCCTCATCGATTCCATTCATCGGTCCGCGATGCGGGCCCGACGGGGTCAACCGGCGGCGACGGGGCGTTCGCGGAGCTGGTCGCGGACCTCGGCGAGCCAGGCGTCGTCGGGGAGGCTGTAGGGGCGGAACTTCTCGAGCCGGCCCTCTTCCTCGCTGTGGAAGAAGGCGCGGTTCTGCCCGAGCCGGCTGGCGACGGGCGTGTCGATCAGGGCGCTGGAGTCGTTGGCGCTCATCTGGAAGAGGACGCGGAGCTCGAACTCGCGGAGCGCCTGGCGATCGAACGACCGATTCACATTATTCAAGGAATCGCACCAGATGATGGTGTGGACCCCCAATGCCGGCCCCTCGCGGAGGACGTTGCCGAGCTGCTTGGCGGGGCTGGCGGCCTTCTCCTCGTCGCCGAACTTGCTGAAGCCGAAGTCGTCGTCCCCCTTGCGGAGCTCGCGGAACCGCGACAGGTCGTTGATCAGGAGATAGATCGGCGCGACCTCGGCGTCGGGCGATTCGGAGCGGCGATCGACCTCCTCGGCGACCTCGCCGACGACCTCGGCGAGGTCGCGGACTCCGCCGACGCGCAGCGGGTGGGGGATGACGTCGACGAGCCGCTGGAAGGCGCCGGCGTGGGCCGAGTCGACGGGGGTGCCGTCGAGGGCGTAGAAGCGGACGCCCGTCGCGGTCGAGTCGGCGTCGTGCTCGGGCGGGGCGTACTGCGCGGCGAGGCCGATCAGCGCGGTGGTCATGATGCCCAGGGCCGCGACGTCCTGCTGGCCGATGATGAGCAGGTTCGCGCCGCCTTGCGGGCGGAAGACGGCGGCGGTCGGGTCCTTGATGGCGATCGCCTCGCCGAGCCAGGCCAGCGCCGATCGGGGACGGGCCGGGCGGGCGGGGTCGCGGAGCCGGCCCATCAACAGGTGGTTCTTGCGGACGTCGGCCGGCGTGTTCCCCTCGAAGACGAGGCGGGGCCGGATCACGCCGGGGTTGCGGGCGCGGTCGAGGTCGCGGAGGCGGCGGAGGTACTGCTCCTTCTTGTCGTCGGAGAGCCAGACGACCTGGAAGAAGTGGTTCCCCTCGACCATCCCGTTGGCGTCGTTGTAGATCGCCTCGCCGGGCCGCGACAGCAGCCGGGCGGCCGAGTTGTCCTCGCTCAGGATCAGGTGGGCGTCGCTCTCGCTGCACTGCAAGGCGATCCGGACGGCCATCTGGCCGAGCGTGCTCCGGGCCAAGGAGTAGGCGCCGCTGAGGGTCTGCGAGCCGAGGTGGACGTGGATGCCGAAGGCGCGGCCCTGGCGGACGAGGCGGTCCAGGAGCAGGGCGGCCTCCTGCGCGACCTTGTCGTCCTCGACGAAGAACTCCTGGAACTCGTCGACGATCAGGAGGATGCGGGGGGTGGCCTCGTCGCCGTTGGCGTTCCGGTAGCTGGCCAGGTCCTGGGCGCCGACGGACCGGAACTTCTCGCCGCGGAGCCTCAATTCGGAGTCGAGCCGCTGGAGCACGCTCAGGCCGAACTCGCGCTCGCTCTCGACGGCGATGACGCGGGCGTGCGGCAGCTCGTTGACGGCGTACGACTGGAACTCGACCCCCTTCTTGAAGTCGATCAGGTAGAGCTCGACCTCGTCGGGGCTGTAGTGCAGCGCCAGGTTCGTGATCAACGCGTGCAGGAGCGTCGACTTGCCCGAGCCGGTCCGACCGGCGATGAGCACGTGCTGCGACGTGCCGCGGCCGAGCTTGAGGTTCTGGAGCCTCGTGGCGCCGACGCGCCCCAGCGGCACGTCGATGCCGGGCCGGCTGTCGGAGGTCCACCACCGGTCGGCCGACGGGGCGATGACCTCGAACGGCACCTCGACGCGGTTGGCGTCCTTGGCCAGGTGGCCGACCCGCTTGACGACCTCGACGAACGTCTCGGGGTCGGGCGGCGCGTCGACGGTGAGCGGATAACGGCCCAGCTCCTCGTCCTGGCGGACGAACCGGCCCTCCTTCCAGGCGAGCCGGACGGAATGGGACTCCAGGTCCTTCAGGTCGCAGCCCGAGGGCATCTGCTGCCTCGTATCCACGCTCAACAGCGTGAAGACCCCGCAACGCGCCCCGCTGCTGACGATGCTGGCCAGCCGCCGCGCCGCCGACTCGCTGAAGTTGTCCGGGAAGTTCGCCACGACGAGGACGCGGAACGGCTCGGCGACCTCGCCGGCCATCCGGTTGTACTCCTCGATCGTCTCGTACTCGTTGCGCAGGTACTTCTGGATCACCCGCTCCATGTGCTCGGTCAGGTCGGCGAGGCGCTGCTCGATGTGGGGGGTCTCGGTCCAGATCCGGCTGGTGACGAGGGCCTCGTCGAAGTCGGTCAGGTGCATGAACGCGGCGAAGTTCTGGCCGAGGCCGACGGGGTCGATGATCGTGAACCGGACCTTGCCCGGCGGGATCGTCGTCAAGAGCCGGAGCATGACCGCCTGGAGCGCCTGCACGGCCTCGTCGCGACCCTCCGGGTCGCCGGCCTTGAACATCAGCGCCCCCTGCCCCGGGAACGGCGCCAATGCCGGCAAGGTGAACCGCTCGGGGGCCAGGGCGCGGAGCTTGGGGTCCTTGGCGATGCCCTTGGGGATCTCGGCCAGCGCGACCTCGTACGTCCCGAACCGAGCGGCGGGGGGGATGGTCGTCGGGCCGCGCCAGCCGTCGGCCAGCGGGTCGGCCCAGTCGGGGAAGATGCGGCGGTCCTCGGCGTTGATCCACTCGACCCCGGCCTTGACGCGTTCCACGCCCGATCCCCAGCGGTCGGCCAGCGCGTTCCACTCGGTATCGCGGCGTTCCTGGCCCTGCTCGCGCTGGCGGCGGTAGGAGTCGTGGAGGGCCTTGGAGTCCTCCTCGTAGCGGGCGCGGGCCGCGGCCGTGACCTGCTCGCGGCGCTCGTCGGCCTTGCGGAGGTCGTCGTCGCGGACCTGGTCGAGCTTGGCGAGCAGGCCGGAATGGCGGGCCTCGAGCTTGGCGAGCTCGTCGTCGCGGCGCTGCTCGATGCCGGCGACCTTGCGGCCCTGGGCGCGCCCGGCCAGGGCGAGCTGCTCGTCGAGCTTGACCTGGAGGGCGTCGCGACGCTCCTGGTACTTCGCGGCGCCCCAGCCCTTGCCGCGCTCGACGACCAGGACCGAGTCGGCCAGCGCCTGGCAGAGCGCCTTGTAGACCGGCGCGACCTGCGCCCGGGCCCGGGCCCGGAGGGTCACGCGGAGCGCCACGGCGATGACGAGCGTCGCCCCGGTCGCGATCCCGAGCCGGACCGGCAGGCTCCCCAGGCCCGCGGCCCACAAGGCGACGGCCAGCAGGAGCCAGATGCCGGCGTCGACCATCAGGTCGAGCCAGCCCTTGACGAACTTCGGCAGGCCGAGGTGCAGGAGCTTGACGAGCAGCGCGTCGAGCGTGGTGATCGACTCGCGGATGGTCGGCAAGGGCCCCTCGGCCGTGCCGAACTCGGGGGCCATCGGCTCGGCCTCGCCCGCGTCGGCGACGAACCGGGCGTAGTCCTCGAGGGTCGCGTCGACGGTGGCCTGGAGCGGCTCGAGGACCTTCAAGTCGGCGAGGAACTGGCGGTCGATCTGGTCGAAGTGCTTCTTCTGGCGGTCGCGCTCGGCCTCGAAGCCGGTCGTGGCCTGCCACCGGGCCTCCTCGAACGCGGTCTGGGCGGCCTCGAGCGCGGCCTCGCCCTGGGATTCGAGCCTGGCCTTGGTCTCCTGGTACTCGGCCTGCGCCGCGGCGTGCTCGGTCTCGAAGCGGGCGAGGACCTTGGCGCGGGCCTGCCCGTGCTCGTGCTCGGCGGCGGCGGCCTCGGCGCGCTGGCGGTCCTGCACGCCCTTCAGGGCGTTGCGGTAGGACCGCTCGCCCGACTCGCTCCGCTCGCGGGACTCGGCCTCGACGGCCGACTCGGCGGCGGCGCGCTGGGCGGCCAGGGCGGTCAGGTCGCGCAGCAGGGCGGCCTGGCTGTCGATGAGATGCAATTCGGACATGGACATCCACCCGTGTTTTCTGGGGTCGGATCAGGAGCAGTCGCGGCGGGCCTTGGCCAGCAGCTCGCCGATCTGCTGCATCCCGCGGATCGCCTTGTCGGCCTGCGACTCGAGGAGGTGGAGGTGGTTCTTCTCGAAGTCCCGCGCGACGCCGTCCTCCCAGTGCTCGCGGGTCGAGTCCCAGTGGACCCGCAGGTTCTTCAGCGCGTACTGGAGTTTCGTGGCCCCCTCGCTCATCACGACCCCCCCATCTCGGCGGCCGAAGGCGCCGTCGGGGGCGCCAGGGCCAGGTACGCCTCGAGCGCCGCGACCATCTTCTCGAGCAGGCCCAGCGCGTGCGGCAGTTCCCCTTGCAGGGTGTCGCTCAGCGGCTGCGACTGGGCGCGGTACTCGGTCATGGCGTGCTCGAGGATCGGCTTCCACTTGGCGATGGTCCGGACCTTCTGCTCGGCCTCCTCGAGCCGCGCCAGGGCGAGCCGCAACGCCTCGCGGGCCTCGGAGAGCCCCTTGGCCTCGGAGTTGGCCTGCACCAGCTTCTTGCGGTGCATCTCGATCCGGGCCTGGTTGGCCTTCTCGGTCCGCCGCTTGATCTCGGACTTCCAGTAGGCGAGCCGGTCGTTGAGCACGAAGTTGAGCGTCCGCCGCGCCTCCATGTCGGCGGCGATCAGGGCGTTGCGCGCCTCCTCGGCGAAGAGGCAGAGCACCTCCCGGAAGTCCTGGATCGACTGGATCGACGTGACGCGTGCCGTGTCGCTCATGGCTCGATCGCCCCCGGGACCGACGGCCCACTAGCGCTGCTGGAGGTACTCCTCGATCCGCTCGGCCTTGCGCATGAGGAAGGGAATATGCTGATTCGTCGCCTCGGCGAACCGGCCGATGACCGTGAGCGTCTGCTCGAACTCCTCGACGAACTTCTCGTGCTCCTTGTCGCGCCAGGTCTGCCCCAGGCCGACGAGCTGGCCGTGCAGCGCGGTCATCTGGTTGTGGAGCTCGTCGTTGAACCGCTTCAGGTGCAGCGCGAAGCGGCGCAGTTCGCCCGGATCGACGATCGCTTGCGGCATGGGACGCCCCCGGTCGGGTTCGGCGGTTCGCGCCTTCGACTCGGAACATGGTCACGAAGTGGTCACGACCCACCCTCCAAGGTATCCGACGCCCCCACCGCTGTAAAGTTCCCGGGCCGGCCGGATCGGACGGCACGGAGGCCCCCGCCGGCGCGCACTGCGGACGCCGATATTCATTCACAATCATTCATTTGACTAGATCAGGCCGGCCAGCCGCCGCCGCCGGGGTCCGGCGCGGGGGTCGGCTCGGCCAGGAGGACCCATTCGGAGGCCCGCCACGGGCTCAATCGCGGCGGCTCCAGGGGCGTCGGGGCTGCCGAAGTGGCTTCGTTTCGTCCCT
>DASZMJ010000663.1:0-2483 GCA_035551935.1 Isosphaeraceae bacterium
TTCTCCTTGACGACCTCGAAATACTGGACGACCTTGCGGGGCTGGTCCTGGTCGATGTTGATCAACAGGAGCATCCGCGCGGCGTCCTTGGCGATGTCGTCGCGCAGGGTGTAGCCGCCGAACAGCTCCTCGAGCGGCGCCGCGGCCTCGGCCGGCCGGCCGGCGTCGAACAGGGCCTTGCCCCGCGCGTAGAGCTCGTCGGGCGTTGCCTTGTACGGGTCGTTGGCCGGCTCGCCGGGGGTGAGCACCCGGAGCTCGCCCGTGGGACCGAGGTGCGACCGGCCCGGATCGTAGGCGTCGCGGATCGAGGCCGGCAGGGCCCGGTACTGGCCGGGCAGGTAGCCGTAGACGTCGTAGAGGATGCGTCCGGGATACTGGTCCGGGGCGAAATAGAGCGTCAGGACGCCGTCGGCGAGCGAATGCGCCACCGCCTGCGACTGCACCGAGCCCTCGATCAAGGTCGTCCCGGCGGGCAGGTGCTCCTCGACCACCAGGAACTCGCGCTCCCACTCGGGCACGTTGCTCCGGTAGACGCGCGTCGCGTCGAGCTCGACCCGCGCCTTGCCCCCGAGCGCGACCTGGCTCACCTTGTTCACGAACGTGGTGGGGCTGACCGCGACGCCGAAGCCGGTCGGGAGGGTCTTGCCTTCGAATTCGGGATCGGCCGCGAGGTAGACCCGGCGCGTGATCAGCGCGTTGCGGTTGACGGGGGCCTGGTCGGGGGCGAAGTCGCGGGTGAACCCGGTGAGGGTGACCGCGTAGCCGAACGTGCCGCGTCCCTCGATCGAGAACCGGACCCGGTTCGCGTCGCCCACCTTCAGCACCTTGCGCGGGACGAGGACGGCCTTGCCCTCGGTCGCGCCGGCGACCTCCATCGTCAGGACCTCGGCATCATTGACCGTGACGACGAGGCGGTAGCGGTCCTCGGCGCCGGCGGCCTTGCCGTAGTACGCGGCCAGGGCGGCCAGCGCGGGCCCCTTGGCCTTGTGCGGCCGCCAGCCGTTGCCGGTGCGGTGGGCCAGCAGCCAGTCGATCGCCCCTTCGAGCTCGGGGGCCTGCGGCCGGACCCGGCCGTAGGCCAGCGCGGCCAGCGCGGTCGCCTCGGCCGGGCCGCGGTTGACCGGCACGCTGCTCGACCCCGGCCAGTAGCGCCGGGGCTGCCGGCCGGGCTGCGACGACTCGGTCTTGCTCCGAGGGCCGAGGACGTCGAGCACCTCGCTCGCCAGCTCGGCGCGATCGAGGTTGGCCAGGGTCAGCGCCAGGTAGGCGAGCGCGGCGTCGGAGAGGCCCTGCCGCAGCCGGTTCAGGGTGTTGGCCTGCTCGAAGGTCGCTTTGTGATGGGTGCTCAGGGCGTGCAGCAAGACCGCGCGGGTCTCGCGGTCGGCGCCGCTGAGCCTGGCGAACTCGCCCTCGAGGTGGGCGGCCGCCTGGTCGAGCACCTTGACGTCGGTGAGCAGCCCGAGCGGCTCGGCCGACGCCAGCGCCCAGACGACTCGCGCCGAGGTCATCCGGTCGCTCGGCCTCGGCCGGCGGTTCGCCGGCTCCCGGCCGCCGACGCAGACCCAGGGCCAGCCGCCGTCCTCGTTCTGGAGCGCGACCAGCTCGGCCACCAGCCCCCGGATGCGGTCGGTCAGCCGCGATGCCTCGGGGGCCGACCCGGCGCGGACCGTCCGCAGATACGACAGGGCGGAGGTCGCCGCGAGCAGGTCCGAGGCCCGATCCGCCGTCGTGTTCGGGATCGGCGGGAAGATGGTCCTGAGCGCGGCACGGCTCGCGTTCTCGGCCAGCAGGATCGAGTAATCCCGCCCCAGCGCCAGCTCGATCAGCATCCGCCTCACGCTGGGCGCGACGGTGATGAGCATCTCGGGGCCCTCGTACGATCGGCCGGCGGGCAGGCCGACGAAGACGTTGGCGTCGTCGCTGGCCGTCCCCGACGCCGAGGCGAGCGCCTGCACGCCCCAGGGGCGGATCGGCACCTCGGCCACCAGCTCGTCCTTCACCCCGCCCAGCTCGGCCGACAGCGTCAGGCGGACGGTGTCCCCCTCGGGCACGTCGAACGGCTCGAACAGGACCTCGTCGACGCCGTCGGCCTTGACGTCGAGCGTCCGGGGATACACCGACTCTCGCCCCCCGGCATAGGCCGCCAGCCGCAACGCGACCGCCCCGGTGGCGCCGACGTGGTGCACCCGCGCCTGGAACCGCGGCCGGTCGCCCTGGGTCAAGGCGGGAGGGACCTTCAGGTCGACGAAGAAGTCCTTCTTTACGACCAGCTCGGCCGATGTCTGGCCGACCAGCGTGTCGGAACCCGTCACCCCCCGCGCGTTGAACTCGTAGCGCGACAGCGCCATCGGCGCGCGGAAGGTCACCTTCGCCTTCCCTTGCGGGTCGGTGACGATGCTCGGGTTCCAGTAGGCCGTCTCGACGAACCGCTCGCGGGGCCTGGCGTCCTGGCGGTCGGGGCCCTCCCCGGCCGCGGCCTGTCC
>DASZMJ010000664.1:0-1940 GCA_035551935.1 Isosphaeraceae bacterium
CTCGACCGGCCGCCGGCGCAGGTCCCGGCCGGGTTCGAGGAGGAGATGGCCACGACGGGCCGCACGCTCCTGGTGATCGCGCTGCACCAGGCGACGCACGTCGGCCAGCTCTCCGTCGTCCGCCGCTCCCTGGGCCGGGAGCCGCGGTTCTGAAGCCGGGGCGATTAAAGGAAACGGGTTCTCAAAAAGGGCGTCTGAGGGTCGGCGCGCGACGGCCCTCAGACGTTCGCCCCTCGCCGGGCCGCGGCGGTCCCGTTAGCATTGGGCTCGAAGGCCGATCCTCCCCACTCGATGAAGGAGGCCGACGATGCCCCTGCTCCTGGCGGCCCTGGTCGCCGCACTGATCCTCGGCGACGACGCGCCCGCGAAGCCGTCGGCAGACGCCTCCCCGAAGGCCGCCGCGCCCGCCGACCCGGCGCTGGCCGAGCGCTACAAGCAGATCATCCGCGAGTACGAGGCCGCGCGGGCCCGGGCCCTCGCGGCGGCGAGGAAGGCCCCCGCCGGGGCCGAGCGCAGGGAGGTCCTCCGTCGGAATCTGCCGGACCAGCTCGCGTTCACGAAGCGGATGCTCGACCTGGCCGAGACGAATCCCAGGGACCCCGCCGCCCGCGACGCCCTGCTCTGGGCCCTCGACTTCGTCACGCGAGGCAACGAGTCCGCGTACCCCGCCGGGCTGCAGTCGCGGACGATCGACCTGATCGTCGAGCACCACGCCGACGACCCCGAGGTCGCCCGGATCGGCCTGGAGATGCACAACATCATCAGCCGCCGGCGCGACTCGTTCCTGGAGGGGATCTACGCCAACGCCCAGGGGCACGAGGCGAAGGGGCTCGCCCGATTCGCCCTGGCCCAGTACCTCGAGCGCAAGGCCGGGGCCGTCGACAACGCGAAGAAGTTCAAGGACCGGCTGGTGACGACTCGCCTTCGTTACACCGACGAGCAGGGCAAGCCGGCCGAGAGGAACGTCCCCTTCCCGAACGAGAGCGAGGGCTACCGCGTCGGCCTTCGCATGCTCGACGCCGCCGCGCTCCGCCGCGAGGCCGAGCGGCTCTACCGGGAGATTATCGACGAATACGCCTACGTCCCCTACGTCACGCCGAATCTCCTGAAGCAAGAGGCCCGGCTCCGCGAGCACCCGCCGGAGAAGATCGACGACCCGCGGCTCCGGGCGGTCGTGGAGCGGAGCGCCCGCATCCTCGCCGACCAGCCGGCGTCGCTCGCCCAGGCCGCCGCCGACCGGCTGGCAGCGATCCGGCGGCCGAGCGTAGTCGAGAGGGGGCCGTCCGCGCCCCTGGTCGGCATGCCCGCGCCCGACATCGACGGCCTGACGATTGATGGCAAACCAATGAAGCTCTCCGACCATCGCGGCAAGGTCGTCGCGCTCGTCTTCTGGGGCTCGTGGTGCATGCCGTGTATGGAGGAGGTCCCTCGCGAACGCGCCCTGGTCGAGCGGCTGAAGGGCAGGCCGTTCGCCCTGCTCGGCGTCGCCTGCGACGAGAAGGCCGCGGCGCTGCGGGCCATCGAGACCGAACGGATGGCCTGGCCCCACTGGACCGGTGGCGGGATCTCGGGGCGATACGACGTCTACAGCTTCCCGACCGTCGTCGTCCTCGACGCCAAGGGCGTCATCCGCAGCATGGACGCCCGCGGCGCAAACCTCGACAAGCTCGTCGACGAGCTGCTCAAGGAGATGGAATCGAAGGACGCGGCGAAGTCGCCCGCCGCCGACCCGCCTTGACCAACCGGCCCATCCTGGTACAACGGCCCGATCCGGCGGCCCGCGCCGCCCCACCTGGCACATGGAGGCGGCCGATGTTCGGGCTCAAGAAGCTGGAGCGGAAGGTGAAGGCCCTGATCCTGCTCGTCCTCACCGGCGGCGTCGGCGTGGGCGGATACACCTACCGCGACCACCCGATCGTCCGCCAGCTCCTAGGCAAGGC
>DASZMJ010000665.1:0-1656 GCA_035551935.1 Isosphaeraceae bacterium
GGCGCCGCGACCGACCCCGAGGCGGCGTCGGCGTTCGTCGCGGCCACGGACGTCGACCTGCTGGCCGTCAGCGTGGGGAACGTCCACATCATGACCCGCGGCCAGGCGGGCCTGGACCTGGATCGGCTCGCCGCGATCCGCCGACGCGTCGATGTTCCGCTCGTCCTGCACGGCGGCACCGGGATCGAGGGCGATGCCCTGCGCGAGGCGATCGCGATGGGCGTGGCGAAGGTCAACTACGGGACTTACCTCAAGCGCCGGTATCTCGATGCCGTGCGCGCGGCGATCGGCGTCGAATGTCCCGACCCGCACCGCCTGCTGGGCATCGGCGGGCCGGAAGATATCATGGTGGCCGGACGTGTTGCGGTCCGTGACGCTGTCCTCGAACGCATCGCGGGACTCGGCTGCTGCGGGAAGGCCGTATAATCTCCGGCTGGCCGGTCTCGCGTGCTCGCGGAAACAGCGCCTTTGCCGAGGGGTCGAGATGGATGTCGTGATGCGGATGCCGGACGTGGCGACGGTGGACGACACGGTCACATTGCTGAGATGGCTGGTCGAGGTCGGCCAGCCGATCCGTCGCGGCGAGCCGTTACTGGAAGTCGAGACCGACAAGGCGATACTGGTGATCGAGTCGTCGGTCTCGGGGACGCTGCACGCGATCGCGGTCGATGCCGGTACCGAGGTCGCCACCGGCCAGGTCATCGCGACGTTCGATGTCGCGGAGGGTGCCGCGGCCGGATCGCCGTCGGCCCCGGCCGCCCGCCCGGTCCCGCCCTCCGACGACGCGGTCGGCCCGGTGGCGGGCGCGGCGGGGGTCGCCTCGGGGACCGCCGACCTGGCGGCCGCCGAGCGATCGACGGGAAATGGCGACGGCGGTCGGCGGTCGTTCTTCGCCCGCAACCGCGAGGCGCGGGCCGCGGCGACGCCGGCGCGTGAGGTCCCTCCGCGCTCCTACGACCGCGCGTTCCTGCTCGACCTCTACCATCGGATGGTCTTGATCCGCGAGTTCGAGGACGGGGTGAAGTTACTGTTCCTCGAGGGCTCGATGCCGGGGACGATCCACCAGTGCCAGGGCCAGGAAGCGACGGCGGTGGGCGTCTGCTCGGCCCTGGAGCCGGGGGATTTCATCACGTCGACCTTCCGCGGACAAGGTCATGCGCTGGCCAAGGGATTGACGGTCGAGGAGATGCTCTTCGAGCTGTTCGGTGCCTCGACCGGCTGCTGTCGCGGCAAGGGCGGTTCGATGCACGTCGGCAACATGGACAAGGGGATGGTGCCGGGCATCGCGATCGTCGGCGGGGGCGTGCCGCTGGCCGCGGGCATGGCGCTGTCGTTCAAGATGCGGCAGCAACGACGGGTCGTCGCCTGTTTCTTCGGCGACGGGGCCATCGCCGAAGGGGCGTTCCATGAGGGCGTCAACCTCGCCGCCATCTGGGATCTGCCGGTGATCTTCGCCTGCGAGAACAACCTGTATGGCGCCTCCACCCGGGTCGATCGCGTGATGCGGAACGCGCGGATCGCCGAGCGCGCCGCCACGTACGGCATCCGGGGCGAGACGGTCGACGGCAACGACGTGCTGGCCGTGTACCAGGCGGCCCGATCGGCGGCCGAGGATTGCCGCGCCGGCCGGGGCCCCGTCCTGCTCGAGCTGCTCAC
>DASZMJ010000666.1:0-19394 GCA_035551935.1 Isosphaeraceae bacterium
GCTGGGGTGGGCGGCAGCGACCGGCGCCGCGCCGGTCGCTGCCGCTCGACTAGGGGCGTTGCTTGGATGGCCAGGATCGGCGATCATGGGCCCTCCCCCTCGACATGATCGCGCCAGCGACCGCCGGGGCGAAGCCGCCCCGAGGCAGGCCGTCGCGATGATCGCACCGCCCACAGGAACCCCCATGACGGACCCGCTGGCCATCTACCTCCGCGAGTTGCGCGAGATTCGCCACATCGGCGCGGGGGTCAAGGAGGAGTCGTACTACGGCGTCCTGGAGAACCTGCTCAACGCGGTCGGCAAGCCGCTCAAGCCGCGCGTCCGGTGCCTCATCAGCATCCAGAACCAGGGGGCCGGCGAGCCCGACGGCGGGCTGTTCACGTCCGACCAGGCCCAGCGCGGCGTGAGCGACGCGCCGTTGCTCGGGCAGGTGCCGGCGCGGGGCGTCATCGAGGTCAAGGGGACCGGCGATGAGGTCGCCAAGGTCGCCGAGACCGAGCAGGTCGCGCGGTACTGGTCGAAGTACGGCCAAGTCCTCGTGACGAACTACCGCGACTTCCTCCTCATCGGCCGCGGGCCCGACGGCGCGCGGGTCGTCCTGGAGGGCTACAAGCTTGCCCCGGACGAGGCCGCTTTCTGGGCGGCGACGGGCCAGCCGGAGAAGGTCGCCGCGGAGCAGGGGGAGCGGTTCATCGAGTACCTCAAGCGGGTCATGCTCCACGCCGCGCCGCTCTCGACGCCGAAGGACGTCGCGTGGTTCTTGGCCTCCTATGCCCGCGACGCCAAGGCCCGCATCGAGGAGAAGGCCCGCGCCGCGGGCGGCGACCTGCCGGCACTGGCGACCGTCCGCGACGCCCTCCAGGAGGCCCTGGGGATCAAGTTCGAGGGCGACCGGGGCGACCGCTTCTTCCGCTCGACACTCGTCCAGACGCTCTTCTACGGCGTCTTCTCCGCGTGGGTGCTCTGGAGCAAGAAGCACCCCGCCGCCGACCGCAACGCCCGGTTCAACTGGCACGAGGCGTCGTGGTCGCTCCACGTGCCGATGATCCGCGCCCTGTTCGAGCAGTTGGCCATGCCATCGAAGCTCGGGCCGCTCGGCCTGGTCGAAGTCCTCGACTGGACCGGCGCGGCGCTCAACCGCGTGGACCGGGCGGGGTTCTTCGAGCGGTTTCACGAGGCGTATGCCGTCCAGTATTTCTACGAGCCCTTCCTCGAAGCCTTCGACCCGATGCTGCGGAAGGACTTGGGCGTCTGGTACACGCCCCCCGAGGTCGTCAAGTACATGGTCGCCCGCGTCGATACGGCCCTCCGCCAGGAACTCGACATCCCCGACGGCCTTGCCGACCCGCGCGTCTACGTCCTGGACCCCTGCTGCGGCACCGGGGCCTATGTGGTGGAAGTCCTCCGCCGGATTCACGAGACGCTCAAGGAGGGCGGCGAAGAGGCGCTGATCGGCGACGACGTGAAGCGGGCCGCGATGGAGCGCGTCTTCGGCTTCGAGATCCTGCCGGCGCCCTTCGTCGTCGCCCACCTGCAACTCGGCGTCTTCTTGCAGAACATCGGCGCGCCCCTCTCGGATGAGGGCGAGACCGACGCGCAGGGGAAGGCGAAGACGCAGGAGCGCGTCGGCGTCTACCTGACCAACGCCCTGACCGGCTGGAAGCCGCCCAAGGGAGCGAAGCAACACCTGATGTTCCCCGAGTTGGAGTTGGAGCGCGACGCGGCCGAGCAGGTCAAGCGCGAGAAGCCGATCCTCGTCATCCTCGGCAACCCGCCGTACAACGCCTTCGCGGGCGTCAGCCCGACCGAGGAGGCGGGCCTGGTCGAGCCGTACAAGGCGGGCCTGAACACCGAATGGGGCATCAAGAAGTTCAACCTCGATGACCTCTACGTCCGCTTCTTCCGCCTCGCCGAACGCCGGATCGCCGAGGCGACCGGCCGGGGCGTCGTCTACTACATCTCGAACTACTCGTACCTCGGCGACCCGTCCTTCGTCGTCATGCGGCGCAGGTTCCTCGCCGAGTTCGACGCGCTGTGGTTCGACTGCCTCAACGGCGACAGCCGCGAGACCGGCAAGCTGACCCCCGACGGCAAGCCCGACCCGAGCGTCTTCTCGACCGAGTACAACCGCGAGGGCATCCGCGTCGGCACGGCCGTCGGCCTGATGGTCCGCGGCGCCGAGCGGAAGGAATCGCCCGTGGTCCGCTACCGCGAGTTCTGGGGCGTGTCGAAGCGCGCGGACCTCATGGCGAGCCTCCAGACCGACGACATCGACACCGCCTATGCGACAGTCGCGCCGCGCGAGGACAACCGCTATTCCTTCCGGCCGTCTGATGTGACATCGGCCTATCAAAGTTGGCCAAAGATCATCGAATTGTGTTCCGAGGAACCGATCAGCGGCCTCTCCGAGAAGCGCAAGGGTGCGCTCATGGCATTCGATCGAGATGCGCTAGAGCGTCGGATGCGGGCATATTACGACCGGGGGATCGACTGGCAGTCCTTGAAGGCCCTGAGATCGGGCCCGACCGAGGATGCGGGCGGCTTCGTCGCCAAGACGGCGAGGGAGAAGGCCCTCGCCCTGGAAGGGTTCGAGGGGGGCCGCATACGTCGCTTCGCTCTCTTTCCTTTCGACGTCCGATGGTGCTACTACACGCAGGCGCCGACTGTTTGGAACCGGCCGCGTCCGTCCCTGGAGGTCCAGCAGTGGGAGGGCAACCTCTTCATCGTGACGCGGATGATGGCGGAGCGCCCCGACGAAGGGGTCGTGCTTACCGCAACCCCGTGCCTGCCAGATCATCATCTTCTCCGCCCAAACGCCGTGACCATCCCGATCCGCCACCGCCCCGTCGCCGACGGCAAAGCCAGGCGCACGCAGGCCGGCTGGTTCGACCACGCGGACGATGAGCAAGGAGAACGGGCGAACCTCTCTCCGGCGGCGCGGGCCTACCTCGCCGCGCTGGGCATCGACGACCCCGACCCCGATGCCGAGACGGCCGGCTTGATCTGGATGCACGCCCTGGCGATCGGCTACGCGCCGGCCTACCTCGCCGAGAACGGCGACGGCATCCGCGGGGACTGGCCCCGCATCCCCCTGCCGGCCGACCGGGAGGCCCTGGAGGCGTCGGCGAGGCTGGGCGGGACGGTGGCCGCGCTGCTCGACACCGAATCGCCCGTGCCGGGCGTCACGGCCGCGCCGCAGCGGCCCGAGTTGAAGGCCGTCGGCGTCGTCTCCCGCGTCGGCGGTGGGAGCCTCAACCCGGCCGCCGGGGACCTCGCCATCACCGCCGGCTGGGGCCACCCCGGACGCGCCGGCGTCGTCATGCCGGGCAAGGGCAAGGTCGTCGCCCGCGACTACACCCCCGAGGAACTCAACGCCCTCCGCGCCGGCGCCAAGGCTCTCGGCCTGACCCCGGACGAAGCCCTCCGCCATCTCGGCCCCACCACCCTCGACGTCTACCTCAACGATGTCGCCTACTGGCGCAACGTCCCCGCCCGCGTCTGGGACTACACCATCGGCGGCTATCAGGTCATCAAGAAGTGGCTCAGCTACCGCGAGCACGACCTCCTCGGCCGCCCCCTCCGCGTCGACGAGGCCCGCGACGTCCGCGACACCGCCCGCCGCCTCGCCGCCCTGCTGCTCCTTGAGCCGGCCCTCGACGCCAATTACGCGGCCGTCCGGGAGGCGGTCCATCCCTGGTCGGCCGCCGCCAGCGGCCCATGAAACCGAGTGGAGGGTCTGCGAGTCCGACGACGGAGATCAAGTCCGGGCGCCGTCGTCAGGATTGATCCGGGCCGTCGTCGAGCACGACCGTCCCATCACGTCGATTCTAGCCTACCCTGTTTGCCGCGAACACGTTACGTCCGACACAACCCGACCCTTGTGATTGGGATTTGGACATATTGGGATATGGATTGACATATCGGGAATCCGTCCTAGGGTTTCGTTGTCGCGGAAGTCGAGCGAGCGTCAGGGATGCCAGAGAAGTCGTTCTGCCTGCCCATCACTCCTCCGCCGACACCCTTCAATCGACAGTCGCCGCAGGCCCGCCCGACGTAGGCGCCGGGCCCGCGGCCGCGCGTTGCTCGCGCCGTATCGCGACAACTCGCACCGCAGACGGACACCACCAACCGCAGTGAGGCAACCTCGATGGCCCGACTCAAGCTCGCCAAGGGCGAGGGCGCCCCCGCTCTAGCCCCCGCCGACCTCGATTACCTGATGAGACTCAGAGAAGTCTCCGAGGCCGTGCAAATCAGCACGCGGACCTTGTACAAGATGCTCGCCGCGCGCACATTCCCGGCCGCCGATCTCCGCTGTGGCAGCCGCATCACGCGCTGGCGGCGATCGACCGTCCGGGCCTGGATGGACGCGAACGCGCGATCCAAGGCCATCACGTCCGCGGCCTGATCCCGCGCAGCCAGCGGCCGACGACGCGGGCCGCGTTTGAGCATCAGCACGCCGAGCGCGTGGCGTGCCGTCAACATCCCGGCGGGGTCGGGGCGGTTTTCGACGGCCGCCCTCGACCTCGGCGATCAACGTCCGTACAACGGTATCCACTTCAAGATTCCGAGATGAGAGGCGACGGCTATGGCGAAGGTCTTCAAGCGCGGTGCCGACAAGGGCAAGCCGGGGACGCCGTGGATGATCCGGTACAAGGACGCCGACGGGAAGTGGCGCACAAGGAAGGGATGCACCGACAAGGCCGCGACCGAGCAGATCGCGCGGCGGCTGGAATCCGACTCCGCCCTCGGCCGGGCGGGCGTCATCAACCCCAAGGACACGCGCTATCGCGACCATGACGCGCGGCCGATCCGGGCCCACCTGGACGACTTCGAGGCGATGCTCAAGTCCAAGGGCGGCACGCCCAAGCACGCCGCCGTGACGAAGTATCGCGCCTCGCGCATCCTGACGATGGCGGGGGCCGATCGCATCTCAGCGATCAACCTGACGAAGGTCCAGGCCGCCCTCGCCAAGCTCCGGGATGTCGAGAAGCTCGGCCTGGAGACGTGCAACCACCACGCCCGCGCCGTCAAGTCGTTCTCGCGCTGGCTCCATCGCGACGGCAGGGCCAGGGAGCACGCCCTCTCGGCCCTGTCCATCTTCAACGCCGCGACCGACCGGCGGCGCGAGCGACGCGCCATGCCCCCCGCCGAGGCCGCCCGGCTCATCGAGGCCGCCGAGTCCGGGCCCGAGGTCATGGGCATCAGCGGCCCCGAGCGGGCGATGCTCTACCGGCTCGCCCTCGGCACCGGCTTCCGCGCCGCCGAGCTTGGCTCGCTCATGCCCGAGCAGTTCGACCTCGATGGCGATGTGCCGACGGTGACGGTCCTGGCGGCCTACTCGAAGCACCGCCGGACGGACGTGCAACCGCTCCCAGCGGACTTGGCCACTCGCCTGCGTCCCTGGCTCGCCGGGAAGGCCCCGCGCCGCCCCATCTTCGCCCTGCCGGGGCACACGGCGGACATGCTGCGCGTGGACCTCAAGGCCGCCAAGGTTGCCGACCGCGACGAGTCGGGCCGCGTGCTCGACTTCCACGCGCTCCGCCATACCTTCGTCTCGCACGTCGTCTCGTCGAAGGCTTCGGTGAAGGTCGCACAGACCCTCGCCCGCCACTCGACGCCGTCCTTGACCATCGGCCGGTACGCCCATGCCGACCTCCACGAGGTCGCCGGGGCCGTCGCCTCCCTCCCGACCTACTCGGCGCCCACCCCAGTCGCCGAAGTCCCCGCCGCCGCACCCCCGGACGCGGCCGAAGGGCCACCCGATCGCGCAGCAAATGCGCAGCAAACCGAAGGCGCTAAAGGACAACTTGCGGCGGCTTCCGGCGCGACGGGGGAAGGAGCCCCTGTCGCGTCCGACGCGGAAATCCATCGCCGTAAGTCACTGATTTCGCAGCCATTTGGCGCCGACGTGCAGCTTGCGGCGCTATCCGACTTGCAATGCCGGCGGTGGGAGTCGAACCCACACGGGGGTGTCCCCCCAGAGGATTTTAAGTCCTCGGCGTCTGCCGTTCCGCCACGCCGGCGAGTCTTGCAGGTGAACGACTTACGATCAGCGTACTCCCGGTGTTCGAGGCCCGGTGACCGTTTGGTGAGCTATTGGGCCGGTTTTGCACAGCCGGACGCCTTCTCGGGGAGCTCGACGACGTGCGCCGTTGGCTGGGTCCCGGCGACGTAGGAGAGCTTAGCGACGGCCTGACGCTTTGTCTGCAGGTGGACCTTGGCCGTAGATCCGCATGGTCATGTCGAGCGTCTTGTGGCCGAGCAACTCCTGGACGGACTTCGGATCGGCGCCGCCGACGATGAGGTTCGTCGCGAAGGTCCGCCGGGGCGATGCGCCGGCCGGTGTGGTTCTTGGCCACGACGGAGCGGACGACCAACTCGCGCGACTCCTTGTCCACGTCAGCGAAGGTCAGGCTGGCCAGCTCCTCCCGGCGGAGCCCCGTGACGACGAAGCAATACCAGATGTCCCGCCGGTGAGGCGGCCAGGTCTCCAGGAGCCGACGTACCTCGTGGTCGGACAGCGCGCGACCCGACTTCGGATTGTCGTGGAACAGCGGCCTGAACGCGTCGAGCGGGTTGCTGCCGATGAGGCGATGCTTCATTCCCCAGCGAAGTATGGTCGAGAGCGCGCCGACCTCCATGTTGATCGTCCGCGGCGACGCCCTAACGTCGAGCCGGTCCTGCCGGTAGGCCAGGATGTTCTGGGTCACGACCTGGGCGACCCGGTTGGCGGCGAGTCGGGGCAGGATGTTCCGTAGGCAGTTGCGGTGGCGCTTTGTCGATGCCGGCTTCAGCGCCTGTTGACAATGCTTGAGGAACTGCTCCTTGAGGTCCTCGAGCGAGTGTCGTTGTCGAGCAGGCCGAACTCGGCCCGATCGGCGCGGGCTCGGAACTCGTTGAGGAGCTGACGGGCGACCTCAAGGTTGCCGGAAAGGTACTTCCGGACCCGTCGGCCGCCCGCGTGGAAGTCGCAGTCGTACTGCCCGTACCGCCTCTTCACCGCGCCGATCCGAAGGGCCGGACGCAAAGACTGTCATCCGCTCGAAATCCGGAACGAGACGATCCCGGATCAAGGCCCTTCGCCATGGCGGGTGTCGCCGGTCCCGCGGTCGGCGAGGCCCGAGAAGCGGGAGAGGATGGCGGGGAGGTCGTCGAGGGCGAACTGGGAGTTCACGACGCCCTCGACGAAGGCGGCGCGGTTCATGCCGTAGACGACCGAGGTGGCTTCGTCCTGGCCGAGGGTGCGCCCGCCGGCGGCGAGGATGGCGCGGCAGCCCTCGACGCCGTCGCGGCCCATGCCGGTCATGATCACGCCGACGGCGGCGGCGCTGTACGTCGCGGCGGCGGAGCGGAAGAGGACGTCGACCGACGGCCGATGCCCGCTGACGGCCGGCCCGTCGGTGATGGCGATCCGCGCGGTGGCCGGTGTGCCGACGATCGCCATGTGCCGGCCGCCGGGGGCGACGTAGGCCGTGCTCGGCGCGAGGAGGTCGCCGTCCTCGGCCTCCTTGATCGTCAACGACGAGACGCGGTTGAGCCGCTCGGCGAAGACGGTGGTGAATCGCGCCGGCATGTGCTGGACGATCAGGATCGGCGGGGTCGGCGGCGCCACGTCTCGCAAGACATGGTTGAGGGCCTGCGGGCCGCCGGTGGAGATGCCGATCGCCAGGCAAGCCGACGGCCGACCGGGCGGGTGGATCGGGGCGGCGGTGCTGGGATCGCGCGGGGCCTTCGGGGCGGCCGGTCGCGGGGCGGGCCGCGCCGCGCGGCCGCGCGGGCGGACCACCCGGCTGCGCGACGCAGCGAGGACCTTGGCGACGAGCAGGTCGCGGGCGCCGCGGAGCTGGGCGAGTTGGTGCCGATCGGGCTTGGGGAGGAAGTCGACCGCGCCGAGCTCGAGGGCCTCGAGGGTCACGGCCGCGCCCTCCTGCGTCAGGGCGCTGACCATGACGACCGGGACCTCATGCGCGTCGAGGATTCCCGGCAAGGCCTCGAGGCCCGAGAGGTTGGGCATCTCGACGTCGAGTGTGACGACGTCGGGCCGGAGCCGGCCGGCCAGCTCGATCGCCTCGAGGCCGTCGCGCGCCTTGCCGACGACCTCGATCTCGGGCCGCTCGCCGAGGAGGTCGGCGAGCAGCTTGCGCATCAACGCCGAGTCGTCGACGATCAGCACGCGGACCCGCTCGGGCGTCGTCACGGGTCGCCTCGCGATGGGTTGGACGTCGAGGCGCCGAGCTTCCGGAGCAGCCCGACCAGCCGGTCGCGCTCGAACGGCTTGACGACGAAGTCGAGGGCCCCGTCCCGGATCGAGTCGAGCAGCGCCTGCTTCTGATCCAGCGCCGTCACGACGACGATCCGCGCGCCAGGGTCGATGGCCCGGATGCGGCGCAACGCCTCGAGCCCGCCCATGACGGGCATGACCAGGTCCATCGTCACGAGGTCGGGCCGGAGCCGCTCGTAGGAGGCGACCGCCTCGGCGCCGTCGGCGGCCTCGCCGACGACCTCCCAGCCGGCTTCCCCGGCGACGTCGCGGATCAAGCGCCGCATGAACAGGGCGTCGTCCACGACCAAGAGGCGATTCATCCCGTGGCCCTCCCGCCTCAGATAGTATAGTCGGCGCCGCCGGGGATGCGTATCGCCACGGCCCCGGTCGCCGTGTCGAGCACGAGGCGACGGCCGGCCTCGCCGCCGAGGTCGCTTGCGAGGATCGGGATGCGGAGGGCCTCGAGGATGCGCGCCACCGCCTCGCCGTTCATGCGGCCGATGTTCATCGAGCCCTCGGCCTGGAACATGCTGGCCCCGCCGACGACCTTCGCCGCCAGCCGCCCGGCGATCGGCCCGCGACCGAGCAGCCGCTCGAGGTCGGCGATCATGCCGGGGATCGCCGTGTCGGCGTACTTGCCCGGCTGGCCGGACTCGCCGCGCGACTCGGGCAGCACAACGTGCGCCACCCCCCCGACCTTGCCGCGGGCGTCGATGAGGACCACCCCGACGCACGACCCGAGCAGCGCGCGGATTCTCGTCGGCGACGCGGCGACGGCCCATTGGCCCATGCCCGCCGAGAGGACATCCGCCGCGTTATCGGCTCCGATCGGGGGCACGGCCGGGTTCCACCTCATCCGGGGACGACCCGGGACAGCACCGCGTCGAGGGCGCGGGCGGAATCGCCGCCGGGGACCAGGGCCAGCGACCAGCACGGGCCCTCCCCGTCGGTGCCGAACCCCGCCCAGAGCACCAGCGGGCGATCGCCGGCGATCGCCTGGTCCAACAGGGCGAATTCGAGGAGGCTCGCGACGAACTCGTGCCGGAACGTCGGCGGCGAGGGGACGATCGCGGCGGCCTCGGCGGGGGACCCGACCGGGGGGGGCGGCAGGTGGGCGGCCAGGGCGTTCAGGTACGCGCAGCCGACGATGTTGGCCGTCTCCTTCGCCGCCGACTGCTCCAGTTCTCCCCACGAGGCCGACGTCCCCTCCGGCTGGCCGAGCAGCAGGTCGACCAGCGCCAGGCCCGCCCGGTCCTCGAAGACGAGCAGGAGCTGGCCGGTGAGCCGGCCCGTCAGCCCCATCGCGCAGGCGACGACCAGCTCATCCTCCGGGCCGAGCAGCGAGGTGGCCTCGGCCAGCTCGACCCGGCGGACCTCGCTGACGGTCAGGTGCACCGGCCGGCCGAGCCAGCGCGCGAGCGCCTGCGACGCCCCCTCGGCGCCCCGCTCGGCGATCATCATCATCAGGCGTTCGGCCGTCGCCGTCATCGAGGCGTCCCCCACTCGGCGGTCATCGTGATTAGGGCGTCGACGTCGAGGATCAGGGCGACCCGGCCGTCGCCGAGGATGCTCGCGCCGGAGAGGCCGGGGACGGCCCGGAAGTTCTTCTCCAGCGACTTGAGCACCATCTCCTGCATGCCGAGCAGCCGGTCGACGATCAGGCCGATGGTCGTCTCGCCGTCCTGGACGACGACCACCGTCAACGGATGATCCTGCCCGTCGCCGCCCCCGTCGCCGGCGGTCGGGGCGGCCCAGCGGAAGACGTCGTCGAGGGCCAGCAGCGAGATGATCCGGCCGCGGACCTCCAGCGCCCGGCGGCCCCGGACGCGGTAGACCCGGCCCGGGGCCGCCGATCTGCACGAGCAGGCTCGGCATGATCGCCAGCGTCAGCGGCAGTCGGATCGTGAAGGTCGTCCCCCGGCCGGCCTCGGAGCGGACGTCGACGGCGCCGTTGAGCAGCTCGATCCGGCTCTTGACGATGTCCATGCCGACGCCCCGGCCGGAGACCTCGGTGATCGTCTCGGCGGTGCTGAGGCCGGGGTAGAAGATGTACGAGATGAGCTGGCGCTCGGGGAGGTCGCGGGCCTGGTCCTGGGCGAGCAACCCCCGGGCGACGACCTTGCGCCGGAGCCGCTCGCAGTCGATCCCGGCGCCGTCGTCGGCGACGGTGATGACGACGCTGTTGCCCCGGTGCGCCGCCTGGAGCGCCACGGTGCCGACCCGGGGCTTGCCGGCCGCCTCGCGGCGCGCGGGCGTCTCCAGGCCGTGATCGACGCAGTTGCGGACGAGGTGGATCAACGGGTCGCTCAGCTCGTCGATCATCCGCTTGTCGAGCTCGGTCTTCTCGCCGACGATTCGCAGAGCGACCTCCTTCTCCGAGGTGAGGCTGAGGTCGCGGATCACGCGGCGGAACCGCTCGAAGAGCGGGCCGATCGGCACCATCCGGGTGTCGAGGACCCCCTTCTGGAGGCCGTCGGTGACTCGGCCGAGGTGGTGGACGGCCTCCGACAGCGCGCCGAGCCGCTCGCGACCCTGGTGGATCAGGTCGAGCTCGGCCAGGATGTCGCGGAGGTTCTCGCGGAGCCGGCGGAACTGGGCCGACCAGCGGTCGAGGGCGCCATCGGCCGACCCGTCGCGCGTCGAGAGCTTGTCGAGGTCGCGCGCGACGCTGTCGAGCCGGTCGCGCGTCTCGGTGGCCAGCAGGCGGGCGTTCGAGCCGCGGAACAGCTCCCGGAGGCCGCCGACGATCTGGCCGAACCGGGCCTTGTTGATCACCAGCTCGCCGACGAGGTTCATGAGCTGGTCGAGCCGGTCGACGTCCACCCGGAGGGTCTCGGCGACCCGAGACACCCTCGCCTCGGGGCCTTTCGGCGCCTCGATCGTCGGCGCGTCCTCGGGGGTGGGGTGGCTCGTCGGCGGAGGGCCGGGCTCATCCCCCTCGGGCGGCCCCGCGACCGCCGGCCCGGCCGTCGCGGTCGCCTCGGCGGGGCTGGCGACGACGACCTCGGGGGGCTCGCCCGCGGCCATCGAGATGCCGACGACGCCGTCGACATCGGCGAGGGCGCGGAGGTCGTCCGGGCTCCCCTCGGCGACGAGCCAGACGGTGAAGCTCGGCAGCGATTCGGCCTCGTCGAGCCGGTCGACCGGCGGGTCGGTGGCCACGACCCGGGCACGGCCCGCCAGGCGGTTGAGGATCAGCTTGGCCTTCATGTCGGGCCACGGCAGGTTCGGCTCGAACTCGGCGACTAGCCGGATCGTCCCGGAGGTCCGCGACGGCTCGATCGTCGGCTCGGCGCGCGGGGCGGGCGTCGGGGACGATTCCGGGGGGGAGGCGGCCCGCTCCAGGTGGACCAGCAACGCGGCGTTCCGGGCCGAGAGGTCGACCAGGCCCTCGCCGACGTCGCGGAGCTGGCGATGGTATTCGCGGAGGTCGTCCAGGCAGCGGAAGCAGAGCTCCAGCGCCCCCCGATCGAGGGCCCGGGCCCCGCTCCGGAACTGGTCGAAGAGCGTCTCGAGGCTGTGCGTCAGCTCCTTGACGTCGTCGAGGCCCATGACCGTCGAGGCGCCCTTGACCGTGTGCGCGATCCGGAAGATGACCTGGAGCGCCTTCGAGTCGGCCGGGTCCTGCTCGAGCTGGAGCAGCGCGTCGCCCATCGCGACGACCTGCTCGTCGGTCTCGTCGAGGTAGTAGGGCAGCAGTTCCGCGAGGTCGAAGCCCGGCATCGGGTCGTCTCCGTCGGGTCGCGGGTCTCACGCGCCGTCGGCGGCCCGACGGTGCTCGGGGCCGACGCGGCCCGACGGCTCGGCCGCGTGCCGGCCGGGCTTCTGGTAGAGCCAGGGCCGGTGCCGGACCAGCCCGTCGAGCATCTTGTGGATCCCCTCGGTCGGCCCCACCACCAGGAACCCCCCCTCGGCCAGCAGGTCGATCAGGCGGCCGACGACGACCCGCTTCGAGTCCTCGTCGAAATAGATCAGGATGTTCTTAATAAAGATACAATCGAACTCTTCCTCGCGTAGGGGCGTGATCAGGTTGTGGGCCTTCCAGGAGACGAGGGCACGGGCCTCGGGCTTGAGGGTCCAGCGGCCGGCAACTGGGTCGTGGTCGAAGCGGGTCCGGCGCTCGTCGGGGGGGACGAGCCGCACGGCCTTCTCGTCGTAGCAGGCGGCCCGGGCGGCGTCGAGGGCGGCCGTGCTGAGGTCGGTCCCCAGGACGGTCAGCGACCAGCCGGGGAGCTGGGGACGGTACGCGAGCAGCTTAAGCGCGATCGAATACGGCTCCTCGCCGGTGCTGCACGCCGCCGACCAGAAGCGGAGGCGGCGCGGGTGCCGGCGGAGCCGCGCCTGCCGGGCGACCTCGGGGAGGAACGAATCGGCGAGCCACTGGTAGTGGTGGGGGTCGCGGTAGAAGTAGGTCTCGTTGGTCGTGATCTCGTCGAGGAACCGCGGCATCTCGCCGCCGCCGGCAGCCGAGGTCAGGTGGGCGTAGTACGCCGAGAACCCGCCGATGCCGGTCGCCCGGAGGCGGCGGCGGATCCGGTTGGAGACCATCACGCGCTTCGTCGGCGGGATCCGGATGCCGGCGACGCGATAGATCAAGGCGCGGAAGCGCCCGAATTCGTCGTCGGTCAGCTCGGCGAGCGGCTTGGCGGGGGTCACGCGACGTCCTCGATCAGACCTTGAAGCCCGAGATCACGCCCTTCAGGGCCGCCGCCTGCGCGCCCAGTTCCTCGGCGCTGGCGGAGAGCTCCTCCGAGCTGGAGGCGTTGGTCTCGGTGATGTTGGAGACGTCCTGGATCGCCTTGCTGACCTCCTCGGCGGCGCCGGACTGCTCCTGGGTGGCGTGGGCGATCTTGGCGATGCTCTCGGCGGTCTCGCTGACCCCCTGGACGATCGTCTCGAGCGACCGGCCGACCTTCTCCGAGAGCTGCGCCCCCTCGGCGACGCGCTGGGTCGACTCCTTGATGAGCGTGGTGATCTCCTTGGCCGCGGCGCTGGAGCGCTCGGCGAGCTTGCGGACCTCGTCGGCGACGACGGCGAAGCCCAGGCCGTGCTCGCCGGCGCGGGCGGCCTCGATCGCGGCGTTCAGGGCCAGCAGGTTGGTCTGGCTGGCGATCTCGCTGATGACCTGGATGATGTCGGTGACCTGCTCGCTCGACTTCTTGATCAGGACCATCGCCTCGATCGCCTGGCCGACCGCCTCGCCCCCCTGCCTGGCCATCTGCGCCGCCTTGGCCGCCAGGCCGCTGGCCGAGGAGGCGTTCTGGTTGATCTCCTGGATGGCGCGGGAGAGCTGCTCGACGGAGGCCGACATCTCCTCGACGGTCGCCGCCTGGTTCTGCGACGACTCGCTGAGGTAGCTGGCGCTCTCGGCGACGACGCGGGCCCCCTCGGCGAACTGGCTGGCCGACTCGATGACCTGGCCGATGACCGACTTCAGGTCGGCCATCATCTTGCCCAGGGCGCCGCCGAGCCGGCCCATGTCGTCGCCCCCCTTGACCTCGACCTCGACGGTCAGGTCGCCGGCGGCGGCGGACTGCGCGACCTTCATGAGCTGGTTGACCTTCGCCTCGAGGTCCTTCTTCTCGGCGTCGACCCGCGCCCGTTGCTCGGCCCGCTCCAGCGCCGTCGAGAGCAGCCGGCCGATGCTGCGGAGGGCCTCCATCCGGCCCGGCGACAGCTCGAGTTGCCGGTCGGCCAGGAAGTCGAGCGTGCCGGCGACGCGGCCGTCGATGACGATCGGCAGGCAGACCCCCGACTTCAGGCCCGCCCGCCGCGCCGGGGCCGACCGCGAGCAGCTCGACATCTCGCCGAGGTCCGGGACGAAGACCAGGTCGCGCGCCCGCCAGGCCTGGCCGTTGAGGCCCTCCCCCTCGCGGAACCGACCCTCGGCGGTCGCGCGGCGGAACTCCTCGCTGACGGTCCCCGAGTCGTGGACGAACCGCAAGGCGTTCTCCTTCGGGTCGACCTCCCAGTACGACCCGTAGGACAGGCCGAACGCCTCGCGGACCGTCGACAAGGCCGCGGCCAGCGCCTCGCGGGCGCCGCCGGCCTTGGCCAGGGCGAGCAGCAGTTGGTTGACGGCCGCGGTGTTGGCCGCGTTGTCGGCCTCGCGCTGCAACGTCTGGTACTTCTCGGTCGAGTGCTCCCACGTCACCATCGGGCCGAGGTACGTGCCGTCGGCGTCGACGATCGCCGCGGCGGTCAGGTCGAGGTACTCGGGCCCGAGCCGGATCATCCTCGTGATCGGCAGGTTCCGCGGGTCGGCCAGCAGCCGGCGCTGGTGCTCGGGGTCCTTGTGGTAGATGTCGATCGACCGGCCGAGCATCTGGTCGGCCTTGATCGGCAGGTGCTGCTCGAGCCGCTTGAACGTGCGCACCGAGGTCGCGTTCATGTAGCGGAGCGTCAGGTCGCGGTCGGCGTACATGACGTTGATCGGCGCGTTCTCGATCATCTGCGCGATCCGGGTCATCTCGGCCTGGCGGCCGAGGACGTCGATCTTGTCGGAGGCCAGCCGCGCGATCACCCGCAGCGCATCGAGCCGCTCGGGGGAGAGGGCCAGCGACCGCAACGCGAAGAAGTCGAGCGTCCCCGCGACCTCGCCGCCGCGGAGGATCGGCAGGGCGACGGCCGACTTGATCCCGGCCCTTCGGGCGATCGGCGCGCGGCAGCAGTCGGTCAGCTCGCCGATGTCCTCGACGAAGAAGAGGTCGCGCTGCCTCCAGGCGCGGCCGTTGAGCCCCTCGCCGCTCCGGAACCGCGCCGACCGCGTGACCCGGTTGAACTCCTCGTCGACCGTCCCCGACTCCAGCGCGAAGACCAGGGCGTCGTGCTCCGGGCTGATCGTCCAGTACGACCCGTAGGCCCAGCCGAACGAACCGCGCACGGCGTCCAGGGTCGAGCGGATCACGCGGTCGACCGTCCCCGCGCGGGTGATCGCGTCGACCGCATCGATCAAGGCGCGGGCGTCTGCCCGAGCCCCGTCGGCGGCCTCGACCGGGACCGCGGCGAGGCCGTCCTCCGCGGTCGCGACCGGCGGATCGTCGCCGACCAGCCCCGGCCGCCGCCGCTTCCCGGCGCGGAACCTCGTCGGCAACCGACCCGACCCGTTCGAGAGCCGGGCCTGTCTGGGCATGTTCGAGGGGCCCGACGGCGCACCGGGGGCCTGCTGTTGCTCGCTCATGGTGGTGCCTTCTCCGGCCGGGGACCTCGGCGGTTCATCCCGGGCTGGCTCGGACGTCGAGCTCCGCCGGGTCGAAGAGCTGCTCGATCTCCAGGACGATCAGCAAGCGGTCGTCGATCTTGGCCAGGCCGGCGATGAACCGGTGGGCGATCACCAGCACCGACGCGGGCGCGGGCTGGAGCTGGTCGGCGGCGATCCGCATCACCTGAGTCACCGCGTCGACCACGCAGCCGACGGTCTGGTCGCCGACGGTTACGACGATCGTGCGGGTCTCGTCGCCGAGCGCGCGCCGGCATGCCGAACCGCTTCCTCAGGCTGACGATCGGGATCACCGCCCCGCGCAGGTTGATGACCCCCTCGATGAACGCCGGCACCTGCGGGAGCCGGGTGATCGGCTTCATCAGGATGATCTCGCGGATCTTCGTGATCGGGATCGCGTACTCCTCGTCGTCGAGGCGGAAGCCGACTAACTGGAGGTTCGTCCCCTCCCCGCGGCGCGGGTCGCGATCGAGGGCGGCATGGGTGGCGGAGGCCATGGTTGGTGCGGGCCTTGGTGCGTCGAGCAGGGCCGTACGAGTCGCCGGACCGTCGTGGTTGCCGGAGGAGGCGCCGAGGATCGGAGCCAGGCTATTGGAGATCGGGGATCGAACGGAAGTTTACAAGAAGAATCGTCCTGCGGGTAGATATGGTGGTGGCGCAGGGTGATTGAACGGACCGACGTAACCCGCTGTCGCATCAGCCTTTACGGAGCAGCCCACGGGGCAGGGCCGTAGATCGTCGTAAGTCTCTGGCCCCGTTTGTGATCGGGCACCCCATTCAACTACCCTGCGCCATCACCGTAGATATCCGAAAAAGAATTCGGCGAACTCTAGGTCCTCGGCGTCTGCTGTTCCGCCACGCCGGCGCGGAGGTCAATGGAGTGCAAGGCGGCGCGGTTTGCGAGGCCAAGGGGGGCGGTCGGGGGCTTGTGCGGCGGGGGAGGGGGTGTTACAGGGAGGGCGGGGATCGGGGCCGAAGGGGGGCGCGGAGATGATCGGGCGGAGGGAGTTCCTGGCGGGTCTGGCGGGCGCGGCCGGTTGGGCGTCGGGATTGGCAGGGGCGGCCGTCGAGGTGACGCGGCGGAACGACGCGGGCAAGGGGCCGAGGCGGGGGGTGTCGCTGGCGGGGGCGGAGTTCGGCACGGGGGCGTCGTTCTGCAACGAGGACCCGGGGAAATTCGGCAAGGATTATACGTATAATTCCGAACGTACCGTCGCCTACTTCGCCGACCTGGGGATCACGCCGCTGCGCGTCCCGTTCCGCTGGGAACGGATCCAGCCGAGGCTCGGCGAGGCGCTCGACGGGGCCGAATTGGGACGGCTGGGGCAGGTCGTCGGTCGGGCGAAGACGCACGGGGCGACGGTCATCCTCGACGTCCACAACTTCGGCCGCTATCGCCTCCGGCGCGGCGGGAAGATCGTCGAGGCGGTGATCGACGGCAAGGTCGGCGACGAGGTCCCCGTCACGCGCGACCACTTCGCCGACCTCTGGCGGCGGCTCTCGGCCGCCTTCCGCGACGAGCCGGCGGTCGAGGCGTACGCGCTCATGAACGAGCCGCACGACATGGGACGCTCGGACTGGAAGGCCATCAGCCGCGCGGCCGTCGCCGCCGTGCGCGCGGAGGGGGATCAAAAGCTCGTCGTCGTCCCGGGCGAGAGCTGGTCGAACTCCGACAAATTCGTCCGGGTCAACGGCCCGACCCCCTGGGTCGAGGACCCGTCGGGCCGCGTCGCGTACGAGGCGCACTGCTACTTCGACGCCGATTTCAGCGGCCAGTACAAGCATTCGTATGATGAAGAACTGGCGAAAGACAAGGACCTCGATCGCCGGGGTGTGCGGCGGCTCGTCGAGTTCGCCGGCTGGTGCGCCGTCAACGGCGTGAGCGGGTTCCTCGGCGAGTTCGGCGTCCCGGGCAACGACCCGCGCTGGCTCCGGGTGCTCGGGCCGTTCCTCGACGCCCTCGATCGCATCGGCATGGACTCGTGCTACTGGGCCGCGGGCGACTGGTGGCCGAAGTCCGACCTCCTCTCGATCCAGCCCCGCGACGACTTCCGACGTCCCGCGCCCCAGGTCGAGGCGATCCGTCGGCGCGGGGCGCGGCCGTCCTCGTGAGGGCCCCGGAGGGCGGGCTTGACCGCACGCGCCGCGTTATGCCACGCTTGCTCGGCGCGATCCATCGGGATGGGCCTCCGAAGTGGAGTTGAGGGACCGACGATGTTCGACCTGGCGGCGACGCAAGCGGCCCTGCGCGAGTTCGGGCTGGACGGCTGGCTCCTGTACGACTTCCGCGGGAGCAACCCGCTGGCCCGGCGGGTGCTGGGGATCGACGACGGGGCGATGAACTCGCGGCGGTTCTTCTACTTCGTCCCCGCCTCGGGGGCGCCGCACAAGCTCGTCCACCGGATCGAGCCGAAGGCGCTCGACCACCTGCCGGGCGATAAGACGATCTACTTGCGCTGGCAAGAACTGGAGGCGGGCGTCGCGGCGATGGTCGCGGGCCGGGGGCGCGTGGCGATGGAGTACGCGCCGAGGAACGCGATCCCGTACATCGCGCGCGTCGACGCGGGCACCGTCGAGCTGGTGCGGTCGTGCCGGGTCGAGGTCGTGCCGTCCGGCGACCTGATCCAGATGTTCGAGGCGACCTGGGACGACGACCAGTGGTGGATGCACCTCGAGGCCGAGCGGGGGACGACGTCGGCCTTCGACGTGGCCTGGAAACTCATCGCCGACCGCACGCGCGACGGCGGCGCGATCGGCGAGGCCGAGGTGCAGGCGGCGATCATGGACCACTTCGCCCGCCTCGAGCTCGTGACGCACCACCCGCCGATCGTCGGCGTCGGCCCGCACAGCGGCGACCCGCATTACGAGCCCGACCCCAGGGACGACACGCCGATCCGCCGCGGCGACTTCGTCCTCATCGACCTCTGGGCCCGCGTCGACGACCCCCGCTCCGTCTACAGCGACCTGACCCGCGTCGGCTTCGTCGGCGCCGAGGTCCCCCAGAGATATGCCGACATCTTCGCGATCGTCGCCCGCGCCCGCGACGCGGCGATCGCCCTCTTGAAAGACGCCTTCGCCGCCGGTCGGTCGTTGCAAGGCTGGCAAGTCGACGATGCGGCGCGGAATGTCATCGACGAGGCCGGGTACGGCGAGGCGTTCGTGCACCGGACCGGCCACAGCATCGGCCGCGAGATCCACGGCAACGGCGCCAACATGGACAACCTCGAGACCCGCGACGAGCGCCTCGTCCTCCCTCGCACCGGCTTCTCGATCGAGCCGGGCATCTACCTGCCCGAGTTCGGCGTCCGCAGCGAGGTCAACGCCTTCATCGCCGCCGACCGCACCGTCCACATCACCGGCGGCCTCCAGACCGAGGTGCTGGCTGTGTTGTCATGAAGAGATTCGCCACAGAGAGCACAGAGAGCACAGAGAAGAAAAGAAGAGAATTTATTAAAAAATGTTAATTCTCTTCTTTTCTTCTCTGTGCTCTCTGTGCTCTCTGTGTCCTCTGTGACGAATCTATTCGTCTTTCTTACAGTGACTTGACCGAGACTTCCTTGAAGTAGACCTCGCTGCCCTTCTCGTTGCCGTGGTTCTGGAGGCCGATGTAGCCGGCGTGGGGGCGCGGGCCGCGCTCGGGCTCGTAGTCCTTGGTGCGGGGGGGACGGGGTCGGTGTCGGGGTTGAACGAGGTGACCTTCTCGCCGTTGACGGAGACCTCGATCCGGGGCCCCCTGAGGGTGATCTCCAGGGTGTTCCACTCGCCGACCTTGCCAGGGCCGCCGCATCAAGATAGCGATTTGGCGTAGCTTGCGGGGAGATCGCCGGCGTACAACCGAATCCTCCACAAGGCCCCGCACCGATCCCCGACGGACTCGATCATGCCCAGCGACGGACCCGCTGCCTTCCACCA
>DASZMJ010000667.1:0-7334 GCA_035551935.1 Isosphaeraceae bacterium
GGATTCGGTTGTACGCCGGCGATCTCCCCGCAAGCTACGCCAAATCGCTATCTTGATGCGGCGGCCCTGCACGATCACCTGATCGACAGCAACATCGATTGGGGGCAGGATCTCTTCGAGTTGGAGCGATGGCTCCGGCAGCACCCGGAGGCGCGACCCATTGGGCTGGCGTACTTCAACATGCTCGACCCGAAGACCCTCGGAATCGACTATTACCCCGCGCCGGGGGCTCCTAATTACTTGTTCCGCGGCGACCAGCCCTATCAGGCCCGTTTCGGGCCTGTCCCCGGCTATTTCGCCGTCAGCGTCACACTCCTCCGCGGTCTCTCTTTCGATGTGGCTGACGGTCACGGGGGGAGGAAGCCGGCGGCCCGCGGCGACTACGAGTATTTCCGTAGGTTCACCCCGATCGCCCGGGCTGGCTATTCGATTTACATCTATCATATTACTAACGGGCAAGCGGATTCTGCTCGGTTGGACATGGGCCTACCTCCACTTCCGCCCACGCCACATCGAACAGACCCGTAGGGTGCGTCGAGTCCGCGACGACGCACCGCCTGCTGCGTTATGGACGGGGATGGTCTCGGCTGGTGCGTCGTCGCGGACCGGGGCCAAGCGAGCGGAGGGCGAGCCGGCCGCTTGATCGCGGCGGGCGGGCGGGGGACAATTCGACTCGCCCCCGAGGCTGGCCGACCACCCGCCCGTAGTCCCGCCGTCGAAAGGCGCACCCTCGATGTCATCCCATTTTTCGAAGGCAACACTCGCCGCGCCGGCCATCCTCCTGTTCGTCATCGCCGCCATGGCCCCGGCGGGCGAGGACGTCGGGCTCGGGCCGCCGCCGGGCGACCCGTGGGCGGCGCCGCAACAGGGCCGCGGCGGGGCGTCGGCGCGGTCGAACCTCGCGTTCAAGCTCCGCATCACGCCCCACTGGTTCGACGGCGACGACCGCTTCTGGTACCGCAACGACCTCCCCGGCGGCGCGAAGGAGTTCCTCCTCGTCGTCGCGAAGACGGGCGAGCGTCGACCCGCGTTCGACCACGCGAGGCTCGCCGGGGCCCTCACCAGGAAGGCCGGGGTCGAGGCCAAGTCGGATCGCTTGCCCTTCGCCGCGATCGAATTCCTGCCGGGGGGCAAGTCCTTCAAGTTCCGGGTCGACGAGACGAACTGGGCGTGCGACCTCGAATCCTATGAGCTGTCCCGATCGGCCACGCCCCCGGCGGTCGAGCCGGAGACAAGACGACTCCCCCGATCGCGCCCCTTCAACGATGGACCCCGCGATCGCGTCCGGTCGCCGGACGGGAAATGGACGGCGTTCCTCAAGGACCACAACCTGTTCCTCAAGCCCGATGGGGACGGCGACGAGGTCCGGCTCAGCGACGACGGCAAGGAGGGCCTCGCCTACGCCCGGCCCTCGTGGTCGCCCGACTCGAAGACGATCGCGGCCTTCCGCGTCGAGCCGGGCGATCACAGGGAGGTCTTCCTGATCCAGTCGTCCCCCCCCGGCGGCGGCCGGGCCCAATTCCGATCGAGGCCCTACGACCTGCCCGGCGACAGGCTCGACACGTTCGAGCTCGTCCTCTTCGACGTGAAGACCCGCAAGGCGATCCGGCCCGAGGTCGAGCGCATCGACCACGGCGCCCCGCGACCACGCTGGTCGAAGGACGGCCGGCGCCTCACGATCGAGAAACGCGACCGCGGCCACCAGCGATTCCGTCTCATCGAGATCGACGCCGAGACCGGCACGTCGCGCAACCTCATCGACGAGAAGACCGACACCTTCATCTGGTCGGCCCACGCCGAGAACCTCGGCCTCGAACTCGTCAATGATCTCGAAAAATCTAATGAAATTATCTATGTTTCCGAGCGCGACGGCTGGCGGCACCTGTACCTGATCGACGCCGAGAAGGGCGAGACGAAGAACGCGATCACGAGCGGGGAGTACGTCGTCCGCGGCATCGACCGGATCGACGAGGATCGCCGGCAGGTCTGGTTCCACGCCGGCGGCAAGGTCGCGGGGCAGGACCCGTACTTCCTCCAGTATTACCGCGTGAACTTCGAGGGCACTGGCCTGGTCGCCTTGACCGAGGGGGACGGCAACCACTCGGTCCAGTGGTCGCCCGATCGGACGTATTTCATCGACACGTACAGCCGCGTGGACATGGCTCCGGTCCACGACCTGCGCCGGGCGGAGGACGGCGGTCTGGTCTGCCGGCTCGAGGAGGCGGACATCTCGGCGCTCGAGGCGAGCGGTTGGGAGGCGCCCGAGGTGTTCGTGGCGAAGGGTCGCGACGGCAAGACGGACATCTGGGGCATCATCTGCCGGCCGAAAGGCTTCGACCCGGGCAAGTCGTACCCGGTGATCGAGTCGATCTACGCGGGGCCGCAAGGGTCGTTCGTGCCCAAGAGCTTCGCGCCGAACAACAGGTTCGCGAGCCTGACGGACCTCGGCTTCGTCGTCGTGCAGATCGACGGGATGGGGACGGCCAACCGCTCGAAGGCGTTCCACGACGTCTGCTGGCGGAACCTCAAGGACGCCGGCCTGCCCGACCGCATCCTCTGGCACAAGGCGGTCGCCCGGAAGTACCCGTGGTACGACATCTCCCGGGTCGGCATCTACGGGACCTCGGCCGGCGGCCAGAACGCGACGGGGGCGGTCCTGTTCCACCCGGAGTTCTACAAGGTGGCCGTCTCGGCATGCGGCTGCCACGACAATCGCATGGACAAGGCCTCGTGGAACGAGCAGTGGATGGGATATCCCGTCGGCCCGTGGTACGCCGAGTCGTCGAACATCGACAACGCCCACCGCCTGCGCGGGAAGCTGCTCTTGATCGTCGGCGAGCTGGACACGAACGTGCCGCCCGAGTCGACCTTCCGGCTGGCCGACGCGCTCATCAAGGCCGGCAAGGACTTCGAGCTCGTCGTCGTCCCCAACGCCAACCACGGCAACGGGGGCGTTTATGGGCAGCGGAAGCTGCAAGACTTCTTCGTCCGGCACCTGCTCGGCCAGGAGCCGCCGGACCGCAACTCGGGGGTGAAGCGCGAGGCGTCGTTGACCCTCACGTCGGCCGACGGGAAGACCGCGCCGACTCCGTCGAGCGCAAAGGGGCTCGACCTCGACGACTTGAACTCCGATCGGAGCGTCCTCCGCGGCGTGATCGAGCGCTACCGCGCCGATCGCCGCAGCGTCCTGCGCTCCGGGCCCCCGGCCGGCTCGCCGGGGCGCGACGAGCGGCTCGCGGCCTTCGACCGCGACTGGCGGTCGCGGCTCGAGACGCTCGACTTCGACGCCCTCGACCGCGACGGCAAGGTGGATTACCTGCTCCTGAAGGGATCGATCGATCGCGAACTCTGGGGCAACGACCGCCGGGCCCGCGAGCGCGCCGAGGTCGCGCCCCTCGTCCCGTTCGCGACGACGATCTTCGAGCTGGATCAGTCGCGCCGCGACCTGAAGGCGATGGAGTGGTCGAAGGTCGCGGGGACGTTGACCGACCTGGCCAAACGGGTCGAGAAGGCACGTCGCGAACTCGAGGCGCGGCCGAAGGACGATTCGACGCTCAAGAAGGTCGTCGCCCGTCGAGCGATGGCGGAGGTCGACGCCCTGCGCGAGGCCCTCCGCTCGTGGTTCGGCTTCTACAACGGCTACGACCCCCTCTTCTCCTGGTGGGATCGCGAGCCCTACAAGGCCGCCGACCAGGCCCTCCAGGGCTATGCGACCGCCCTCCGCGACCGCGCCGGCATCCCCGCGTCGCGGGCGTCGGCCTCGGCGCGCGAGGACGGCCGCGACATCGTCGGCGAGCCGATCGGCCGCGAGGCCCTGGTCGAAGAGCTCAAGGCGGAGATGATCCCGTACTCGCCCGAGGAGCTGATCGCCATCGCCGACGCGGAGCTGGCCTGGTGCGAGGCCGAGATGAAGAAGGCCGCGCGGGAGATGAAACTCGGCGACGACTGGCGCGCGGCCCTCGAGCGGGTCAAGGACGATTACGTCGAGCCCGGCAAGCAGCCGGCCTTGATCCGCGACCTCGCGGCCGAGGCGGTCGAATACCTCGACGAGCACGAGCTCGTGACGGTGCCGCCGCTCTGCCGCGAGTCGTGGCGGATGGTCATGATGTCGCCGGAGCGGCAGCTCGTGAACCCGTTCTTCACCGGCGGCGAGGTCATCAGCGTGTCGTTCCCGACCGACGCGATGCCGCACGAGGCCAAGCTCATGAGCCTCCGCGGCAACAACGTCCATTTCGCCCGCGCCACGGTCTTCCACGAGCTGATCCCCGGCCACCACCTCCAGGGCTTCATGACGTCGCGGTACAGGACCTATCGCGAGCCGTTTTCGACCCCCTTCTGGGGCGAGGGTTGGGCGTTGTACTGGGAGCTCTTGCTCTGGGACAGGGGCTTCCACAAGACCCCCGAGGACCGCGTCGGCGCCCTCTTCTGGCGGATGCACCGCTGCGCCCGGATCAAGTTCTCGCTCGGCTTCCACCTCGGCCGGATGTCGCCGAAGGAGTGCATCGACCTGCTCGTGAACCGGCTCGGCCACGAGCGCGAGAACGCGATCGCCGAGGTCCGGCGGTCGTTCAACGGCTCGTACGAGCCGCTCTACCAGGCCGCGTACCTGCTCGGCGGCCTCCAGCTCCGGGCGTTGCATCGCGAGCTCGTCGAGTCGGGCAAGATGACCGATCGCGCCTTCCACGACGCGGTCCTCAAGGGGGGCAGCATCCCCATCGCCATGGTCCGCGCCCTCCTGACCGACGAGCCCCTGTCACGCGACGCGGCGCCTTCCTGGCGATTCTACGGCCCGATCCCCGGCCATTGAGCCGGGGCGTTCCCCGATCCCCGGGAGGTTTGCGATCATGTCCATCTCGCGACGCGTCGTCCTGCGAGGGCTCGGGACCGCGGGCACCGTCGCGGCCCTCGGCCGTGACGCCGTGGCCGCGGGCGTCGACGCCGGGCCGCTGCGGGTCGCCGGCAAGGACGTCGAGCTGGCCCTGACCCCGATCGGCGACCACCTCCTCCGGATCACCGTCCGGTCGATCGTGGAGGGGCGGGCGGAGCCGATCCCGGGCGATGGCTCGCTGGTCGATCGGGATTGGGGCGAGCCCGCACTCCGCATGACGACGCTCGACGGGCCGGGGACCGTCGCGCTCGGCACGTCGAAGGTCACGGTCTCGACCGACCCGCCGACGATCCGGGTCGAGGCGGCCGACGGCCGCCTCGTGCAGCGGCTCGCGATCGGCGTCGACGACGGCTCGGCGACGTTTCGGCTCGGCGAGGGGCCGGTCCTGGGCCTCGGCGAGGGGGGGCCGCAGTTCGACCGCCGCGGCGCGGTCGATCGGATGAGGAGCGGGCAGGGGGGATATCGCCTCCGCACGCACGGCGGCCGGGTCCCGGTCCCCTGGCTCGTCGGCACGAGCGGCTGGGGCCTGTTCGTGCATCGGCCGTACGGGACCTTCGATCTGACCGGCGACGCCGGCCGCTTCGCCCCGGCCGCGGCGGCGACGGCCCTGCCGCTGGACCTCTTCGTCGTCACGGCCCGCGAGCCGGCCCGCATCCTCGCCGAATATGTCCGCCTGACGGGCCTTCCCGAGCTGCCGCCGCTCTGGGCCTTCGGCTACCAGCAGTCGCACCGCACGCTCGCGAGCCGCGACGAGGTCATCGCCGAGGCGAAGACTTTCCGCGAGAAGCAGCTGCCGTGCGACACCCTGATCTACCTCGGCACCGGCTTCTGCCCCTCCGGCTGGAACAAGGGGCACGGGTCGTTCGAATTCAATGAATCGGTCTTCCCCGATCCGAAGGCCGTGCTCGACGAGCTGCACGCGCTCCACTTCCACGTCGTGCCCCACGTCGTCATCCGCGCACGGCAGTTGCGCGGCACGGTCGCCGAACGGCCGGCGCCCGGGCGGCCGGCGGAGGAACACGCGGCCTCGTATTGGGAGGCCCACCGCCGGGTCTTCGCGCTCGGCGTCGACGGCTGGTGGCCCGACGAGGGGGACCCGCTCGACGTCGCCTCGCGGCTCGCCCGCATCCGGATGTACTGGGACGGCCCCCGGCTCGACAGGCCCGACGCCCGGCCCTTCGCCCTCCATCGCAACGGCTACGCCGGCATGCAGCGATACGCGGCGTTCCTCTGGTCGGGTGACGTCTACTCCACCTGGGAGACCTTGCGCACCCACGTGCCGATCGCCATCAACACGTCGTTGACCGGCATCCCGTACTGGGGCACCGACATCGGCGGGTTCGTACCGACGAAGGAACTGACCGGCGAGCTGTTCGTCCGCTGGTTCCAGTTCGGCGCCTTCTGCCCGCTCTTCCGCGCACACGGCCGCACCTGGAAGCTGCGGCTCCCCTGGGGCTGGAACACCGGCGAGCTCGGCCCGAACGAGATCCGTACCTACGGCGACGCCGCCAACCCCGACCCCGCCGAACTCCACAACGCGGCCGTCGAGCCGATCTGCCGGACGTACCTGGACCTCCGGTCGCGGCTGACGCCCTACCTCTACAGCGTCGTCCGCGAGGGGCACGTGACCGGGTTGCCGATCCTCCGCGCCCTCTGGCTGCACTATCCCGACGACCCGAAGGCCGTCGGCCGCGGCGACGAGTACCTCTGGGGCCGCGACATCCTGGTCGCCCCCGTGACCGAGAAGGGGGCGACGACGCGCCCGGTCTACCTCCCGGCCGGCTCGTGGTACGACTTCTGGACCGGCGAGCGCCTCGACGGGGCCCGCGAGGTCCGGCGGCCCGTGGACCTCGCGACCTTGCCGCTCTTCGTCCGCGCCGGGGCCATCTTGCCGCTCGGACCGGTCCGCCAGTACACCGGCGAGGAGGTCGACGGGCCGCTGACCCTCCGCGTCTATCCGGGGGCCGACGGCGACTTCCTGCTCTACGAGGACGACGGCGTCACGTTCAAACACCTCGAAGGTGACTGGATGGGCATCCACGTGCGCTGGGACGACCGCGCCCGGCGGCTGTCGCTCCGGCTCGAGGAAGGCTCCAGGATGCGAGGCCCCCTCGATCGCCGGATCGAGGCCCGCATCATGCCCGACGGCGAGGCCAGGGCGCTGGTCTTCAAGGGGGAACCGATCGACGTCCGTTTGTGATTACGGGGAGGAGCGAATCCTCATGGAATCTCGTTCGTGCGATCGTCGATGGGATGGGATCCTCCGGGCACGTCCCGCGATCGCGGCGATCGCCGCGTTGCTCCTCGCCGCGGCCCCTCGCGCCGGCGCGGCGGAAGGGCCCGGACCGATCGCCTACACGATCCGCTTCCCCGACGTCGATTCCCACCTCGCCGAGGTCGAGGCGGTCGTGCCGACGGAGGGGCGCGACGACATCGAATTGAAGAT
>DASZMJ010000668.1:0-2612 GCA_035551935.1 Isosphaeraceae bacterium
CGGCGCCGTGCCGCCCAGCGCGGCGGCGCGGCCCTCGGCCAGCTCGGCCAGGTAGTCGTCGGCGCCGGGGATCCGCAGCCCCACGACGGTCTGCGCGGCGGCGAACGTCCGGCCCACCGCCTCGGACCAGAGCCGTGTGTCCACGTCGGGCGATGAGGCCGGGTCGGGCAGTCCCTCGCCCATCTGCGCGGCGCGGAAGGGCAGCATCGGGAAGGCCCGCTCGGCGCGGATGCGGTCGGACTTGTCGGGGTTCGACAGGTACTTCGCCAGGTCGATCGCCGCGTCGAGCGGGGTGCCCGAGAGTCCCTTGCGGACCCCGACGAGCCAGCCCCCGCCGTGCGGCAGGTAACTCGGCGCGTTGCGCTGCGGCGGCGTGGTCCAGGTCCTCGAAGCGGGGTCGAAGAGCCGCTCGGATCCGGGCAGAGCGGCGACGCCGACCGGCTTTCCGTGCGACCAACTGGCCGCTCGCTCGGCGCGGTCGATCAGCATCGCGACCTTCCCGGTCCGGAATGCCTGGCGCGCCGCCGCGGCGTCGAACGTCTCCAACTTCGGCGGGCCGGCGGCCTTCAGCGCGATCAATCCGCCCAGGGCCTCGACGAAGGGCTCCGCGTCGATGCGCGGGGCCATCTTGTCGGAGTCGAACAGGAAGGAGAACTGGTCCGGATGCTGACCCAGGCTGGCGGACCGGGCCAGGAACGTCGCGTTGCCGAGCCCCTCGGGGTCGACGCCCAGCACGAGGGAGATGCCGTGGTCGGCCTGCCCGTCGCCGTCCCAGTCGCGGCCCTGGAAGAACTGAGCCAGGGCGTCGAGCTGGCCCCAGGTCTTCGGCGGCTCCAGCTTGATCCCCTTGTCGGCGGCCGCAGTCCGGTTCGCCTCGCGCTCGAAGGCGTCGCGACGGTAGACCAGCACCAGCGCCGAGCCGCCGTACGGCAAGGCCATGCGCTCGTTGCCGTAGCGCGTCACCTGGTCGCGGTAGGGGGCGGCGACACCCATGAAATCGTATGGGTCCTCGGCGGGCTTCGCCTCGCCGGCGGTTTCCGCCGAGCGGGACGGCTCGCCGGGGACCGTCGCCTCGCGGACCGGCGGCATCACGGCCTCGTTGGGGATCGCCGCCTGGAGGTCCGCGTCGATCAGATCGCCCAGCCGATCGCCGGGGAAGAGCAGGACGTCGACCTCGGTGGCCGTCCCGAGCGTGACCGGTTGCTCTCGGATCGCGATGGCCCCCTCGCGCGAGGCCTTCCACTCGCCGCCGTGCGCGGTCACACCCGCGAGCAGGCTCGCCTCGTCGAGCGCGCCGACCTTCACGGTCACACCGCGGAACGAAGGAGACGCATTCTCCGGCGGCTTGGTCTCTTGCCAGCACCCGGTCATCGTCGCGCCGAGCACCGCGATCAGGCCGAGCAGGGTCGTTCGCCACTTCCGCATCAAGGGCTCCGGCATATCGAAGAGGGCAGGGATAGAGCGCCGATCGCAATCGCGATCGCTTTCCGACTGAGAACTTCAATGGTACGAGATCGGTCTTCCGACGGTCAAACCGCCCCTTTCGGCCTCGCCAGGCCGCCTTTCGGGCCCGGCACCGGGTCGAGTTCCGGATCCGTTGTCCGGCGTCGTTGGGTCCGCGACCAACGTCCCTCAAGACCCTTTCCAGCCGGGCCCGTGGATGGCGCGGCCAGGCTTCGCGCCGGTGTGTTCGCCGCGGTCGAGCACGAGCCGGCCATTGACGATGACGGTCTCGACGCCGATGGCGTACTGGTGGGGGCGGTCGTAGGTCGCGCGGTCGGCGACGCGGGCCGGGTCGAACACGACGACGTCGGCGAAGGCTCCCGGCTTCAGCCGGCCGCGGCGGTCGAGCTTCAGGTTGTCGGCGGGGAGGGACGTGAGGCGGCGGACGGCTTCCTCCAGCGGCATGACCGCCTGCTCGCGGACGTAACGGCCGAGCACGCGGGCGAACGCGCCGTAGGCCCGAGGGTGCGGGTTGGACTTGAGGAAGACCCCCTCGGGTGCGTAGGAGCCCTCGTCGGAGCCGACGCTCACCCAGGGCCGCTTCAGCTCCTTGCGCAGGTTCGCCTCGTCCATCAGGAAGTAGATCGTGCCGACCCGGCTGCCGTCCTCGATGACGAGATCGACGATCGCTTCCTCGGGCGACGTGCCCCGGAGCCTCGCGACCTCGGCGAGCGTCTTGCCGGTCATCGGCTTGAGCTTGTCGTTCTTGAAGGCGACGAGCAGGACATTCTCGGCCGAGCCGGCGGCCTGGTAGAGGCTCTCCCAGTCGTTGCCGGGATGGGCGATCTCGCGGAGGACCCGGGCCCGGGTGGCCGGGTCCTTCAGCCGGGCGATCCAGGCGTCGAGGCCGCCGGCCTGGACCCAGGTGGGCATCGCCGCGTCGAGCCCGGTGGCGCCGGCGGTATACGGGTAGATGTCCGCCGTGATCCGCAGCCCCGAGGCGCGGGCCGCCTCGATCCGCCGCAGGGCTTCCGGGAGCTTGCCCCAGTTCGCGCGGCCGGCCGCCTTCAAGTGGTAGATCTCGGCCGGAATCCGCGCCCGTCGGGCGATGGCGATCAGCTCGTCGACCGCCTCGAGGAACCGGTCACCCTCGCTCCGAAGGTGGCTGA
>DASZMJ010000669.1:0-5901 GCA_035551935.1 Isosphaeraceae bacterium
ACCACACCGCCCCATCGGTGTGGGGGGACGGCACGCGGAGCGTGCCCGCTACGAGGTCGGAACACGATGGGGACTGGCTCCGAGTCTTCGAGGTGCCCGTCCCCATCGTTGTTCCGACCTCGAAGGAAACCGTCCGGCTCAGAGGATGCCCGGCTGGGCGACCGTGATGCCCTTGAGGGCCATCTTGAGCGTCTCGACGCTGGGGGCGACCTCGAAGGCGGTGGCGCGCTCGATCTTCTCCTCGACGACGAGCTTGCGGAGGCTCTCGGTGAAGTCCTGCATCCCCTCCTCCTTGCCGATCCGGATCGCGTCGCCGAGCTTGTTGTCCTCCTCGTTGCCGATCAGCTTGCGCACCGTCGGGTTGGTCCGCATGATCTCGACGGTCGGGATCCGGGTCATGCCGGTCTTGGCGGCGAATTCCTTGGTCGTCGGCAGCAGCTTCTGGGCGACGATCGCCTTGAGGTTGAAGACCATCGACTGCCGCAGCGCCGGGTGCATGTCGCGCGGGAAGAGGTCGAGGATGCGGCCGATGGCCGACGGGGCGCTGGAGGCGTGCAGGGTGCCGAAGACGAGGTGGCCGGTCTCGGCGGCGTGCATCGCCGCGTTGAAGGTGTGCCGGTCGCGCATCTCGCCCACCAGGATGATGTCCGGGTCCTGCCGCACCGCGTGCTTCAGGGCCGTGTCCCAGTCCGAGACGTCGATGCCGACCTCGCGCTGGTTGATGATCGACTTGTCGTCCTTGAAGACGAACTCGATCGGGTCCTCGATCGTGACGATGTGCATCCGTTCGCGCTCGTTGACGTACTGGAGCATCGAGGCGATCGTCGTGCTCTTGCCCGAGCCGGTGACGCCGACGAGGATGATGATCCCCTGGTCGTAGCTGGCGATCTCGGCCATGACCGGCGGCAGGCCCAGGCCCTCGAAGTTCGGCACATTCTGCTTGACGTACCGCGCCACCAGGCTGAGCCGGCCGCGCTGGCGGAACAGGTTGACGCGGAACCGAGCCTCGTCGTTGTTGGCGTCCGCGACGATGTGCGCGAAGTCGATGCCGCCGGTCTCCTCGAGGATCGCGAGCTGGCGGGCCGACAGGAGCGGCAAGAGCAGCCGCTCCATGTCGGCCTGGGTCAGCGGCGGCAGTTGCATCGTCCGCAGCACGCCGGAGAGCCGCATCGCCGGCGGCAGCCCGACCTTCAGGTGGAGGTCGGAGCCCTTGTGCTTCATCACCATGCGGAAGAGCTTGTTGGCCTCGGGCTCGTCGCCGGCGGCCTCGGGCAGCATCGTCGTCGGGCTGGTGGCTGTCGCCATGTCGCTTCACTCCGCGCTTCGTTGGGGTTCGAGGTGTCCGGTCGTGGGCGGGTTCGGGGCGGGATCGCTCGCGAGGCGGCGGACGGGCACGCCGCGGCGGGCGAGGTAGTCCTTGGTCGCGGCGATCGAGTGGATGCGGTCGTGGAAGATGCTCGCGGCCAGCGCCGCGTCGGCCCCCCCCTCGACCAACGCGGCGCGGAGGTGTTCGGGGGAGCCGGCGCCGCCGGAGGCAACCACCGGCACGCCGACGGCGTCGGCCACGGCGCGGGTCATCGGCAGGTCGTAGCCGTCGCGGGTGCCGTCGGCGTCCATGCTCGTCAGCACGACCTCGCCGGCGCCGAGCCGCTCGACCTCGCGGGCCCAGGCGACCGCCTCGAGGCCGGTGGGGGTCCGGCCGCCGTGGATGTGGACCTCCCAGGCCTCGCGGCCGTCGCGCGCGACGCGCCTCGGGTCGATGTTGACGACGATGCACTGCGACCCGAACCGCCGCGACGCGCGTCGGACGAAGTCCGGGTCGCGGACCGCCGCCGAGTTGATCGAGACCTTGTCGGCCCCGGCGTTCAAGAGGGCGCGGATGTCGTCGAGGTCGCGGATGCCGCCGCCGACGGTCACGGGCATGAAGCAGACCTCGGCCGTCCGCCGGACGACCTCGAGCATGATCCCGCGCCCCTCGTGGCTGGCGCTGATATCGAGGAAGACCAGCTCGTCGGCCCCCTCCGCCTCGTACCGCGACGCCACCTCGACCGGGTCGCCCGCGTCGCGGAGGTTGACGAAGTTGACCCCCTTGACCACCCGGCCGCGGTCGACGTCGAGGCAGGGGATGATCCGCTTGGCCAGCATGCTCCCCCCATCCCCGGCCCGTCGCGCCCGCCACCGGCCCGGCCCGCGCGACCGGCCTTCGCTCGACGTGTTCCCCACATTCTAGCCGGCCCCCCGGCCGAATCCTAGCCGCTCTGCCGCCCGGGCCGCGGGGTGGCGTGGCCCTTTGGCTTCGAGGCAACGCCCCCTTCCCGGCACTCTCCCGAACGGGGCGAGGCCGACACTCTTTCCCCCGCCATCGGAGCCAGCCAACCCGGCGCCGGTCGACGATTCCCTTGGCCATGGCGTGCTGTTATGGTGCCGTTGCCCCGCGGGGCGTGCCCCGGGGCCGGTCGAGAGCGTCCCGGCCGGCCGGGGCCCGCACGTCCCGCCGGCTCGCGCGAGGTGCCGCCGTGTCCGCCTCCCTCGATCAGCCGTACCGCGGCGCCGACATCGACGGCTATCGCGCCGCGGTCTGCTCGGGCATCACGCCCAACCCGTGGCGCCACTTGAGGAACGTCTCCAGCGAGAGCATGCTCCTCAAGATGCTGATCGCCCTGGCGCTGCTCGCCGTCGGGCTTGTCGGCGGCGGGGTGAATCTGGCCGTGAGGGGCGGGCTGGCGACCGTGGCCGGGGTCGCCCTCGTCGTGCTCGGTGCGCTCGCCGGCTTGATCGGCCTGGGGTTGGGCGCCATCGGTGTCTGGGGCGCCCGGCGGACGGCCCGGCACTTCCGGGACGGCCTGCTCGTGCCCGGCGTCGTGGTCTCGCGCGAGCCGCTGGTCCTCGTGGCGCTGGCCGACATGGGCAAGGCCACGACCGGCGCCGAGCATGCGATCGCCCGCCTGGAGCCGAGGCGCCTGCCGGTCCACTCCCACGAGCCGGGGACGCGCGTCCCCTGCGTCGCCCGATTCGCCGAGGACGCCGACGCCGACTCCTGGCGGTGGTTCTACCCGCACCCGATCTGCTGGGGGACCGGCGACCCGTTCGAAATCGAACAGTGCGTCGCCCGCCTCGGCGATGAGCCGTTCCGCCGCCTCGAGGCGTGCGTCGCCCGCGGGCCGCTGCCGTCGAGGGAGGAGGAGATGGTCATCCTCGACCGGAATGACGCGTTCGTGAAGGTCCGCAACATCGCGGAGACGGCCTCGACGGGCGGCGTCGCGGGGATCGCGTCAGGAGCCGAATTCAGTGACCCTCCGAGCGAGCCGGACAGTCGGCCGCCTCCCAAGAACGGCTCGTGACCCCTTTCGCCTTGTGACCCCTTTCGCCTTGACCCCTTTCCGCCTTCGACCGAGGAGGCCCGGTCACTTTGACTGTTCAGAAGACTGAGCCCCCAGGTCGCGGAGCCAGCTGATGACGTTTTCTTGGCGAGTCCCGCGGCCGCCGGCCGCGTCCAACGGGGTCCCCTTGGCGTAGTCGGGGACCCAATTCAGGTCGGCTCCCCTGTTGTGCAGCAACTCCGCTGCCCGGCGTTGGCCGGCGGCGCAAGCGTGCCAGAAGGCCTGCGACAAGGCTTCGGGTTCGATGCCGGATGGACCACCGAGTAGCTCCTCAAGGCGATCGAGCATGCCGAGGGCGGCCGCATGCCAGAGCTTGTCGACCTTGGCACCTCGCTGCACGAGGAGGCGAGCGACATGCCAGCACGCATAGCCGATGGCATTGTCGAGCGGGGTGCCGATCGATCCGTCCGGTGCCTCCACGTCGGCACCGCCGTCGATCAGCGCGCTGGCCACGTCGACATCGTCGCTGCTCGCTGCCCAGTGCAGGGGCGTCTCGGAGGACGGCTGGTCGGGGTCTCGGGCGTTCGGGTCCGCCCCCGCTTCGATGAGCATCCGCACGACTTGGGGACCGTTGGGAAAGTAGCCGGGCCAGTCGGCGACCACGTGCAGGGGCGTGCGTCCCTTGGCGATACCGCCGAGCCTCGACGCCGCGAGGCCCGGCTTGTCGGCGAGGAGCCGCTGCAATGTGGCAACGTCGCCGGCTCGGATCGCGGCGATCGCATCGATGAACTCGCGATCGGTCGTCATTGGTCATCTCCGCGGCGGGCTCGCTCTCCATTGTTGGCCGCCTCTCGGCAGCGGCTCCATGATCGCGGGGCACCGCATCGGCTGCCGCGAGCATGAGGCTCTCGGGGGCGGGGCCCTCCCGATCGAGATACCAGTGCCGGCTCGGGCTTGCGAGCCACGGCCAGAGTATACCGATCTCAGCCGGACAGGATAGTCGGTGTCGGTTCCTATTTCTGTCCTGGCTGAATTGACAGAAATAGGAACCGACACCGACTATCTGTGTTCGCTCCAGACCCCTGTCCGCCCTCCAGACCCCTTTCCGCCTTCCAAGCGACATGCCTGCCGGCTGGGGTCGAGACGACCCCAGCCACCCGCCCACCCGCCCGCAGGGCGCGCCCGGGCCTCACGACGACCTCTCGTCGCTCCGCGACCCGGACGCCCGCGGGCGTCCGGGCCACCCGCGATGGTCACCTTGACCTATCGCAAATCGCGATTATCATGGTCATCCGGGTCTTTCACCGGCCGAGGGACGGGCCGTGCGCGTCATCTCCAGGCGGCGGCTGCGCGAGTTCTGGCGGGCCAGGAGGGCCGACGCCGAGGCCGCCGAGCGGGACCTGTCCGCCTGGTACAAGACAACGAGGAACGCCTCCTGGCCGAACTTCGCCGCCCTCCGGCAGACGTTCGGCTCGGCCGACCAGGTCGGCAACTGCGTCGTCTTCGACGTCGGCAACAACCGCCTCCGGCTGATCGGCCGGGTGAACGACGCCAGGCAGATCGTCTACGTCCTGAAGGTGATGGACCACCGCGAGTACGACAAGGGGACCTGGGTCGAGGACTGCGGGTGTCACAAGCCACCGCCGAGGGCGCCGGCCTCGTCGCCGAAGGCGCCGACGGCAAGGCCGGCCCGACGGGGCCGGCGGGGAGGGACGTGAACGATGGCCGCCAAGACAACGCCCCGGCCGATGCCGGCGACCTACTTCCGCCTGGTGCGACGGTTCCCGCTCACCCACATCCGCGACGCCGAACACCTGGAGGCGGCGCAGGAGGTCATCGACCGGCTGCTGGAGCGGGAGCTCGACGAGGGGGCGCAGGAGTACCTCGACGCGCTGACCGACCTCGTCGAGACCTACGAGGACGAGCACGAGCCGATCCCCGACGCCTCGGAGGCGGACGTGCTCCGCGAGCTGTTGCGAGCGAACGGGCTCAGCCAGCCGAAGCTGTCGAAGGCGGTCGGGATCTCCCAGTCCACGATCTCCGCCGTGCTGAACGGGACGCGGTCGCTGACGAAGGAACAGGTGGTGAAGCTCTCCCGGTTCTTCCACATTGCACCGGCCGCCTTCCTCCCGTCCTGATCCCCCCCTCGGCCCGCCCGAGCCGGATGTCGACATCGCGGGCAGCCCCGTCGCTCGCCAACCCGAGCGGCGCAGCCGCAGGCCGCGTCCGAGTCTCACGACGACCTCTCGTCGCTCCGCGACCCGGACGCCCGCGGGCGTCCGGGCCACCCGCGATGATGCGGGGTGGCATGGGGGGCTCCGGCCGGCGTCGTGATGTGTCCTCGACAAGCCGTCAGGATGCCCGCGGACCCCCCGTGCTTCAAGACGCTATAAGGTGTTCACGCCGAAGGCCTTGTGCACTATCTTTGTGGCATTCAGGAACTGTAATGGTTCAGCGTGAAATGGAGAAACCGGGGCTCGGAGATAAATGGTAGGGAACTGGTGTCCAGTATGGTGCGATTTACCGCGTTCGTACCAATCCCGAAGGGAAAGACAGGGCGGCATCGTGCCGCCCTCCTTCG
>DASZMJ010000670.1:0-10176 GCA_035551935.1 Isosphaeraceae bacterium
CGCACCCTACCATATCGGCTCGACGTTCTCCGAACCGCTGGGATGCCCTCCGCCGCGGATCATCGAGCCTAGCCTTTGTCGATGACGACCATCCGCAGCATTCCGCGAGGTTTCGCCGGCTTTTCCGACCTGGCGATTCCATCGCGAAGCTTTCGCAACGCGGCGAGTTCCTCCTTCCGGCGTTCCTTCTCGCGCGCGGCCTCGCGACGCTTGATCGCCCAATCGATCGCCTCGACCTGGAGTTCCGCCAAGCTCCGATTCTTTCGCTTCTGCCACCACTCCTTCGAGATGGGGCCATAATCGTAACGATGCCAGTGCGTCGGGCCTCCGAACCGGATCTTATCGCGGTAGACTTCCAGTTGAGACGCGAGAATGTCGCGGCAGATGTCACTCACTGACTTGTTGTAGTAGGCATCGCCATCAGCCCAGTCGATGGTCATGCAGTAGCGATCGTCGTCCAAGGCGTTGATGAGAGACGGTAGGGCGGCCTCGAAATTGTCTTGAAGTACTTTGCGCACGGAGTCAATGCGATCCTGTGCCTTCACGTCGTAGCCGGCGGGGAACCTCACGAAATCCACATCCGTCGTCGCCTTCCGGTTGGGACTGACGAGTTGTGCGACGAGCTGCTTGTAGTTCCTTGATGGAGGCTTCTTCGGCGGCCCCTCGCATCGACCCCGCAGCGGCGCTGACAGCACGCCGACGTAAAAAACCAAGGCAAGTGGCTTGAACCGTCGCATCGGTTGACCTCTTTGTGGGTAGTGTGACAGAGGGTCGTCTCGCAAGTATCAGACTCGAAGCAGGATCTTCTTCGCCCCCTTCTCGGCTGCGGCGCGGAAGGCGGACTCGGCGTCGTCGAGGGGGAAGACGGAACCGAGGAGGGGGCGGACGTCGACCTCGCGGTTGGCCAGCGCGGTGATGGCGCGGGGGAAGGGGCCGCAGCGGGAGCCGACGACGCGGACCTCGTCGATGACGATCGGCGCCAGGTCGACGTTGTACGTCCCGGCCACCGTCGTCTTGAGCACCACCGTCCCGCACGGTCGCACGAGGTTCAAGGCCATCGGCAGGCCCGTCGGCGAACCGGTGCAGTCGGCCACCACGTCGAACGACTTCGCCCGCGACCCGGCCTCGTCCAGGAGCACCGGCTCGACCCCCTCGCCCGCCAGCGCGAGCTTGTGCGCGTGCTTGCCGACGAGCGTGACCTTCGATCCGCAGAGCCGCGCGACCCGGGCACAGAGCAGGCCGAGCTTGCCGTCGCCGACGACGGCCAGCCGCACGTCGGGGCCGAGCGGGACCTGCTCGGCGATCCGGAACGCGGCGGCCAGGGGCTCGATGAACACGGCGGCCTCGTCGTCGATGGCGTCGGGGATGGGGTGCAGGTTGCGTTCCGGCACGCAGACCCATTCCGCCATCGCGCCATCATGATTGAGGATGCCGAGCACCGTCCGGTTCGGGCAGTGATTGGGCAAGCCGGCGCGGCAAGTGGGGCAAGCGTGGCAAGCGTTGTTGATCTCGGCCGTAAATCGCCCCCCGGGCACTTTCTCGCCCAGGAACTCGTGGCCGAGGACGCCGCGGAAGCCCATGTAGCCGCGGGCCAGTTGGAGGTCGGTGTCGCAGACGCCGGCCAGGCGGACGCGGAGGCGGACCTCGCCGGCTGTCGGGGTCGGCTCGGGCAGGTCGCGGCGGAGGGAAATCCCCCGGCCGTGGCAGTAGACGCCGCGCATGGTGGGATGATGGCTCCTGGGGTCGACGGGCGGCGTTGGTGAACCTTCCTCGACGTTCGCGAACCGGGCCGTGATATCGGGCCGGTGACAGGGTTGGCGAACCGGCGTCCCCGTTATAAACTCGGACCCTCCGCGCCGCCAAGGGGCGCCGGGACTTCGGCCCTGGCACGTTTTTTTCCGGGGGCGGAGGAGTTGGAGGCGAGAGCGGGACGATTCGCAGTCCTATGGTCGAAGTGACGCCCAGCGAGGAGCCAACGGTCCGCGCCACCCGCCCTTGCACGAACCCGCCGCCCCCCCGCACCGGCCCGATGACCGGCAGTCGGGAAGCCGACCCGAGAATCCCCCGAAGCGAAATAGGATCCGCATGACGACGACCACCACCACCCGGCCGGAGTCCTCCGGCATCGCTTGGGCCCCCGTCCTCTGGATCGGCGCCCTGCACCTCGCGGCCTTGCTGGCGTTCGTGCCGGCGTACTTCTCCTGGTCGGCGGTGCTGGTCTGCCTGGTCCTTCACTGGGTGACCGGCGGTCTCGGCATCACGCTGACGTACCACCGCCTCCTGACCCACCGAAGCTACGCGACCCGGCCCAAGTGGCTCGAATACGTGCTGACGGCCATCGGCTGCTGCGCCTCGGAGGGCGGGGCGATCGGCTGGGTGGCCGACCACCGCCGCCACCACGCGCATTCCGACGACGAGCAGGACGTCCACAGCCCCAACCGCGGCTTCGGCTGGGCGCACATGTTCTGGTGGATGACCCCGGACATCACCTCGATCCACACCACCGAATACTACGCCCGCTGGGCCCCCGACCTCCAGCGCGACCGCGTCCACCGCCTCCTCGACCGCTACCACATCGTCTTCCCGATCCTGATGGGCGTCGGCCTGTACGCGCTGGGCGGCATGCCCTGGCTGGTCTGGGGCGGCTTCGTCCGCTCGATCCTGGTGCTGCACACCACCTGGCTCGTCAACTCGGCCACGCACGTCTGGGGCTACCGCTCGCACGAGACCGGCGACAGCTCGACGAACCTCTGGTGGGTCGCCTTGTTGACCTACGGCGAGGGCTGGCACAACAACCACCACGCCTTCCAGACCTCCGCCCGCCACGGCCTGCGGTGGTGGGAGTTCGACATGACCTACTGGACCATCCGCGCGATGAGCCTGGTCGGCCTGGCCCACTCGATCAAGTACCCCAAGGTCACCCGCGCCACCGCCCCCCGCGTCGTCGCCGCCGTCGAGGCCAAAAAGGCCCGCAAGGCCGCCAAGAAGGCCAGGCGCAAGGCCAAAGCCGCCGAGCTGGTCGGCACGAGGGATTAGCGGAAAAGTGCCTCGAAGAAGTGCTGAGTGCTGAGTTGGGAGGCGTGAACCTGATCGCGGGTTCGCGCCTCTTGTTTTTACTCAGCACTCAGCACTTTTTCCTACTTTTTATGAAAAAGGTCACACTTGTCCCGATGCTCCGTGAGCAGCGCGAGCTCTACGAGTTGCCGCGCGGCATGGGCCGGTTCCGGCGCTACCTGGAGGTGATGACCGGGGGCACCGACGACATCGCGCTGCCCTTGCCGGCCTTCAACCCGATGGGCAAGGGCCACGTCGCCGAGACGCTCGACGCGCTGCTGGCCCTCGACGCCGAGGCCGTCGCCGACGAGGCCGTCCGCGAGGCGGAGGCGCGGTTGCCGGAGGTCGCCGAGCCCTTGCGGGTCGGCCTGGTCGTCGCCGACGACCTCGGCGGCGGCTGGACGAACCGGCACTTCACCGAGTTCGGCCAGCGGTTCCGCTCGGGGCCGATGCTCGAGCGCGGCTGGGCGGTCGCGTTGCGGTGGACGAGCGAGCCGCAGGCCGCCGACGGCGTCCGCCGCGAGGTCCTCGAGGCCGTCCATCGCGCCGTCGCCGCCCGGCGGCGGGGCTGGCCGACGACGCTCGCAGAGATGATGATCCAGGAGGGCGCCGCCGCCGCCTTCGCCGGCGCGATCACGCCCCGGCTCGACCCCGACGACCTCGCCTACTCCCGCGCCGTCCTCGCCCCGCACCTCGACTCCGACGACCTGCCCGTCCAGTTCGCCTGCCTCTTCGGCGACGCCGCCGCCCGCCCCGTCGGCTACACCCCCCTCGGCCTCTCCCCCCGCGCCGCCCTCGCCGTGGCGCTGGCCGATGCGACGCGGAATACTTTATAAGTTCGTATGTTAATTCAAAGAATCATTTATTTTTTGTAATGCACAATCTGTCATTTTCTATCTCTCATCTGCCCGCTGCCCTCCGGAATCCAAACGTCCCCGCCGCGGGACACGCCCGCGGCGGGGACGGGGGTCACTTCTCGTCGCGGTCGGCCTTCCGGTCGCCGTCGTCGTCCTTCATGTAGCGCTGGGCGATCGGCTTGATCTGCCGGAGGTGGTCCTTGATGTGGGGGACGGCGCGGGAGGCGAGGGCCTTGATGTCGGCGTCCTGGCCGCGCCGGGCCTCGGCCTCGAAGGCGGCGAGGGTCCCCATGTGGGCGACGAACTGGGCCTTGGCGTAGCAGCGGTCGAACTCCTCGCCCGAGAGGCCGGCGAGGCTCTGGGCGCAGAAGGCGGCGCGCTGGTCGACGTTCTGCGGCAGGGCCACCCGCTTGCGGGCCGCCAGGTCGGTCAGCTCGCGGTTCATGCGGGTGTGCTCGTCGAGCATCTGGCGGCTGAACCGCTTCAGCTCGGGGTCGGTGGCCTTCCGCTCGCCCAGCTCGGCGAGCTGGACCTCGGCCATCCCGTCGATGGCCGCGGCGGCGGCGAAGAGCGCGTCGTTGACGGCCCCCTGGTTCCCGGTCTGGGCCGCGTTGGCGCGACCGGCGCCCGGGGGGGCGGCCTGGTTCTGGTTCGAGTTCGGGTTGCGGCTCGGGGCCTGCGCGTACGTGACGGCGGCGACGAGCATGGCCGCCAGGGCGGCGAAGGTCAGGCTGCGAGTCATCGGTCGATCTCCTCCGGGCGCTTTCGCCCGCGGTCCCATGGTTCCGGTCCGAATCCGGACCCGTCGCGCCCCCGGGCGGAAGCAAGTTCGCGGGCGCGACGGCCCCGTTCCCGTGCCCGCAAAGCCCGGGCCGCCGCTTCCCCCGCATGGAGGAGACAACGACGCCGATATTCGCACTCTTCCCCCCTCTCCCCGGTGGGGCGAGGGGGGGACTCAGCGCGCCAGCTCGGCGACGGCCGCGGGTCGGGGGGCATTGCGGGCCTGGTGCTGGAGGGCGGAGAGGCGGTTGATGATGTCGCGGAGGACGTCCATGGGCGTCTGGGCGGCCTCGACGTCGAAGACGATCGAGGGGTCGTAGAAGCTGAGCGTCTGCTCGGTCTCCTCGTGATAGGTCTGGATCCGGCGGAGGATGACGTCCTCGCTGATGTCGTCGAGCCGGTTCTCGCGCAGGGCGCGGGCGCGGAGGCGCTCCTTGGCCTTCTCGATGTCGGTGATCTTGAGGTGGAAGATCTGGACCACGTCGAGCATCTCGTCGAGCATCTCGGCCTGCGCGAGGTTGCGCGGCAGGCCGTCGAGCACCAGCGTGTGCTGCTCGGGCAGGACGAGCTCCTGGAGCTCGAGGATCTGGAGGTGCCGGCGCCAGATGCGGACGGTCAGGTCGTCGGGGACGAGGAGGCCCTGCGACGTGTAGCGGACGACCTCCTTGCCTAGCTCGCCGTACTTCGAGAGCTTGCGGAAGACGTCGCCGCACGAGATGTGGACGAGGCTGGGCAGCATGCCGAGCACGCCCCCTTGCGTCCCCTTGCCGCTGCCGGGCATGCCGAACAGGAGGATGGTCCGGTACTTCGTCGACTCGCGCGCCATGTCGCCGCTCCGATCCGATCGCAAGCAAAAAGACGTGGGGGGAAGCCCCGGTCGGGCGGACGTCGCCGGCCGCCGGCCGAGGCACATGCTCCTATCATCCGCCCTGACCATGCCGCTCGGCAACCCGAATCGGCCTCGTACTGGGGGAGGTCCGTAGGGTCCGCTCTCGCGGACCTCTTCCATTCTATTATTTGAAGAGGTCCGCGAGAGCGGACCCTACGAAGAGGCCGCGGCCGGGGTGGGCTCGAAGGTGAAGTCGGAGCCGTCCCAGTCGATGGCGACGACGGTCCCGGGGCCGACGCGGCCGTCGAGCAAGGCGGTGGCGAGTTGGTTGGCGATGCGTTGCTGGATCAGGCGCTTCAAGGGCCGGGCGCCATAGGCGGGGTCGAACCCTTCCTCGGCGAGCTGTCGCTTGGCGACGTCGCTGATGCGGATCGTCAACCCGGCCTCGGCCATCTGGCCCTCGAGGCGTCGGAGCTGGATCTCGACGATCTTGGTCAGCTCGGCCATCGTCAAGGGGTGGAAGATGATCGTCTCGTCGATCCGGTTGAGGAACTCGGGGAGGAACTCGGCCTTGAGCACCTCGAGCACGGCGCGGCGGGTCTGCTCCTCGGGCTGGCCTTGCTCGGTCATCCTGGCGATGACGGGGCTGCCGAGGTTCGAGGTCATGATGATGACCGTGTTGCGGAAGTCGACGGTGCGGCCCTGGCCGTCGGTCAGGCGGCCGTCGTCGAGGACTTGCAACAGGACGTTGAAGACGTCGCGGTGCGCCTTCTCGACCTCGTCGAGCAGGACGACGGAGTACGGCCGGCGGCGGACGGCCTCGGTGAGCCGGCCCCCTTCCTCGTAGCCGACGTAGCCCGGCGGGGCGCCGATGAGTCGGGCGACGTTGTGCCGCTCGCCGAACTCGCTCATGTCGAGCCGGACCATCGCGCCTTCGCTGTCGAAGAGGAACTCGGCGAGGGCCTTGGCCAGCTCGGTCTTGCCGACGCCGGTCGGGCCCAGGAACAGGAACGAGCCGATCGGCCGGTTCGGGTCCTGGAGGCCGGCCCGGCTCCGCCGCACGGCATCGGCGACGGCCCGGACGGCGGCGTCCTGGTCCACCATCCGCAGGTGGATCTGGTCCTCGAGCTTCAAGAGCTTCTCGCGCTCGGTCGTGAGCATCTTGGCGACCGGGATGCCGGTCCACTGGCTGACGACCTCGGCGATCTCCTCGCTGTCGACCTCCTTCTTCAACAGCCGGTGCGTCTCCTTCGGCTGGCTGTCGCCGGCGGCCTCGGCCTCGGCGATCCGCCTCTCCAGCTCCTTGCGCTCGCGGTCGATGTCGGCCAGGGCCTGGAACTGCGTCTCGCTGGGCAGGACCCCTTGCTGCTGGAGGTGCCGGATCTCGGCATAGGCGCGGTCGTATTCGAGCTGGAGCTGGGCGACCCGCTCGCGCATCTTCTGCACGTCGCCGATGCCGGACTTCTCCAGCTCCCACTGCCGCCGGAGGTCCTGGAGCTCCTTCTCCAACGTCGCGATCTCCTCCTCGACCTCGGCGAGCCGCTCGACGGCGTGTTCCTCGGTCTCGGCCTTGAGCATCCGCTGCGCGAGCTGGAGCTGGAGCAGGCGGCGCTGGATGACGTCGATCTCCGTCGGCACCGACTGCAATTCCATCGCCAGGCGGCTGCACGCCTCGTCCACCAGGTCGATGGCCTTGTCGGGCAGGAAGCGGTCGGTGATGTACCGCGCCGCGAGCTTGGCGGCCGAGACGAGCGCCGAGTCCTTGATCTTGACCTTGTGATGGACCTCGTACCGCTCCTTCAGGCCGCGGAGGATGGCGATGGTGTCCTCGACGGTCGGCTCGCCGACGAAGATCGGCTGGAACCGACGCTCCAGCGCCGGGTCCTTCTCGATGTTCTCGCGGTATTCGTCGAGGGTCGTCGCGCCGATGCAGCGCAGCTCGCCGCGGGCCAATGCCGGCTTGAGCAGGTTGGCGGCGTCCATCGCCCCCTCGGCCTTGCCGGCGCCGACGACGAGGTGGAGCTCGTCGATGAACAGGACGATCCGCCCCTCGGACTGGGTCACGTCCTTGAGGACCGCCTTGAGCCGCTCCTCGAACTCGCCGCGGAACTTCGTGCCGGCGACCAGAGCGCCCATGTCGAGCGCGATGACCTTGCGGTCGCGGAGGCTCTCGGGGACGTCGCCGCTGACGATCCGCTGCGCCAGCCCCTCGACGATCGCCGTCTTGCCGACGCCCGGCTCGCCGATCAGGACGGGGTTGTTCTTGGTGCGCCGCGAGAGGACCTGCACGACCCGTCGGATCTCGGAGTCGCGGCCGATGACCGGGTCCATCTTGCCGTTGCGGGCCAGCTCGACGAGGTCGCGGCCGTAGCGCTCCAGCGCCTGGTACTTGTCGTCGGGGTTCTGGTCGGTGACGCGCTGGTTGCCGCGGACCTTCTGCAAGGCCGCCAGGAGGTCCTTCTCGCCGACGCCGACGGCGCCGAGGACCTCCTGGGCGCGGCTCTTGACCTTCGTCAACGCCAGCAGCAGGTGCTCGACCGAGACGTACTGGTCCTTCATCCGGTCGGCCTCGGCCTGCGCGGCGTCGAGGGCGCGCGCCAGGTCCGGGCCGAGTGTCACCTCGCCGCCGCCGCTGACCTTCGGCAACGCGTTCATCCCCTCCTCGGCGGCGCGGGCGATCGCGTCGGGCCGCACGCCGAGCTGGGTCAGCAAGGCTCGCACGACCGTCTGCTCCGGGTCGAGCAGCGCCGCCAGCAGGTGCATCGGCTCGAGCCGCTGGTGGCCGCGGTCGCGCGCCAGCTCCTGGGCCCGCTGCAACGCCTCCTGGCTCTTCAAGGTCAGGCGATCGAATCGGAAGGCCATGGCTTTCCCTTTTCGAGATCGTTGCCCGGGGGTTGAGATGTTCGTTTCACATTGGGCATCACGTCGACAGTCTTACGCGGTCGGATTCTCAAGGGTTCGTCGGATTCCGTCACGCTTCGAGCAGGGTGGGGTAGGGTTTCCCGGGCCAGGGGTGGTCGAAGCAGGCGGCGAGGGCGTCGGCCCAGTGGCCTTCGGGGTCGGCGGCGGTCGTCGGGTCGAACCAGCCGGCGCCGGGCAGGCCGGTGTCCTTGCGGACGACCAGGGCGGCCAGGTCGGGCAGGCCGGCGCGTCGGCAGCGGGCGGCCAGGGGGTTGAGCAGTTGCCGGTGGACCTGCCGGCCCGTCAAGGGGGGGCCGGCGCGGCCGGCCAGCTCGCTGTACGAGATCGTCCGCCGCTGCCGGATCGCCTCCAGCAGGACCGGCCAGGCGCGTCGGACCAGGTCGGCGTAGGGGACCATCGCCGTCGTCATCCTCCCCCGCTCGTGCCCGATGCTCAAGCGGCCGGGCCGGCGAGGATCGCCGCGAGGCATCGGCGCGGGTCCGGCAGGGGGTCGGCCCAGAGCCACGCCGCGTCGATCCAGAACCCCGCCAGGGCCGAGCAAGTCAATCGACCCTGGGCCACGCGATCGACCCGGTAGCCGTCCCCCTCGCGCCGATACGCGACGACGACCTTATCCCGGCCGTCGACGAACCAGATGTCCGGGACCTTCGCGTCCTGATACGCCTTCGCCTTCAAGTTGAGGTCGTGGTAGCGGGTCGACGGCGAGAGGATCTCGATGACCAGCACCGCCGGCGGGTCGGGCGGCTCATCGCGCTGGCCGCCCTGCCAGCCGACCGGCCGGACGAAGACGTCCGGCTCGGGGACGCGCCCGGGGCCCAGCCGCAGCGGCTCCGGCCCCATCGTCACCCGGCCGGTGCCCCGCTCCAGCCGGAACGTATGCAGCAGCCAGAAGAGGAAGCCGACCTCATCCTGATGCGGGGCACTGACGGGCGAGGGCATGTAGACGACCCCATCGATGTATTCGCAATACTGCTTCTCCGGCGCGTGGACCCAGAAGTCCTCCTCGGACTGGCCGGAGAGCGTGACCATGCCCTCGAACGGCAGCGACGAGCGGTCGTAGAGCCGGGCGTCGTCCGCCGGGGGCGGGGGCGCGTCGGGCATGGGCGTCGGGACGGCCTGGACGTCGGTGGCCATGATCGAACCGGTCCGTGGTCGGGGTCAGAAGAAGGGGGCCTCGGGCCAGTCGTCGTAGTCGCGGGCGGCCTGGAAGTGCTTGAACCAGAAGTTGACGTCGCCGGTGGTCGTCTCGCCGCGGGCGACGTAGACCTCCCACCAGCCGTCGGAGGGCCGGATCAGGTTGCCGAAATCGGTGCGGGCCTTGAGTTTCTGGACGATCAAGGCCGACAGGTCGGGGCGGTTGTGCTCGAGACAGACGGCCTGGATCGGCTTGAGGAGTTTGGCGGAGATCGTCCGCGGCGTCTCCTTCAGGCCGACGTCCTTGCAGCGGAGGCAGAAGTTGTCGTAGTCGACCCAGACCGCCGGCCGGCGGTCGCGGACGGCCGCGGCGAGGTCGCGGGCGATCTGGACGAGAATCGGATAGGCGGCCCGGGCGGCATCGAGGGACATCGCGCCGACACCTCCTTCAACGGGGGAAGGGTGCAGGGTGGGGGGTCGTTGGCCCTCTCCTCAGTTCGGAGGCGATCGCCGGCGCGCGGCCGAGGGCGCCCCAGGCCGAGCATACCAGGCCCGGGGCGCCGGTCGAAGGGCCGCGCGTCACTTCTTCTCCTCGAACTC
>DASZMJ010000671.1:0-2894 GCA_035551935.1 Isosphaeraceae bacterium
CTTCCTCCTTGGATGGAAGAGGTCCGCAATAGCGGACCCTACGGGACTCAGCACTCGTTACTCAGCACTTTTTTCCGCCGGAGGCGCAGCCCACGGCCTGTCGGCGGCCCGGCGATAATCGCGGGCGCGGCGGTCGAGGGCGTCGGCCTCGGAGCGCTTGAGGGCGGCCTCGGCGTCGTAGGAGCGGGCGCGGCGGTCCCAGTAGCGGCCGAGGCCCTCGGAGCGGCGGCGGGCGACCTTGGAGCGGGAGGCGCGGGCGTCGTCGCGCCATTGGTCGGCGAAGTGTCGGACGACGGCGGCGAGCTCGTCGCGGCCCCGGGCCTCGAGGAGGACCTGCCGCCGCCGGACGGCCAGGCCGGCCTCGCGGCGGAGGAAATGATTGCGACGCCGCCTCAGGTCGGCCGCGCCGAAGGCGACGCCCGCGACGGCGACGACCAGGAGCAAGGTCCGCAGGCGGTAACGGGGCCATCGCACGATCGGAATCCTCCGCAAAAACCCCAGGATAACCGGGCTCGGAACCGGCCTGGAAGTTTTTCCCAGATCTTTGAAAGAAAGGCTGAAGATGCCCGCGGGGCCTTGCCGACAACTGATCTGGTATCGCATGCCCACTCCGAGTAAAAGAGGCCCACCGCGGTGATCGCAACGCCCCCTCGGTTGCGCCGGGGACGTCGGCCCAGGCCGGCCCGACCCGATCGATCGGGGGGCGCCGCGAGGATCGCGGGGCTGTCGACCGGCTGCGCCCAGGCGCGGCCGGCCGACGGGACGCGGCCCGCCAAGAGGGCGGGTCGCGGGGCCCTCGACACGAGGCCCGCCCTAGGAAGGATCCGCGCGCCCGCCACGCTTCACCCCTCGTCGCCGACCTTCTTTCGGCGCCCGCGCCACGCCGAGCCGAGGCCCCCCGGCCTCGATCGCGGCGGCGCGGCCCGACCCGCATTCCCCTCCCGGGTCGGAGTCCCCCTCGTCGTCCCAAGGCCCCGGTCCCGGTGCTCGGCACCGACCGACCCCGCCGCGCGCCATCGCGACGCGGCGAGTCGCCCCGGGGAAAAGGAGTCCGAGCGGCATGAAGACCCCCACCGCCTCGCCCTGGATCGTCTTGGCCCTGCTCCTGGTCGCGCCGGCCGCCCCGCCGGCCCGCGCGGCCGAGGCCGGCCGGCGGCCCGTCATCCTCGACTTCACCGCCTCCTGGTGCGGACCCTGCCAGCGGATGCGCACCGAGGTGAAGCGCCTCGTCGATAAACAGTACCCGATCCAGGCCGTCGACTTCGACCGCGAGCAAGCCCTGGTCCGGCGCTACAAGGTCTCGGCCGTGCCGACCTTCGTCGTCATCGCCCCCGACGGCCGCGAGCTGGCCCGGACCGAGGGCTATCAGCCGGCCGAGCAGATCGCCTCCCTCTACCGCAAGGCCCAGGCCAAGGTCGGCGGCGGCCCCACGCCGACGCCGGCCCGAGGCCGCAAGGCCGAGGCGGAGGCCCTCGAAGGCGACGACGAACCCGCCGTCGCCGCCGACGACGACGACGACGAGGAGGAGGCCGACGCCGACAAGGACGTCTCCGACACCCCCGTCCGCGCCGAGGGGCCGGCGACCAACCCCAAGCCCTGGCAGACGACCGTCCGCATCCGCGTCGACATCGGCGGCATGATCGGCTGGGGCTCGGGCACGATCATCCACAGCACGGACGAGGAAGCGATCATCCTCACGTGTGGTCACATCTTCAAGGTCGAGCATGGCCCGCAGCCCCGGCCCGAGCGGTTCCCGTACCGCTTGACGGTGGACCTCTTCGACGGCAACCTCGCCGGCCCGAGGCGCAACACGGTCCACCCGGTCGAGCGGCTGGCGGGCCAGGCGATCGACTACGACCTGATCCACGACGTCGGCCTGATCCGGATCCGCCCGGGCCGGAAGCTGCCGGCCTCGAAGGTCGTGCCGACCCGGTGGACGCCGAAGCCGGGCATGAGCATGATCGCCGTCGGCTGCCCCGAGGGTCGCGACGCGACCGCCTGGAACACCCGGGTCATCCAGCCCCGGATGGGCGACCCCCGCGGCGGCCCGAGCACGTCTTATGAGGGGATGCTCTGCGTCTGGGCCCCGTTGCAAGGCCGCTCCGGCGGCGGCCTCTACACCGACGACGGCTTCATCGCGGGCGTCTGCGACTTCGCCGACTACCAGCACAACCACGGCATCTACGCCGCCCCCGCGCCGATCCATCGCCTGCTCGACCGCAACAAGCTCCAGGTCGCCTACGACCTCGACGCGCCCCGGTCTCCTTCCGGTCGTGACCGCGGCCGCATGATCGCCCGCAACGACTCGCCCCGCGTCGATCGCGACCGCGACCGCGACCGGGAGCCGGTCGTCCGCGGCCAGAGCCCGAGCGAGCCGAAGACGATCACGATCCCCGAGCCCAAGCTGCTCGGCGTCCACGACCCCTGGATCGCGTCGTCCGGGTCGGCGAAGGAGAAGGAGGTCGCGGGCCGCGTCGCCCGCGTCTCCGTCCCCGCGCCCCCCACGCGCTCCGACCGCCCCCAGGCCGCCGAGCTGAAGCTCGACCCCTCCGCCGACCGCGACCCGCCCCCGCCCGACCTCGACGACGACCCGCCGGCCGACGACGACCGGCCCGCCCCGACCCCCGCGCGCCGGACCCGCGTCGCCCGCTCGCCCGGCTGGAGGGCGGCGCGGGAGAAATGAGAAGAGGAATCAACCGCAGACGATCGCAGATGAAAAAGAATTAATCATTGAAAATTCTTTTTCATCTGCGATCGTCTGCGGTTGATTCCTCTTCCAATTCCATCCCCAGCTCGTGCAGCGCCTTCTTGAGCGGCGTGGTCGAGTCGCCGCGGACGACGACGGCGGCGGGGCCGAGGCGGGGGCCGAGCAGGGGGCGGGTCCGGGGGTGCTG
>DASZMJ010000672.1:0-37056 GCA_035551935.1 Isosphaeraceae bacterium
GCGTGCCACCCGAGGGGCGATCAGGCGGCCTCGTCGAGGGGGCCGAGGCCGCGGAGGCGGCGCCAGCGGAGGTGGCGGAGGGCGAAGAAGAGGACGGGGAGGAAGACGTCGATGACCTCGTCGGCCACGAGCAGGCCGCCGAGCACAGGCGCCGCCATCGGCCGGATGACCTCGGAGCCGACGCCGGTGGCCCCAGACTACCCCGCGCGCGGCACGATCGGCAGGACGACGTGCGAGGGGTGGTCGCGGTCGTGGACGACGGTGTTCTCGGCCTCGAGCATCCGGCGGTGGGTGCCGAGCGGGTCGCCGGTGTTGGGGTTGACGTCGAAGCGGGGGAAGTTGCTGCCGGAGATGTCCACGCGGATGCGGTGCCCGGCCTTGAAGACGTTGGCCGTCGGGTAGAGCGCGATCGTGATCGGCACGACCCGGCCGGGCTCCAGCGGCGTCGGCCGGTCGAGCGACTCGCGGTAGCGGGCGCGGAGGATCGAGTCGCCGAGGTTCAAGGCGAAGCCGAGCGGGTAATCCGGGTTCGGCGGGACCTCGTCGACGAGCTTCGCGGTGAAGTCGGTGTCGGTCCGGTCGGAGGCGACCCAGAGCTTGACGAGCACCGTCCCCGTGACCTCGACGTCCTCGGCCAACGGCCCGGTCCGGAAGACGAGCACGTCGCGGCGCTCGGCCAGGGGGAGGCGGTCGGTCGCCGCGTGGGTGTCGTCGCGCGGGCGCTGGTCGTAGCCGCCGTTCTGCATCAGGCCGGCATTGGAAGAGATATTCCCGCCGATCGTCGGCACGGGATGCCTGGGGTCGAACGTGTAAACGGTCCGGCTGTCGGCTTCCTCGGGGGCGCGGCGGCCGAGGGTGCCGTCGGCGTGCAGGTAGTACGGGGTCGCCGAGGCCCGGGCGATCGGCCAGGACCGCTCGGCCCGCCAGGAGCCGCCGTGGCGGAGCCGGCCGGCGGGCGAACGGCGGTCGTCGCCGGTCCCCATGATGTAGAGCAATACGGGCGGGTCGTCCTCGCCGTCGGTCTGTCCCTTCATCCAGCGGTCGTACCAGCGGAGGCGGAGGGCGCCGAGGTCGACCCTGGCGTCGTCGGTGAACTCGACCTCGCCCGCGACGTTCGACCCCTGCCCCCCGTGGACCCACGGGCCGATGACGAGCCGCTGCGGCGACCGCTTCGCCTTCGAGAGGGCCTCATAGTTCATCGTCACCTGCCGCGTCCACGAGTCGTACCAGCCGGTGACGTGCAGGACCGGGACGTCGGCGTAGTCGGCGACGTGGTCGACGACCGACATCCCCTTGACCTTCCAGGACGGCGACTCAGGCCCGCTCCTCAACGCCTCGACGAGCCACGCCTCGTACTCCGGCACGACCTTCAACGGCGAGGTGCCCGGCCGGAGCGGCAGGTTGTCGACGTGCTCGCGGATGCGGCGGTGGTTCTCGACGAGTGCGGCCCGGAGGGCGGGGTCGGCCAGCGCGGCCTTGCTGCCGGTGGCCCCCTGGTTGAAGATCCAGTTCATGAACCGCAGCTCGAACGCCCCGCCGTGCCGCATCCCGGCGACCCCGCAGTTGGAGAGGGCGTCGACCGGGACCATGCAGGTCAGGTGCGGCGGGTTCATCTCGGCCAGGGCGTGCTGCGTGCCGCCGGGGTAGCTCGTGCCGAACGTGCCGACCTTGCCGTCGGACCACGGTTGCGACGCGATCCACTCGACGGTGTCGAAGCCGTCGGCCGGGTCGTCGACCATCATCCGCCAGGCCCCGTCGCTGGCGAACCGGCCGCGGACGTCGTTGACGACGACGTTGTAGCCCCGCGACGCGTAGTACTTCCCCTCGGCCGAGTCGCCCTTCCCCTTGTTGTACGGGGTGCGCATCAGGAGGGTCGGGAACCGGCCCTCGATCGCCTTGCCCCCCCGCGCCGGCCGGTAGAGGTCGGCCGCGAGCTTGACGCCGTCGCGCATCGGGATGCGGACGTCGACCGCGACAGCGACCTCGGAGTCGGGCCCTCGATTCGAGACTCTGGGCGCCTGCGCCGCCGCCCCTTGGGCGAGGGCGACGCAGGCGATCGTGACGATCCAGGCACGGGCACGGTCCCGCATCGATCGGCCTCCGGGCGCCGCGCGACGGCCTTCAACGGCCGCCCTGGCCCTTGTCCCTGTCCTTCGTGCGCTCGTCCTTGTCGTCGTTGCGGGGGTAGGACTTCGCGATGATCTCGCGGAGGTCGTCCTTGTCGCCGCGGGTCAGGTCCTGGCCGGCCTTGGTGACGGCGAGGAAGCCGATGCACATCTCGTCGGTGGTCTTCTCGCCCCAGGTGACGGTCGGCAGCTCGGCCTTGTCGCGGCTGGGGTTGCGGGGGTTGTCGCGGCTGTTGTCGTAGTGGCTGACGACTTCCAGCACCGTCCCCCTGGGCAGGTCGAGCGGCTCGGCGAAGTAGTACGTGTTCTGCCAGTTGAAGTCCCAGTCGGCGATCTTGACCAGTGGCCGGGTCCGGCCGTCGGGGTAGGTGACGTTCATGGCGATGTCGCGGCCGAGCAGGTGCATGTGCGGCGTCACGGCCCAGGCGCGGAGGTCGCACGGGGTGGTCCAGCGGGCGCGGACCTCGACGTTCTTGGAGCCGGGCGGCAGCACGAGGTCCTTGCGGTTCAGCGCGGCGGCCCAATGGAAGGTCTGCTGGACCGGCTTGCGGCAGAAGTAGAGGCCCATCCGGGTGCGGTCGGTCTCGTCGCGGCCGCTGGGGTGGTAGTGGATCTGCATGACGACGTCGGCCTTCTTCGGCAGCGACCGGCCGATGCCGTCGGGCAGGCGGGTCGGCTCGTTGCCGGGGGCCCAGCCGCCGAGGTCGCCGTGGACCTGGATGCCGGGGCCCGAGAAGCAGGTGTAGCCGGGGCCGAGCGAGTCCTTGCCCTCCTCCTGGCGCGTCTCGGCCTCCTTCGTGCGGGCCTCGCCCTGGACGTCGACGTAGCTGAGGACGTGGTGGACGACCTTGCGATTGCCGGGGCGGTACTCGATGGCGGCGATGTAGACGTCGTCGGGCAGGTCGGTGGGCAGGACGAAGCAGCGGTAGATGTCCTCGCCCTGCGCGGGGATGCGGAAGTCCTCGGCGGGCTCGACGACGAGGTCGGGCTTGCCGAGCTGCCAGCCGTCGTCGGCCGAGGGCGGGGTGGGCACCCGGGTCAGGTCGCCGCCCGGGGCGCCGGCCTCGGCCCAGGCGACGAGGGTGGCGATCTCGTCGCTCGAGAGCGAGCGGTCGTGCTGGAACTTCGGCCCGACGCCCGGCATCGGCTTCCACGGCGGCATCGTCCGCGACTCGGCGACGGCGGCGATGTCGTCGGCCCGCTTGCGGGCCTGCTCATACGTCACCAACGAGAACGGCCCGACCTGACCCGGCCGGTGGCAGTCGCGGCAGTTCTTCTGGAGGATCGCGGCGACCTCGCCCGCGAACGTCGGCCTGGTCGCGGCCCTGGGGGGCTCGGGCAGCGGGCAGCCGACGGCCTCGGTGCGCGGGACCGCGACCTCCTTGCCGGCCAGCACCGCGACGATCGCGTCGCGCAGCTCGTGCGTCCGAGGGGTCGCGTTCCGCTTCTGCCGCGCCGCGTACTGGTCGTCGATCCGGCCGCGATACCGGAGTCGGCCGTTGTCGTCGAGCACGACCGCCTCGGGCGTGACCTTCGCCCCGAGCCGCCGCGCGACCTTGCCGTCGCGATCGCGGGCGACCGGGAAGTCCAGCTCGTATTCCTTGGCGTGCTGCGCGACCTCGGCGTCGGCCAGGTCGGGGTCGACGCAGAGCCCGACCAGCTTCAGCCGCGCGGCCGGGAACTCCCCGGCCAGGGCCTTGAGCGTCGGGCTATACCCGTTGGAGATCGGGCACTCGCTCGAATAGAAGACGACGGCCGTCGCGCCCTTCGCCGGGGCGTCGAGCGTCAGCGATTTCCCGTCGACCGTCCGCAACGGCCGCAGGCCGGCCGCGGGCGCCTCGTCGCCGCCGCGGGCGATCGCCCCGCCCCAGGCCAACGAGGCCGCCAGGGCGATCGCCATCGACCCGAGCCACTTCGCCATCGCCGTTCGCACATGCATGGGAACACGATCCTCCAGGGATGCCGACTGCGGCCCCTGCCGCCCCGCGCGTCCGGGCGACGACGCGCGACACCCCGAGCCCCCGGCCCGGTCCGGTCGGTCGCGACGCCCATTGTACCATCCCGGAGGGGATCGACGTTTCACCTTTCCGGCCGACACGACGATTCGGCCGGCGGGGAAAGCTCCACCACAAAGGCACAAAGGACACAAAGGAAAATCCATTTTTTATTGGATTATCCTTTGTGTCCTTTGTGGTGGAGCTTCTTCCTCACCCTCATCAGGGATTGTAGGACGCGCCCCGGAGCGACTCGAGGAGCTTCTTGGTGGCCTTGATGCCGTCGGGCTCGGAGAGGCGGTTGCCCTCGTATTCGATGCCGACGAAGTCGTGATAGCCGGCGTCGGTGACGATCTTGAGGATGCGGGCGTAGTCGAGCTTCGTCTCGCGGCCGTCGGGGCCGAAGTCGTAGCTCTTGGCCGAGACGCCCTTGGCGTAGGGCATCATCCGCGCGATGGCGTCGTAGACGTCGATGGTGTACTTGCCGTCCTGCTGCGGGAAGTTGCCGAAGTCGGGGAGGGTGCCGAAGGTGTCGCGGTGGACGGCCTTCATCAGGGCGACCATGGCGTCGGGGTTGCTGGACGGGCCGCCGTGGTTCTCGCAGATGATCTTGATCTTGTGTTGGTCGCCGTAGTCGGTCAGGGCCGAGCACGCCTCGGCGACGTTCTTGACGTCGTCGGGGCCGTAGTGGCCGCCGGTGTTGACCCGGATCGCGTGGCAGCCCAGCGCCGCGGCGGCGTCGACCCACTTCTTGTGGTTGGTCACGGCCTCGTCGCGCCGCGACTTGTCGGGCTCGCTGAGGTCCCCCTCGCCGTCGATCATGATCAGCACGCAGGTGACGCCCTGGTCGTCGGCGCGCTTCTTGAGCTGCTTGAGGTAGGCGTTGTCGTGCGCCTTGTCCTTGAAGAACTGGTTGACGAACTCGCATCCCTCGATGCCGTAGTCCTCGCGGGCGATCTTCGGGAAGTCGAGGTTGTCGATCGACTTCTTGAACAGGGCGTTATGGAGCGACCACTCCGCCAGCGAGATCTTGAAGTCGCCGATCTTGCCCGCCGCCGGCTTGCCGGTGACGTCGGCCGCCGTGGCCAGCCCCGGCAGCACCCCGGCCGCGGCGGCGCCGGCGATGGTCGTTCGGATGAAGTCGCGACGGGTCGTTGCGGTCCCTGGCATCGCTGCGGCCTCCGGATCGTCGTGGTCGATTCGTCCCGGTCTCCCGAGCCTCGCAGTCTATGGGGCGCGCTTGGCCCGGTCAATCGGCCGCCGCGGGGTCGTTCTGGCGCCGCCGCCGTCCGGTTCGGCCCTCTCGCCGCCTGGCCCGTTGCTCGCCCCGCTGCCCTTCTCGTTGCTCCGGGCGATCAAGGATTGGATCAGAGAACGGACCTCAGCTGAGCGGAGTACCTGGCCGACGAGGTCGATGAACTCCTGCTGGGTGGCGGCCTGTCGGCCCGGATTCGATTTGGCACCGAGGCCTCGTTGAGAGACTTTCTCCAGGACCTCTGGAAGCGTCGTCGGAGATCGGGGGAGGAAGCAATCGGCCTCGACAGTGACCGGATAGACATCGTCCTTCTTGCTGGTCGCGTAAAGGATCGTGCGCCGATAATTCTCGAGGGACGGTGCGATGAGATCGAACCCGAGTCGGGTCTGGGAGTCGGTGGTCGTGACCGAGACATCCGCACGGAGGATGTCCTTGGTCTTCGTTGCAAGGAGACTTTTCTGAGACATCAAGATAGCATAAGGCGACTGCACTTCGACCTTGATGTCGTCGGGCCAGAGGTCGAGGGTGTCGTTGGCCACGGGCGATTCCTCGGACTAGACGTCCAGTCGGAAGAAGAGGGGCAGATGGTCGGATGCCTTGGGGAGACCGCGATTGCTGATGAGTGGATCGTACCCGTCGGACACCAGGATTTTCAAGCAATCGAGATGATTCATCAGGCCGGGCCGTAAGAGAACTTGGTCGTACATATTCCAGAAAGGATTCACCGCCTCGGAGGCGCCGCGATAGAATGTCCCGGCGGGGCCTTCCGTGCGATCGCCGAAGCAGCCCCACATCGGGTTGTAGAAGAACGGCCGCGGGATTGTCTGGACCTTCCTGTACTGCCGGCGGGCCAGGTCGCGCGTCATGACGCCGTGCAAGCCAAAAGCGCCGATCATGCCGGAGTCGAACGGATTCATGTTCAAGTCGCCGACAAGGATAGTGCGACGATGACCCGCGGTGTCCTCGGCCGTGTCAATCTCTTTGGAGACTTGTGTGAGCAATCCGTTCAGGCTCTCGACACCGGCATTCACGCGACTCGGGAGATGAGCGATGGCGAGCAGGAACTCGAAGCGAGGAGCGGCCACCCGTTTGATCGACATCCGTCCGCCGACGGTGTCATAGTGATCCACGATGGAATCGGGCGACATCCTCGACAGAACGTGGACGACGCCGGCTTGTCCGGAGGTCGAGTGATAACCTCCGACCCCGGCGGCGTTCAACGCGTCGATGACCTCCGACATATCGATCGCGCATTCCGCCAGCATCACCACATCAACGTCATGCGTCCCAACGAGTTGCGCAACGCGATCCTGCAAGGGCTTCTTGTTCAGATTCCAGAAGAGGAATGACATCATCGCCCGCGTCGGCCCTTACGAGTTCGCGCCGCCCTTGTGAACCACTGGAATAGGGGCGGGCTCGGGGGCGGCGTCGACCTCGCGGAGGAAGGCGGCGGCGTCCTCGGGGGGGACGGGGTTGATGTAGAAGCCGGAGCCCCACTCGAAGCCGGCGATCTTCGTCAGGCGGGGGATGATCTCGATGTGCCAGTGATAATGCGGCAACTCCTGGTGGTCGAAGGGGGCGGTGTGGATGATGTAGTTGTAAGCGGGATGATCCAGGGCCTCCTCGAGCTTGCCGAGGACCTGGCGCAGGACGGAGCCGAGGTCGTCGACGCCGGGCTTGGGGATGTTCTCGAAGTGGCTGGAGTGGGCCTTGGGCAGGATCCAGGTCTCGAACGGGTGCCGGCTGGCGTAGGGGCAGAAGGCGGTGAAATGCGGCGTGTCGAGGACGATCCGGCGCTCGGTGGCGAGCTCCTGCTGGACCATGTCGCAGTAGATGCAGCGGCCGCGATAGTTCGAGAATTCGAGCGCGCCGGTCATCTCCTCCCAGACCGAGATCGGCACGATCGGCGTGACGATGAGCTGGCTGTGCGAGTGCTCGAGGCTCGCCCCGGCCGCGGCGCCGACGTTCTTGAACAGCATGCCGTGCACCAGCCTCGTGTCCTTCTTCAGGTCCACCAGCCGGTCGCGGTACGCCCAGAGCACCTCGCGGATGTTGTCCTCGGATAATTCGGACATGCTGACGTGATGGCGTGGGGTCTCGATGATGACCTCGTGCGCGCCGACGCCGGCCATCTGGTCGTAGATGCCGTCGCCGCGCTTGTTGAGGTTGCCCTCGACCTTGAGCGCCGGGAACTTGTTCGGCACGACGCGGACCCGCCAGCCGGGGCCGTTGGCGTGCGTGCCGCGCTCGCGGTAGGCGAGGACCTCGTGCGGCGTCTTGTCCTCCTGCCCCTCGCAGAACGGGCAGAGGCCCGGCTCGCCCCGGCCCATCCCCTCCGCCTTGAAGTCGTGGGGCCGCTTGGCGCGCTCGTGCGCGATGATCACCCAGCGGCCGACGATCGGGTCCTTGCGCAGCTCTGGCACCGTACCGGCCTCCGTTCGAGTCCATTCGAAAAACGTTCCGACATCTTTCTTTCACTTCGATGGATCTTCCCCGATCGCCCCCAGGCGCACGAGCGTGTCGCGCGCCGAGTCCCGTACCGAATCGTCGCCGTCGTGCTCCCGGAGACCGCGAAGCTTCGGGATGGCGGGCGCGGCCTCCGGCAGGCCAATCCGCCCGAGGGAATCGGCGGCAGCTTCGCGGATATCCGGCCGCGGGTCGCTGAGGAGGTCGACGATGGGCGGTACAAGCCGGTCCATCGCCCATCGCGGGAGTTCGACGGCGACGCCGAGGAGGAGTTCCCGGACGGCCTCCGCGTCTCCTCCAGCCGCGGCCGCCCGCACCCGCTCGAGCAGGAGGGGGACGATCCGATCCCCGGCCCGCACCAGGGCCCGGTGGACATCCAGGGTCAATGGACATTGGCCTATGGCCCAGTCGAGGAGACGCGGAATAGCTGCGTCGGAACCCGGCCGATTCATCATGTGATATAGTGCAATAACAATTGAGATTGCCTTTCTATGGTTCAGTTCGGAGACCAAGACAGGGATGGCCCGCTCCCCAAGGTTGATAACCGTCATCAAGGACTCGATGTACGCGCCGTACCGCCGGCTCATCTCACGAACGGCTTCACGTGCCGCTTCGTCGTTTTCTTGAGGTTCCATGCGTCCCCCTCATCAGACTTGCCACATGATCCGCTCGAAGTCGGGCGACGGCACGGTCAGCTCGAAGATGCCCTCGCGGGGGGCGCGGTCGAGGCTGGAGTCGCCGCTGAGGAGCTCGACGTAGAACCGGACGGGGGCGTCGGCCTTCAGGCCGAGGCGGCCGAAGGGGACGGCGAGCTCGAGGATCGCGTCGACGGCGACCTCGACGGCGGTGCCGCCGCCGGAGCGCGCGCCGGCGTGCTGGATCCGGGCGGAGGGCCGAGGCTCGGCGGGCGCGTCGACGACGACCTCCCAGTCGGCCGGGTCGACGAAGCCGACGCGGAGCCGGTCGGCGGCGGCCAGCCGCTCGCGGGCCGGCCCGTCGGCGTCGACGCGGATCAGGAGCCGGTCGGCGTCGAAGCCGAACCAGATGGAACGCAACGGCCCCTGCGAGACGAGGGTCATCGTGCCGCGGTCGTTGCCGCAGACGTATTTCGCCGCGTTGATCCACTCGAAGTACGACGCCCGGCCGTCGACCTTGACGCGGAGGAAGCTCGTCGGCTGGCCGTGCAAGGGGCGGTGGCTCGCGGCGCCGGAGATCGGCGCGAAGAGGGCGCCGGGGGCGTCCTCGCCGAGCAACGTGTAGACGTTCCGCAGGTGCTTGCGGAAGAGGTGGTCGAAGAGGGCGTCGAGCGCGCTGGAGTGGTCGTCGCCGTACCACCAGAACCAGTCGGAGCCCTCGGCGATGTACAGCTCGCGCCAGGCCAATTCGAGCGTCTCGGGGTCGTGGCGGCCGGACTTGCCCTGGTAGACGAGGTACTGGCGGGTGGCGTGCAGGGCGTCCCAGGCACGGTTGTCTTCGTCGTGGCCGATCCAGATGGCGAAGTTGTGGCTGATCCAGCTCCCGGGGAAGAGGCGCGGCAGGTGGTCGTTGTGCGCGGGGGGGTGGTCGCGGAGGTGCTCGCCGACCGTGACGGGCCGGATGCGGGGGTCGCGGACGGCCCCCTGGTAGAGCGAGCGGAGGAACGAGACGCCGCCGTCGGGGTAGTACTCCCAGCAGTTCTCGCCGTCGAGGATCACCGGCACGAGCGTCGCCGGGTTCTGGCGGCAGGCGTCGCCGATGGCGTGGAGCTTGCCGAGCAAGTCGGCGGTGGCCGCCGGGCCGGGGCTCCGCTGGTAGTGGAAGCCGACCTGGTCGGACAGGGCGTGGTCGCGGAAGACGATCGCGAGTTCCTGGCCGCCTTCCGAGACGCGCCAGGGGCGATAGAGCAGCTCGGGGTGCTTGACGTAGCCGCGGGAGTCGCGGCCGACCTTGCCGTGGGTCGAACACGACAGGATCTCTTCATCCGTGGCGATCCACTGGATGCCGTGCCGGGCCAGGAGCGGCAGCATCGCCTGGCAGACCGACCCCTCGCTCGGCCACATCCCGCGGGGCCGCTCGCCGAAGTGCTCGCGGTGGCTCTCGACGGCGCGGCGGACGTGGACCTCGGCGTCCTCGGGGTAGCCGTCGCGGTAGCCCGGCAGGTTGACGTCGGGCATCGCCTCGCGGGCGAGCCGCTTGTCGTACAGGAGCGGGAGGATCGGGTGGTAGAACGGCGTGGTCGTCAGCTCGACCTGGCCGCGGTCGGCGAGCTTGCGGTGCAAGGGGATGACGCTCGCGAGCAGCTCGCGCTGCTTGTCGAGGAGCCAGCGCTTCTCGTCCTCGGAATAGCGCCGGCCCTTGGCCTTGAACTCGGCGAGGTCGCGGTCCTTCTCGAACAGGAGGGGGTGCATCCAGGCGAGGTTCGACCAGACCTGGAGGTCGCGCAGGTCGGCCTCGCGGAAGCGTCCCAGCGCCTGCGACGCGGTGTCGACGCCCAGGCCCCGGCGCTGGTAGAGGTCCCAGTAGCGCGGGTGGGGCCGGATCATGGCGTCGGCATACGCCATGAAGAAGTTGTCGAGCAGGTAGAGCGCGTCGTCGCGATCGAGGCCGTCGGCGGGCGTGCGCGAGACGGTCAGGTGCCGGTCGGTGGCGCCGTCGACGTACGCCTGGAGCTGCACCAAAAGGCTGGGCACGAGGTTGATCGTGCAGCGGAACTCGGGCACCTCGTCGAGGTGCAAGGCCATGCCGAGGTAGTCCTTCGTCGCGTGCAGGCGGACCCAGGGCATCGGGTTCTCGCCGCCGACGTCGTCGGGGTAGTACGGCTGGTGCTGGTGCCACATCAGCGCGAGGGCGACCGTGTTGGGCATCGCGGTTCCGCGGCGTTTCCGGGCGCGGCCTGGGGAGGGGAAGTAGACGGATCGATGACAGAGCACAAAAGGTCAAGAGGACAAATACCCACAAGAACAACCAACGGTCCCAGGCGCGGGGAGAGGGCCGCGGGGCTCGGGCTCAGCCGGCGGCGCGGGCGGAGCGTCGACGTCGGATTTCATCATAGAGCGCCGCGTACGCCGCGGCGCTGCGGTCCCACGACCAGTCGGCCTGCATGCCGGTCATCGCCAGGCGTTCCCAGGCGGCCGGGTCGGCCCAGAGGGCCAACGCGCGGTCGATGGCGGCGCGGAGGCCGCGCGGGGTCGCCTCGCGGAAGGCGAAGCCGGTGGCCGTGCCGTCGGCGAGCGCCTCGGGGGTCGCGTCGACGACCGTGTCGGCCAGGCCGCCGGTGGCGCGGACGATCGGCACCGTGCCGTAGGCGAGGCTGTAGAGCTGGTTCAGGCCGCAGGGCTCGTACAGGCTGGGCATCAGGAACGCGTCGGCGCCGGCCTCGATCTGGTGGGCCAACACGTTCGAGAACTCCAGGAACGCCCGGATCTTGCCCGGGTAGCGGTCGGCCAGGCGGTCGACCAGCTCGTGATACCGCGGCTGCCCCTCGCCGAGGATCACGAGCTGCACGTCCTCCTTCAGCAGGTCGTCGGCGACGCCGGCCAGGAGGTCCCACCCCTTCTGCGGGTCGAGCCGGCCGATCTGGGCGAACAACGGGACGTCGAGCCGCTCGGGCAGGCCCGCCCGGCGCTGGAGCTGGCCCTTGCACGCGGCCTTGCCGCCGGCGACCGTCTCGGCGTTGTAGCGGGCCAGGACGAAGCGGTCGCCGACCGGGCTCCACGCCGAAGGGTCGATGCCGTTGACGATCCCGTGCAGGTCGCCCCCCCGGGCGCGGAGCAGGCCGTCGAGCCCGCAGCCGAACTCCGGCGTCTGGATCTCGCGGGCGTAGGTCGGGCTGACGGTGCTGAGCAGGTCGGCGAACACGAGGCCGGCCTTGAGGAAGTTGAGCCGGCCGTGGAACTCCAGCGCCTGCCAGTGGAAGAGTCGCCAGTCGAGGTCCGTCAGGGGCATGTCCCAGTGCCAGAAGGCCCCCTGGTACGCCAGGTTGTGGACCGTCATCAAGGTCCCGACGCCCGCGAATCCCGGCCGATGGCGATAGATCTCGTCGAGGTAGACCGGGATCAGGCCGGCCTGCCAGTCGTTGCAGTGGACGACGTCGGGGCGCAGGTCGAGCAGGCGGACCGCCTCGAGCGTGGCCCGGGCGAAGAAGACGAACCGCTCGCAGTTGTCCGGGTAGTCGACCCCGTCGCGGCCGTAGAGCTGGTCGCGGTCGAAGTAGCCGGGCTGGTCGATCAGGAGGGCCCGCGCGTTGGAGCCGGGGAGGCGGCACGAGTGAACATGCCCCTCGACGATCTTCGGGCCGACCGGGACGCGCAAGGTCAGGCCGGTCGCCTCGAACGGGATGCCGGCCTTCCAGGCGCGACGATAACAGGGGAGGACGAGCGTGACCTCGTGCCCGAGCCGGTCCAGGGCCGCGGGCAGGGCGCCGGCCACGTCGGCCAGGCCGCCGGTCTTGGCGAAGGGGACCGCCTCGGACGCGACGATGACGACCTTCATCCTCGAACCATCCCCGACCGCCCCCGCGCGCCGAAGCTGCCGGCCATCCCGGCCGTCCAGGACATGAAGATCGGCCTCCGAGCGGCCCCAACATGAACCCCGGCCGGGGCATCGGGGCCGTCGGCGCCCCCTCGTGCACGCCCGCCGGGCGCGCTCCGGGGCCCCTCCCAGTCCGACCAGCGTACCGGTTCGTCCCGGTTCCGACAACAGCGACCGCCGGCACCCTCGGCCCGACCCACCCGCCTCGACGTGAACGAAATCGATCGGTGGGTTCGTTCCGCGCCGCGTTCTTCCAATCGCCATCCCCCCTGACCCATCCCCCATCTCCCCCGACCGCCCCCGATCCTCGCCGCGATTGGGTCCGTTTTGGCGGCGCCGCGGCCCCGGATTGGGTTCGTTTTCGGCGCCGGACCCCGATCTTCGGTTCGTTCCGCGCCGGCCCGATCCCCCGGCAAACCTTGCCCCGCTCCCCCATCGCCCCGTTCGGTTCGTTCCGAATCCGAGCCCTCCGCCGTCACGGGCCTCCCATCCCACCCAGTGCCCCGTTCGGTTCGTTCCGAACGGCGAGGGGCCGGGGGTCGGGGCCCCTTCGGTCCCTCCCACGCCGGCGCATCGCCTCGCCGCCGACACTCTTCCCCGGCCCCCGTCCCCTGGCCCCCGACCCCCCTTCGGAATTGGGTTCGTTTTGCGCCGCGACGCTCGCCGAAGTGGGTTTGTTTCGCGCCCCGCCGGCCTCGTCTCCGCCTTCCCCGGCCCCTCCGCGACGTGAACCAAGCCGGACCTTCGGTTCGTTCCGCGCGGCGCGCGGTCGGTCCGTTTCCGCGCGGCGCGTTGGCGCCGATGCCTTCCTCTTTTCCGCTTGGTCCTCTGCCCACTGCCATTTGTCCTCGGTCATTGACCCTCGGCCCTCGCCCATCCCCCACCCCGACCCGGCGCGCAACAGGCCCCTCCCGCGAGGAGCCGCTAACCCCATAGTTGGAATCCCGCCCGAAAACCGGCAGCAATTCCGGGGAAATGGTCCGATGGCTCCGTTCTCGTCACCGAGCGGCCCAGACCCCGATCAGCGTCCGAGTCACCCGAGGAAGTGCGAGTCGAGTCAGCTTGGTCCCGACCCGGCCATTGGATCGGCTGGGCTGAGGCGTCGCGGCGGTCCCTGGGAAAGGCAAGGCCGGAACCAGCCTACAGGACGACTGGACATCGTCACGCCGTCCTACTCGAACAGGTCGGCGTGCGTCCCCGTGCGGCCGAGCCTCAGTTCGCCCGCGTCCACCTTGTCGATCAGCACCCAATCGGGCTCGACGTGGCAATCGCGCCAGCCCTGTTGGTCGCCCTTGAGGGGATGGTCTTTATGCTTCGGGTCCAGCGGGCGGCGGGCGCATAGGGTCGCGACGACCGCACGGAGCTTGGCCATGTCATTGCCGCGCTCCTGCTGGCGCCGGAAGTCCTTCTCGAACGCCGCCGTCGGCCGGGATACGAAACCAACGTAGGCCGGGCCGATTTCGCGTCGCCGATACCACGCAGTGGTGTAGGCTGGGTCCGGACCCAGCCATTGGATCGGTTGTCCTGAGAGGTCGCGGCGGTTCTTGGAGGAAGCTGGTCGAGACCCAGCCTACGGAACTGGAGTCTCCTCAGGGGTCGGGCCGGGGCCGCCGGTTTCGGCCGGCCGTCACCAGGGCCGGGTGAATCTCCCGGGCGATGGTGGCATAGCCGGCGGGCCGGGGATGGGTGTCGAAGCTCCAGTACTGGGGAACGCCGCCCGCCTCGGCACGCCGCAGCGCCGCGGTCGTGTCGGCCAAGGGGAGCCCGAGGCGGGCGCAGACCTCGGCGATCATCGCGTCCTGGCGGCAGTAGATCGGGTCGGCGGCCAGTCGTTCGGCGGTGGCCCGGGCCATGCCGAGCTGGACCAGCGAGGAGGCGTAGCGCGGGTGCGTGACGCCGCAGAACGGCACGTAGGCCACGGTGAGCCTGGCCCCGACCGAGCGACACCAACGGTCGATGCGATGCAGATATCGCTCGGGCGAGCCGCCCGTGTCGAAGCGATGCGACAGCATGCCCGGGAGGGCGTCCGACTGCTCCTTCAGCCAGGGATTGATCGAGCCGGCGACCATGGCCCGGTAGAGCGTGGCGTCGAGCCCGGCGGGCGGGCCGGACGAGCCCGTCCAGGGGTTACTCGGGTCGGGCACCGGCGCGAAGAAGGGGGTGGTGGCATGGGGCCAGCGGCGATCGATCGGCTCCTTGCGGGCGACACGCACCAGCAGCTCGACGACCCGGGGGACCCACCGACGAGCCACCCGCCGGGGGAATCTCGGCCCGGGCCGGTCGAACTGCCGGGGGTAGGGCGGGGCCGGCAAGTCGTTGGCATAGAGGACCAGCACCAGGTCGGTCGGCCGGAGCACGGCGAGGGCGTCGCGCGCCAGGGCCGTCAGGTGCGGCAGCGTGGCGGCGAGGACGCCGAGGTTGAGGATCTCGGCGTCCTCGCCGTCGCGGGCCAGCAGCCGCGCCAGTTCGGCGGTGATCGTGCCCGACTCCGGCGCGCCGACGCCCTCCACGATGCTGTCGCCGAGCACCAGGATGCGACGACGGCCGCGCGGCGGGTCGATCGCGAAGTCCGCGCCCCGGAAGCCGTAGAGGTTCAGCCGATGGACCTCCGAGAATCCATCGGGCAGGCTCTCGAACCGCAGCCGGTTGTAGGCCAGGCCGCGCCGGGCGTCCGCCAGGACGTTCGGGTGACTCCGGGCCACCATCTGGTAGTGGATCCGGTTGAAACCCCCGACTTCGGGCAGGGGAAAAACCCAGCGGAACAGGGCCTCCTGGCCGGCCGCGATGAGGGCCAGGGCCGCCGCGACGGCGACCAGCTTCCGCGACCGACGGCGCCGGCCGGCCCGGGCGATCGTGGCCGTTCGCTGCGGGCCGGCCGGCTCCATGGCGACCTCGACTTCAGGGCTGGGGACCGGCCGTCACGGGATCGGCTCGCCGATGGTTTCGACGTTGAAGTTGATCGCCCCGTAGTCGACGATCCGCCCGTCGTTGCGCGAGATCCTGTAGAGGGCATCGACGCCGGTGGCCTCGTTCCTCGGGAACGTGACACCGTCGGCGACGAGTCGGACGGCCGGGTCCTGGCCGATCATGACGTAGCGGCCGTCGTCGCTGGTGGTGGCGAGCAGCTCGAAGGAGCGATTGAGGCCCGTCCCCGTCATGATGACCAGCGTGCCCGGGAACCTGCCGCGGTCGAGTCCGGAGATCTCGAGCTCGACATTTCCCCCCAGGCCCGGTGTGAGCGCGGATTGGAACGTCCCCGCGCCGCTCCCGGCGATGTCCGTCGGGTTGAGGGCGGGGAAGGGACGCAGCAGGACGGCGCCGACACGGCTCGCGTGGCCCCGGACGGGCACGAAGAGGAACTCGGGCTCGAGGACGCCGGCATCCCCCCTATCCCCGCGGAACGTCTCGAGATTCGCCTGGAAGACCACCTGTCCGGTCCGGGTCACGCCCACGCCCACGACGGCCTCGCGGCCCGCCACCGTCGCCTCGAAGTTGATCGAGTTGAAGACGCCTTGTTCGTCCAGGTCGAGCAACCGCGCGTCGCCGCGGATCCGCCGGTGGTCCTGGAGGTTGATGACCGTGCTCATCCGGCCGACCTGATCCTCGGAGTCGGCCATCTGGAAGAATCCGTCCCACTCGCCGCGAACGTCCGGCACCAGCCCGTCGGCCATCACCCGGACGGCGAGCAGGCCCCCGCTCAGGAGCAGTGCGGCCAGGAACGTCAGCGGGACAATGCGGCGGCTCATCGCAGCCCCCTTTTCCTCGTTGGACGCCCGCGGGGAGTCGTGGCGGCACGCCGGCCGGGGGCGACGCCCGGTGTCGCCCCGAGCCCGTCCCGCGGATGGGCGGCTCCCTGCCCGTGCTTATCAAGCACAGATGTCATTACTTGCCTTAGGACACAATCGCTCATAAATGCTGAGAGCGAACCTAACAGGCGCCTCGATCGGCGTCAAGAGGTGACGTCTGAAAGCATCGGTCCAACGGATTCGAGGTGAATGCAAATTAATTTTCATATTTATAGTTATTTAATATTATAATATATTTAATTAAAACGGATTTACGGTGTGGCCCCACGGCCGGCGGCCCAGCCGATCGGCGGGCGCCCCGGTGGCGCCGCGTCGAGGACGTGGCGGAGTTGCTCCAGCGGGATGTTGCCGCCGCTGAGGACGAGGCCGACGCGGAGGCCGCGGAGGGCGTCGCGGCGGGCGAGGGCGGCGGCGAGGGGGGCGGCGCCGGCGCCTTCGGCGACCTGGCGGGTGGTGTCGAGGAGGAGGCGGATCGCATCCTCGAGGGCGGCGTCGGAGACGAGGACGATGTCGTCGACGAGGCCGGGGAGGAGTTGTAGAGGGAGGTCGAAGGGCTCGCGGGTGGCGAGGCCCTCGGCGAAGGTGGAGACGGAGTCGGTGGCGATGCGGCGGCCGGCCTGCCAGGAGAGATAGACGGCGGGGGCGCCCTCGGATTGGACGCCGATGACGCGGGTGGAGGGGCGGATGGCGCGGGCGACGGCACCGGCGGCGACGGCGCCGCTGCCGCCGCCGAGGGGGACGAAGAGGACGTCGAGGTCGGGGACGGCCTCGAAGAATTCGAGGGCGCAGGTGGCGACGCCGGCGATCATCGCGGGCTCGTTCGCCGAGTGGATGTAGCGGAGGCCGTCGCGGGCGGCGCGGTCCTCGGCGGCGAGGCGGGCGGCGTCGAAGTCGCGGCCGTCGAGGACGACCTCGGCGCCGAGGTCGCGGGTCGCGGCGACCTTGAGCGGGTTGGCGCCCTCGGGCATGAAGATGATCGCCCGGGCGCCGAAGAGGCGGGCCGCGTAGGCGACGGACTGGGCATGGTTGCCGGTCGAGGCGGCCGTCACCCCGCGATCGAGCTGGTCGCGCGGCAAGGTCGACAGCAAGGCGATCCCGCCGCGGACCTTGAAGGCGCCGGTGGGGTTGAGGTTCTCGCACTTGAGGAAGGCCCGGCATCCCAAGGCGGCGCCGAGGGCCGGGGGCTCGATCGTCGGGGTCGGTCGCAGGAACGGCGCCAGCGCGGCCCGGGCCCGCAGGACGTCGGCGAGCGTCGGCGTCGGCCATCGCATCTCGAAGCACTCCCCGGTCCACGACTCGCCGGGCGCGGCCGTCCCCGAGGCCCGGGGCGTCCAGTGTACCAGGCGGGTGCGACCGGGGCACGACGGCCCTTGGAGTCCGGGGCGCCCGCGCCGGCCTCCGACACGGGGCGAGGGTGAAAACGTGAGGATGTCGGTCCTCTTCCCCATCTCCCCCTGGGCTGACCGGCCGTCACTCTCGGGGCGGCGCTGCCGGCGTGCCCGCCGTCGGCCTGCCTTCGTAGCAGGCACGCTCCGCGTGCCGTCCGCCCGAACACAAAGCTCTTGGGTCCTGGCGGACGGCACGCGGAGCGTGCCTGCTACGAGGAAGAGTGCCGGCCGGTCCGCTCCCCCTGGGAGAGGGGGGAAGAGGGCGGAGGCCGAAACGGACGACCTGGCAAGACCGCGGCCGGGGAATCAGAACGCTGCGACCCGGGGGCGGAGTCGGCCCCACTCGCCGCGGAGGGCGGGGAGGGCGGCGCGGGCGACGTCGAGGTCGCCGGCGCGGCCGGCCGATTCGATGAGATGCGAGCTCGCGGCCATCGTCGTCGCGCCGACGGTCCGGCTGATCCCCTTGAGGGCGTGGGCCGCGCGGGCGACGGCGGCCGGGTCGCGGCCGGCGAGGGCGGCGTCGAGGGCGGCGAGGGCGCGGTCGGCGTCGTCGAGGAAGCAGCGGGCGACCTCGCGGGCCGCCGCCTCGTCGCCGCCGAGGGTCGCGACGAGCGCCTCGAGGCCCTCGGGCGGCTCGTCGGCGGCGGCCGGCCGCCCGCGGGCGAACGGGGCGAGGGCGTCGTAAAGGTCGCGGCGCTTGAAGGGCTTGGTGAGGTAGCCGTCCATGCCCGCGGCGATGCAGCGGTCGCGGTCCCCATCCATCGCGTGCGCCGTCAGGGCGAGGATCGGCAGGCGGCGGGAGGTGCCGGCCTCGGAGCGTCGGACCGCCACCGTGGCCGTCAGGCCGTCGATGACCGGCATCTGCACGTCCATCAGGACGACGTCGAGCCCGCCGCGCAACGCCGCCTCGACGGCCTCGCGGCCGTCGGCGGCGACCTCGACGGTGCAGCCGAGCCTCTCGAGGATCCGGGCCGCGACCTCGCGGTTGACCTCCTGGTCGTCGGCCACGAGGACGCGGAGGCCCAGCGGCACGAGGGCGTCGGCGGGGGCCCGAGGCTCGCCCCCGGGCCCGGGGGCGGTCGAAGTCGAGGCGAGCGGCAGGGCCAGGGTCAGCCGGAACGTGCTGCCGACGCCGGGGGCGCTCTCCAGGTCGATCCGGCCGCCCATCAGCGCGGCGAGCCGCCGGCAGATCGTCAAGTCCAGGCCCGTCCCGCCGTGGCGGCGGCTGGCGCCCCCCTCGGCCTGGGTGAAGTTCTCGAAGATCGCCTCGTGGCGGTCGGCGGGGATGCCGATGCCGGTGTCGCGCACGGCCAACTCGACCGTCGCGACCGGCCCGCCGGGGTCGCGACGGCGGGCCTCGATCGCCACGCTGCCGCGGTCGGTGAACTTGACGGCGTTGCCGACGAGGTTCGTCAGGACCTGGCAGATCCGGGTGGGGTCGCCGACGAGCCGGGCGGGGAAGCCGGGCCCGACCCGGCGGTCGAGCCGGAGCCCCTTGCGTTGCGCGCCGGGGGCGAGCAGGTCGGCGACCTCGCCGATGAGCCGCGGCAGGTCGAACTCGACGGCCTCGACGGCGAGCTTGCCGGCCTCGATCTTCGACAGGTCGAGGATGTCGTTGATGACCGTCAGCAGGGCGTCGGCGCCGTGGGCGATGGTGGTCGCGTAGTCGTGCTGCGCGGCGTCGAGGGGCGTCTCGAGCAACAGGCCGATCATGCCGATGATGCCGTGCATCGGCGTGCGGATCTCGTGGCTCATGTTGGCCAGGAAGTCGCCCTTGGCCCTGGTGGCGGCCTCGGCCACCTCCTTGGCGCGGGCGAGCTCGGCGGTCCGGTCCGCGACCCGGCGCTCGAGGGTCTCGTTGAGCAGGCGGACCCGGGCCTCGCCCTGCCGGAGCCCCTCCTCGGCGTGCTTGCGCCCGGTGATGTCGCGGACGACGCCGGTGAAGATCCGGCGCCGGCCGAGCCAGACCTCGGCCACGGTCAGGTCGACCGGGAACGTGGTCCCGTCCTTGCGGCGGCCGACGACCTCGCGGCCGCCGCCGCTGCTCCGGCTGCCGGACGGTCAGTTCCATCAGCCGCCGCATGACCGCGACGACCTCGGGCCGCGCCCGCTCGCTCGGCCCGAGCTGGCGGGGGTCGCCCGTGATCACGAAGCCGCGCATCCCGGTCTCGAGGTCCGTGCCGAGCGCCATCAGCTCGCCCAGCTCGCCGAGGACGGCGTGCGCGCGCGCGACCCGCCGGAGGTCCCATTCGACTCGGGCGACGCTCCGGTACTCCAGCACGCCGACGCCGACGCTCGTCGTCGCCATCAGGGCGAACCACAGCGCGACCTTCCGCTCGAGGCCCAGCCCACCCCGGCGCTTGCCCCTCATCGCCAGCCCACCGATCGCCCCTCGGGCCGTTGGGACTCAGTTGACGACGGCCCCGGCCCCGACGAGCCCGCGGGCGAGCACCCGGCCCAGGCTCGCGAGCCCGGCGGGCTTGACGAGCACCTCGTCGAGACCGGCGGCGAGGTACGCGGCGCGGTCCTCCTCGTCGGCGTCGGCGGTGTACGCGACGAGCCACGGCCGCGGCCCCGCCGGCAGGCGCCACCGGAGCCTCCGGGCCACCTCGAGGCCGTCCAGCACCGGCATCTGGATGTCCAGCAGCACCACGTCGAACTCGTGCCGCAGCGCCGCCTCCAGCGCCGCCCGGCCGTCCTCCACCGCCTCGACCGCATGGCCCTGGCCGCGGATCAGGGCCGAGAGCGCGACCCGGATCGTCGCCTGATCGTCGGCGATCAGGACGTGCAGCGGGCGCGGAGTCGTCGGCGTGACCATCGGTAACGCCCCCTTTCGTTCTACATCCAGCCACGTTGCTGGTCAGTCGGACCGCCCGGCGACCTTCGCCGGGCGTCACCATCCAAAGAGAACCGGCCGCCGGTTCGCGGCGACTAAGAAAGCAATCCACGCCTCTTATTTATACCAGATGGGCCCGCTCACGGGTCAAGATTCTTCTGAAAATCGCAGGCCCCGCTCGAACGAACACGGCGGTCCGGGCGACGATCCGAGCGGGGGCGGGCGGTGGTCCCCGTCCTTGAAGGCGCGGGCCCCCTTGCGATACAGTTCGGCCGCGCGGTCGGTCCCATCGCGGAGCGTGTCGTGCCCGACGTTCGGCCGAGGGGGAGAGTTACCCTCGCTCGCGCTTCGGGTTGGTCGGAGGGACGCCGAGGTAGTACGGCGTGTGCAACACGCCATCACCAGGGCCGGGCGATTCCGGCGTGTTGTACACGCCCTGCGGGGCTTTGAGGAGGACGACCCGTTGGAGACGTCCTGGCCGCGCGGGCTGCCGTTGAGGCTGGAGGGGGTGCGGGTCCGTCGCGGGGCGGCCGAGGTCTTGCGCGGGCTCGACCTGGCCTTCGAGCCGGGCCGCCGCTACGTGATCGTCGGGCCTTCGGGGGCGGGCAAGAGCACGCTCCTGCGGCTGTTGAACCGGCTCGACGACCCCGACGCCGGCCGGCTCCGGATCGGCCCGACCCCCCTGCCCTCGCTGCCCGTCCGCGCCGTCCGGACCGGCGTCGGCCTGGTCTTCCAGGCGCCGAGGCCGCTGCCGGGGACGGTCCGCGAGAACCTCCTGTACCCCTTCGAGGTCCGCGGCCGGCGGCCGACGGCCGACGGGGCGTTGGCCGGGGCGCTGGAGGAGGTCGGGCTCGACCCGTTGTGGCTCGACCGCGACGCGCAGGGGCTCTCCGGCGGCGAGCGCCAGCGGCTGGCCCTGGCCGTCGCGCTCGGGGCGGGCCCGGAGTTCCTCGCGCTCGACGAGCCGACCGCGGCGCTCGACCCGGTCGCGGCGCGTCGGGTCGCCGACCTGCTGGCGCTCCGGTCGCGGCGCGATGGCCTGCGGACGATCGCCGTGACCCACCACCGCGAGCACGCCGCCTGGCTCGGCGAGACGGCCGTCGTGCTCGACGACGGCCGTCTCGCCGACCTCGGCCCGACGGCCGAGGTCCTGGCGCGGGCCGACGCCGGGCTCTGGCACGGTTCGGCCTCGAATGGGAAGGGGGAATCGGCATGATCCCGACCTTCGCCGCGACGGCCGCCGGGCCGGGCTGGGACGGCCTGGCCTGGGCACTCCTGCCGGTCCTGGCCTGCATGGCCGTGCTCGCGGCGCGGCGGCTCGGGCAGGTGCGGCCGCTGGCCGTCGCCCTGACGCGGCTGGTCGTGCAGTTGACGTTGCTCGGCGTCGTCCTCGACCGCGTCTTCCGGGCGCGCGACCCGTGGGTCTCGCTGGCCGTGGCGACGGTGATGCTCGCCTTCTCGGCCGAGACCGTCGGCGCCCGGCAACGCCAGGGCTGGATCTTGCGGGCGCAGGCGTTCGTGTCGCTGGGCCTGGGGGCGGTGATCGTCATGGCCGTGGCGATCCGGCTGTCGCTGCGGGTCGAGCCGTGGTACGAGCCGAAGGCGCTCCTGCCGGTCCTGGGGATGGTCCTGGGCAACAGCGTCAACGGCGTCGCGCTCGGCGCCGACCGGCTCGAGAGCGAGCTGCGCGGCGACCGCGACCGCGTCGAGCTGAGGCTCGCGCTGGGGGCCTCGTCGCGGCAGGCGGCGACGCCCGCCCTGCGGGCCGCGGTCCGCGCGGCGCTGACGCCGACGATCAACAGCATGATGATCGCCGGGATCGTCGCCGTCCCCGGCATGATGACCGGCCAGATCCTCGCCGGCGCCGACGTCTACGACGCGCTGCGCTACCAGATCCTGCTCTACTTCCTGATCGAGGGGACCGTCGGCATCAGCACGCTCACCCTCCTCGCCCTCCGGTTCCGGCGCTACTTCACCCCGGCCTGGCAGCTCCGCGGCGACTTGCTCGCCGAGCCCCCGCGGGTATGATGGCCCGGGTCGTGCGCCAGGACCCGGAGTCCCACCTTGACGGAGGAGCCCACCCCCATGACCCGCCTCTTCTTGATCGCCGCCGCGAGCCTCGGCCTGCTCGCCGCCGCCGCGGCCGACGACACCAAGCCCAACGACAAGACCCTCGGCCGGAAGCCGCCCGAGAAGGCCGAGGTCCTCTTCGACGGCAAGGACCTGACCGGCTGGGTCAAGCCGGACGGCTCGACCCCCGCGGCCTGGCCCGTCGCCGACGGCGCCATGGCCGTCGGCAAGGGCAAGGACGGCGGCAACATCCTGACCAAGAAGCGGTTCGGCGACTTCAAGCTCCACCTCGAGTTCAACGTCCCGCTCATGCCCGACGCCAAGGGCCAGGCCCGCGGCAACAGCGGCGTCTACCTCGACGGCCTGTACGAGCTCCAGGTGCTCGACAGCTACGGCCTCGACCCCAAGACCAACGACTGCGGCGCCATCTATCAGCAGATCGCCCCGTCGGTCAACGCCTGCAAGCCCCCCTTGCACTGGCAGACCTACGACGTCACCTTCCACAAGGCCCGCCGCGAGGGGGACAAGGTCGTCAAGAAGGCCCGCGTCACCGTCGTCCAGAACGGCGTCACGATCATCGACGACAAGGAGATCTCCGTGACCCCCGGCGGCGTCGGCGGCCTCAAGGAGGGCGACGACGGCCCGATCCTCCTCCAGGACCACGGCAACGACGTGCGCTATCGGAATATCTGGATCGTGCCGATAAATTGAATCGAAGGGGGTTTCACCACAAGGGCACAAAGGACACAATGGAAATCAAATTATTAATTTTTAATTTTGATTTCCTTTGTATCCTTTGTGCCCTTGTGGTGAGCCCCTCCCCTCTCATCTCCCCGAGGTCCCCATGCCCACCCCCGAAGGCTGCTCTTCCCGCCGCGCCCGGCTCTGGCGACACCTGCCGGCCGAGTGCGACCTGGCGATCGTGGCGGACCCGAAGAACCTGGCCTATTTCGCCAATTACGCCCCGTCGCCGTTCACCTTCCGCACCAATGACGACGTCGCTTTACTTGTGCTCGCGCCCGACCGCGCGACGCTCGTCGGCGACGACATGATCTGGCCGTTCCTGGACGAGGCGCACGCCGACGAGGTCGTCGCGCCGACGTGGTACGACGGCAAGCGCTCGGCGCCCCATCGGCAGAAGATGCTGGTCCATACGACGCTGGATGTCTTGAAGAAATACCCGGGCCACCGGGTCGGGTTCGAGCCGGGGAGCCTGCCGGCGGGGGTGGTCGAGGGCTTGCGTCAGGCGCGGCCGGGATTGGAGCTGGTCGACCTGTCGGACGCGATCCGCGACCTGCGCCGCGCGAAGGACCCGGACGAGGTCGAGGCGATCCGCCGGGCGATCCGCGCCGGCGAGGCCGGGTTCGCGGCGGCGCTCGAGCGGGTCGAGCCGGGGATGACCGAGTTCGAGGCGTACCGGCTCATCGAGGACGCCTGCCTCGCCGCGGCCGGCGAGCGGGCGATCGTCTACGGCGACTTCGTCTCCGGCCCCCGCGCCGACGGGATCATCGGCCCGCCGACGCACCGGAGGCTCCAGCGGGGCGACCTGTTCATCCTCGACTTCTCCGTCGTGCTCCGCGGCTATCGCGGCGACTTCGCCAACACGATCTGCGTCGGCGGCGCGCCGACGCCGCGCCAGCGCGAGCTGTTCGAGGCCTGCCTCGCGGGCATGTCGGCCGGCGAGGCGTTGCTCCGCCCCGGCACGGCCGCCCGCGACGTGGACGCCGCCCTCCGCCACGCCATCGCCGCGCGCGGCGGCGACCCCGACTTCCAGTCGCACAGCGGCCACGGCATCGGCCTCGGGCACCCCGAGCCGCCGTACATCGTCCCCGACAGCGCCGAGACCCTCCGCGCCGGCGACGTCGTGACGCTCGAGCCCGGCCAGTACATCGCCGGCGTCGGCAACATGCGCTTCGAGCGCAACTACCTCGTCACCCCCGCCGGCCCCGAGACGCTCACCCACCACGCGCTGACGCTGACGAGGGGATGAAGCCGAGGGACGGCGATCAGACCTCGGCCCCCTTCGGGTTCAGGTCGAGGACATTGACGCCGTCCTTCTCGACCCTCACGTCTCCGTCGCCGGGCCAGATCGAGAGGATCGGCTCGCCCCTGGCCGAGTTGGAGAGTTTGACGGTGACGGGCTCCGCCTCGTCGTCGTCGATGACGGAGACCTCTTCGCCCTCGGCCAGCGGGACGAATGCCCCTTCGGGTTCGATGTTCAGGATCAAAAGCCTCGACAGGTCGTTGCGGATCAGGAATTGGCCGCGGCGAGACATTTCCGGCCTCCTCCATCGAGCCGTTCGCGGCGGGGCGGCTCTGGCGCAGGTAGCGCGCTCTTCGTGCAACCGAACGCTCAAGAAGCTCGCTGTCGGGCGACCAGCACCTCGCGCCCGTCCTTCCGTTCGCGAGTGCACCGGACCCGCGTGCCGGGTGGATACTCCCACTCTTCGTCGGCCGGGTCGTAGTCCGGCGTCGGGAGCACTTCGACCTCGTTCGACCCGAGCACGAGCCCCCGGGTCGGGCGCAGCACGTCCGTCCCCTCGTTCCGCAAGGGGATGAACACCTCGATGACCTCAGTCGAGGAACCCATCTCCGCCGACATGGATCACCTCCCCGGTGACATCATCGACGACGACCGAGCGGCCCGTGACCGGCCGCTCACCTCCGCCCCGCGACCTTGAAGGCTGGCGGGGGGGTGGCCGGGGCGTCGGCGTTGGAGAGGGGGCCGGTGCGGAACTTGCCGGCGGCGTTGACGTCGGTGACCATGTCGTGGACCGAGGGGCCCATCCAGCCGAGGAGCATGGGCGTCGGCAGGACGCCGAGCAGGACCGTGAGCAGGACCAGCGGGGCGGCGATCAAGTTCTCGCGCGGGGTCATGTCGGGCAGGCCGCGGTACTGCTCGCTGCGGCCGAGGAAGACGCGCTGGAGGGTCCAGAGGATGTAGCCGGCCGTCAGGATCACCGCCGCGGCGGCGCAGATGGCCAGGACGGGAAAGACGTTCTGCTCATACTGATAGCCGAAGGCGGCGAGCACGACGAAGACCTCGGCGACGAAGCCGCAGAGGCCCGGCAGGCCCATCGAGCCGAAGAAGATCAGGAACGAGACGGCGCCGTAGACCGGCATCACGTTCCAGAGGCCGCCGAGCTTCTTCAGGTCGCGGGTGTGGGCGCGGTCGTAGATGACGCCGACGAGGAAGAACATGCCGGTCGAGGTGATGCCGTGCGCGATCATCATGAACATCGCCCCGGCGACCCCGAACTCGTAGGCGCGGGGGTCGATCAGGTTCATCGCCGCCATGCCGAGCGTCACGTAGCCCATGTGGCTGACCGAGCTGTAGGCGACCAGCTTCTTGAAGTCCGTCTGCGCCATCGCCGCCAGCGCGCCGTAGAGGATGCTGACCACGCCGAGGATCGCCACCGGGTACGCCCACTCCATCGCCCCCAACGGCGCCAGCGGCCAGGCCAGCCGGATCAGGCCGTAGCCGCCGATCTTCAGCAGGACGCCGGCCAGGATCATGCTGATCGGCGTCGGCGCCTGGACGTGGGCGTCGGGCAGCCAGGTGTGGAACGGGAAGCTCGGCAGCTTGACGCAGAAGCCGGTGAAGAAGAGCAGGAAGACCCACTGCTGCACGACGTTGCCGTAGTAGTTCGTCTCCGAGGCCGCCTGCGTCAGCCGGAGGGCGTCGAAGGTGTGGGCGCGGAAGGCCGTGTTATCGGCGAGGATGACCGCGCCGCTGGTGCCGGGCCAGAAGTAGAGGATCAGGATCGCGACCAGGATGAAGACCGAGCCGAAGAGCGTGTACAGGAGGAACTTGATCGCCGCGTACTCGCGGTTCTCGCCCCCCCAGATGCCGATGAGGAAGTACATCGGCAGCAGCATCACCTCGAAGAAGACGTAGAAGAGGAACAGGTCGAGCGCCATGAAGACGCCCATCATGCTCGCCAACAGCAGCAGGAACAGGCTGAAGTAGCCCCGGACCTGCTTCTCGATGTTCCACGACGCGAGGCAGGCGAGCAGGCTGACCAGGCCGGTCAGGACCACGAGGCTGAGGCTGATGCCGTCGAGGCCGAGGAAGTACTGGATGTGGAACGCCGGGATCCACTCGTCGCGGACGACCAGGTCGTCGTCGGGCGCCGGCGGGGCGTCCTTGGCGCCCCGGGGCTGGGAGTTGGTGTCGAGCGGCGTCGGGTTGGCCGCGGCTCGGTCGCGGAGCGAGACCCTCAGGGGCGCCGTGCCGGTCGAGTTCGGCTCGACGTAGCGCCCGAACGCGACGAGCGTCAGCAGGAACGTCGCCGCCGTGAACCCCAGCGCCGTGTACTTGACCACCAGGTCCGACCGCCGCGGCAGCAGCAGGACCACGAGGCAGCCGACCAGCGGCAGGAACCAGAGCAGGCTCAACAGGTAGTCGTCGCTCATGGCGGGCTCACCGGGACGTAGGCCAGTTCAAGGGACGGGGGTCGCGTCAACGGCCGGGCGGTCGCGGGGCGATCCAGAGGAAGACGCCGACGAACAGCACGATGACGCCGACGGTCAGGATCATCAGGTAATTCCGCAGGCGGCCGGTCTGGAGCCAGCGCCCCGAGCGGTCGCCGGTCGCGTAGGTGACCTTCGCGACGAGGTTGACCAGGCCGTCGACGGCGATCTGGTCGAACAGCCCCTCCAGGGCGCTGAGCCGCTCGGTGATCGCCGCCGAGCCGTTGACGATCCCGTCGATCAGCATGCGGTCGGCGTCGGCGACCAGCCGCGACAGCAGGAGCGTCGGCCGGACGAGCACGGCGTCGTAGAGCTCGTCGAAGTACCACTTGTTCACGAGGAACTTGTACAAACCGCCGAATCGGTCGGCGACGACCCTCGGGTTGTAGAGGCCCCAGCGCGAGTAGGCCCCCATCGCCGCCGCGATCCCCGCGGCGCCGACGAGGACCGAGGCCCCCATCGCCCAGAGGTGCGCGTTGCCGATGTTGACCGCCGCGACCGGCTCGCCGAAGGCCAGCATGTTCTCGAGGACCGGCTCGAAGCCCAGGCCGGGGAAGATCGTCAGCGGCAGGCCGATGAAGACCGTCGGGATCGCCAGCAGGATGAGCGGCCAGGTCATGATCGGCTCGCTCTCGTGCGCGTGGTCGACCGGGTTGGTCGGGTGGTGGTGCCCCTCGTGGCCGTGGCCGGTGTCGGGCACCGGCACGTCGTGGACCTCGGCCTCCTTGCGGGCCGGGTAGCCGCGGGGCTCGCCGTGGAAGATCAGGAGCCAGAGCCGGAACATGTAGAACGCCGTGATCGCCGCGCCGACGGCCGGCAGGACGAACAGCGGCGCGTGCTCGGGCCGAGCCATCGCCAGGTGGAGCGACGAGGCGAGGATCGCGTCCTTCGAGAAGAACCCGCTGAAGACCGGCACGCCGGAGATCGCCAGCGTGGCCACCCCCATCGTCAACGCCGTCGTCCGCATCTTCGAGTAGAGCCCGCCCAGGACCGGCATCTCGTAGGTGTGCACCGCGTGGTACACGCTGCCGGCGCCGAGGAACAGGAGGGCCTTGAAGAAGGCGTGCGTCAGCAGGTGGAACAGCCCCGCCGACCAGCCGCCGACGCCCAGGCCGAGCATCATGTAGCCGAGCTGGCTGACGGTCGAATAGGCGAGCACTTTCTTGTAGTCGGTCTGCACCATCGCGATCGTCGCCGCGATGAACAGGGTGACGCCGCCGGTGTAGGCGATGTAGAGCAGGACGCCGTCGGTGAACAGCGGGAAGAAGCGGCCGACGAGGTAGACGCCCGCCGCGACCATCGTCGCCGCGTGGATCAGCGCCGAGACGGGCGTCGGCCCGGCCATGGCGTCGGGGAGCCAGACGTGCAGGGGGAACTGCGCGCTCTTGCCGACGCAGCCGGCGAAGATGCCCAGGCCGGCGACCGTCAGGACCCAGAACGGGATGTGCGCCGTCCGCTCGACCGGCTGCGCGCCGGCCGGGGCCGACTCGTGGACCTTGACCGTCACCGTGTCGCCGGCCGAGGCGTGGGTGATCCGGTAGTCGTGGCCCGGGTCGCGGATCGCCTTGTCGGCCAGCGCGCGGTTGATCTCGGCGATGTTGAAGGTGCCGAGGGTCGCCCAGATCAGGCCCAGGCCGACGAGCATGCCGACGTCGCCGACGCGGTTGACGATGAACGCCTTGTTCGCCGCGTCGGCGTTCTTCTTCTCCTCGTACCAGAAGCCGATGAGCAGGTACGAGCAGACGCCAACCAGCTCCCAGAACATGAAGATCATGAACACGTTGCCCGAGGCCACCAGCCCGAGCATCGAGAAGCAGAACAGCGACAGGTACGCGAAGAACCGCGGATACCGCGGGTCGTCGCGCATGTAGCCCATCGAGTAGATGTGGATCAAGCCGGCGACGAACGTCACCATCAAGAACATGATGACGGCCAGGTTGTCGATGTGGAATTCCAGCGGGATCGCCAGCGCCGGCGGCTTGCCCGGCTCCCCGCCGAGCGCGACCCACTCGAACCGACCGGTCCACGCCTTCGAGCTCGACTCCGCCTCCGTCTCGACCGTATCCACGCCCCGGCTCGGCTTCGGCGCCTGCTGGATCATGGCGGAGCCGTAGACGTTCAGGGCGCCGCCCTTGCGGTTCGATTCCAGGACGACCTTGCTCGCGGTGATCGTCGCCTTGCCGCTGGTGAGCCGCACATTCCGGGCGACCTGCCGGCGGTCGCCCCGGGCCCACGACTTCAGGGTCGCGGCGGGGTCGTCGGCGAGCGCGGCGAGGTCGCGGTCGAGGGCGCCGATGGGCTTGCCGGTGGTCGCGTCGCGGAACGCGACGGGCTCGGACCGGGCGCCGGCGTGGGTCTCGGTCTCGTGCGCCTTCTCGGTGCCCTCCTCGTGGTGCCGGAACATGTCGGGGTGGGCGGCGGCGTAGCTGAGGAAGCCGACGACGCTGAGGGCGAACGAGGTGAGGATGGCGCCCGTGGCGATGTAGGCGTTCAGGCGCTTGAGCACCCGGATGAACAGCACCTGGATGACGGCCGCCGCCAGCGGGATCAAAACGGCGAAGACATAGAGCCAGACCTGCCAGTCGAACCGTGCCATCGCGTTGTCTCGCCGTGTTGGGCCCGGGCCCGACCGACCCCGGAGTCCGTGGAATATGTCACAGGGGTCCGGCCATTGCAACCCCCTCGCGACCCCGGCCTTCGTCTCGATTCGAGGGGGCGCGTCCGCGGCCCGAAACCCTCACCCCGGCCCCTGCCGGGGGGGCTGACCGGCCAACACTCTCGGGGCGGCGCCGCCGGGGCCCCCGCCGTCGGCCCTCCTTCGTAGCCGGCACGCTCCGCGTGCCGTCGGCCCGCCCACAAGGTCGTTTGGTCCTGGCGGACGGCACGCGGAGCGTGCCGGCTACGGGGGGAATTGGCGGCCGGTCAGGCCGGGGTGAGAGGGGGAAAGACGGCTCACCACCAGCCGAGCTGGACGCCGAGCTTGACGGTCAGGACGCTGATCGTCAGCGTGGCCGAGGCGACCGCGGCGACGAGCACGCCGGCCGAGGCGATCTCGCGGGCGACGCGGGGACCGGGGGCGTCGGGGTCGCCGAGCGAGCGGGCGAGGGTGTCGATCGCGCTGTGCGAGAGCTCGGCCGTCAGGACCAGGGCCGCGGCGACGACCAGGAGCGCCCAGCCCAGCAGGTCGACGCCGAGCACCAGCGCCGCCAGGGCGATCAGGACGCCGCGATAGGTGTGGGCGAAGAAGCTCGAGTCGCCGCGGAAGGCGTGCTTCAGGCCGATCAGGCCCGCGACCAATTTGGCGCGGAAGGTCCGCCGGCAGGCGCGGGCGGGCGAGGGGTCCGGGTCGGTGTCGGCCAGGAGCTCGACGGCCGACCCGGTCTCGGGGTCGATCCAGGCGGTGGTCTCGATCTCGTTCCGGTTCATTGCGTCGCCGCGTAACGGGAGTCGAACTGGCCCGCGCCGGTGACCGAGCCGAAGCGGAGGCTGGGGCTCAGGCGGGGGGTGATCTGGAGGCCGAACGTGTAGTTGTTCCGCTGCGGGTCGGCGACCACGCCGATCGACGTCAGGAAGTCGGCGCCGATCCGCGTCACCGAGATCGTCGACCCGAGCCAGACGGCGTTGCCGAAGTCGTACGACGTGCCGAACGTCGAGTACCACTTCGGGCTGAGCTGGTAGCTGTAGCTGAGGTTCAGGGCCGACGTGTGGATCGGCCCGGTGTTGATGATCGAGTAGCCGACGAACAGGTTGGCGCGCGGCGGCCGGCTCATCGAGACGCCCGTCGTGATCACCTCGAAGGCGAACGGGTCGTTGGAGTGCGTCGGGTTGCCCTGGCTGACCAGCGCCTGGCCGTCGATGTTGAAGAACTCGAACCAGCCGTACGACAGGATGCTCGTCCGGTCGCCGATGTACCACTCGTAGTTGTACATCGTCTGGCCGAACGGCTTGTTGAAGTTGTCGCGGGTGGAGTTCGGGAAGTAGGTCGACGTCAGGTCCAGGACCATCCAGTCGATGATCCGCCGCCGGCCCGCCGGCCCGCGCTGGGTCTGGAGCCGCTGGCGGATCGCGAACTGGACCGTGTCGATCGCCGCCTGCACGTCGGTCGTGCCGGTGATCGGGTCGATGGCGCGGCGGAGGGTCAGGAACCTCGGGTCGTACTGCAACGGCAGCAGGCCGCCGGCGTAGTTCGTCAGCGCGAAGTAGCGGCGGACGAATTCATATGTGTTATCATCAAGATCATCCTGGATGCCGATCCGGTTCAGGCCCACGTTCGAGTAGGCGAAGCGGGCGTCGACGTCGAAGTTGACCTTGTGGTTCAGGCCGTGGATGTTCAGGAGCTCGTTCTCGACGGTCGGGTAGGCCTTCCAGAGCATCACGTTGGCCTTCGCCCCGACGCCCCCCCAGAGCCGCGCCACCGGCGTGTCGCCGAGCTGGTTGTTCCAGCCGACGAACTGCCCCTGCGCGTAGGGGGTGAAGCGGATGAAGTCGAGGTTCAGCGGCATCTGGAGCTCGTGCGACGACCAGAGCCGGCCGGTGTTGAGCGTGCCGCTGGTGTTCGAGACCGGGTCGTACGGCATGAACGCGAAGATGTTCGGGTTGGCGACCTCGACCGCCGTGTGCGTGCTCGCGTAGTCGACGCCCGAGTTCTCCGAGTACGTCAGCAGGTTGCCCAGCAGGTTCCGGCCCAGGACGTAGGAGCTGAGCTTGGGCAGCCACTGCGTCTCGGTGTACCAGTTGTTGAGGTTCGCCTCGGTCTGGAGCGTGTAGGCCGTGTCCCCCTTCTGGTAGACGCCGTAGAAGAGCGTCTCCTGGTCGAGCCCCATGTCGAAGAGGCGCTTGAAGTATTCCTCGAGGAAGTGACGGTCGGAGACGTAGCCGAGCTCGAGCTGGAAGCGGAGGTCCTCGTCGGGCGCGGTGTCGGGGCCCACGAGCGACTGCATGTGCCGCGTCGTGAGCTTGCCGCGGTACGTCTGGAACGGTGGCACGAGGCTGCGCTGATAGCCGGCCTTGCCGGCGAACGGCGGCCCGTTGGTCACGATCGCCGGCCCGGTGCCGAGCACGTCGTTGCCGTGGTCGATGATCGCCCAGCCCTCGACGTAGCCGTTGTACTTCGCCCCCGCGGGGAACAAGTTGAACGGGTTGCTGCCGTAGTAGCCCAGCGACGAGCCCCCCGCCGGGCCGCGGAGCGAGAGGTAGTCGATGTCGATGTTCCAGGCGTCGACCTGGAACCGGCTGGTGGCCGACGGCTTCTTGATCCGGAGCAGCTTGAAGGCGTCCCAGTCGGTCAGGACCTGCTGGCCGAAGTAGTTGCCGTACAGGTACATGATGTCGCGGAACGGCGGCGTCGGGTCGTCGGCGTCGGCGACGAACCGCGGCCAGAAGAAGTACGGCACCGCTCCGACGTAGAAGACGTTGCTCCGCGCGTCGATCTGCGTCGTCAGCGCGGGCCGCGTCGAGCCGTCGGGCAGGACGATCGGCTCCTTGTTCTTGCTCGGCACCTGCGTCAGGTCCATCGACCGGCTGGCGAACGTGTAGCCGGGGATCGGGAACCGGCTGCCGCTGGAGACCGGCCGCTCGACCCGCGTCGTGCTCAGGCCCGGCACGAGCTTGCCCGTGCGGTCGCGGACCAGCGGGGTGTACTGGAGGATCTCCGGCGCCTTGGTCTTGAACGGCGCGATCAGGCCGGGGACGAACTGCTCGAGCTCGGCGTCCAGCGCGTAGAACCGCTTGGCGGGCAGGTCGTAGTACGCCCGGGGCGCCCGGAAGGTCCGCGTGTCGGAGAGCCCCTGGAGCTGCTTCTGGTCCTGGCGGAGGACGACGTTGCCTTCCATGTAGATTTCCAGGGGCGTGTCGGCCGACTGCGTCAGGCTCTGCCCCCCGTCCAGCGCCAGGCCGCCCGAGTTGCCCCCCTTGTCGCGGGTCCAGATCACGACGTTGTCGGCCGTGATGTCGACGCGTCCCGAGCCGGTCCCCTCCTCGTCCTCGTTGCGCTTGCGGCGGGCCTCGCGCTCCTTGTCGCGCCTCTTGATGTCCTCGGGGTCGAGGGAGGGGGCGAGGTTGTCGTTGGAGACGATGTTGACGCCGCCGGTGATGACGTAGACGACCTCGCCGTTGGGCCGCCGCCCCAGCCGCTCCATCGTCGTGTTCGGCCCGCCGCGGTAGATGTCGACGACGCGCTGCGAGCCGGGGAGGACCGGGACGACGAACGGCCGGTCGTCGGGCGCCTCGACCTCCGGCGGCAACGGCTCGATGGCCGGCGGCAAGCCGTCGTCGGGGTTCGACAGCGGCTCGATCGGCGGCGCGGGCCGGTCGTCTCGGCCGGCGGGCATCCCCCCCTGGGCGGTGCGATTCGCGTCGCCGTTGTCGTTGCCGTCGGCGCCCTCGGCCTCGACCACCGGCGCGGGTGCGGGCAAGTCCTCGGTCGGCTCGACGGCCGGGAACTGGGCGCGGCCCAGCGCCGGATCTCCCGGCGACCGCGCCGCCGTCTCGGTCGCCGGCTCCGTCGGCGCCTCGACCGGCGTCCCGAGCGTCACCGACCGGATCGGCCCCTCCGCCGCCGCTGGCGGCGGGGTGGCACGCGCGGGGTCGGCGACGGGCGTGGGCACCGTCGCAGCCACGCCCGTCGCCGACCCCGGGCGTGCCAACCGAGCGGGCCCATCTCCCTCGGCCTCGACGACCGGGGCCGGCAAACCCTGGAGGGCCGGGCCCTCCGCCTCCCCGGCCGGAGACGACGGCCCCGCGCCTTCGATCCTCGCCCGAGGCCCCGCGTCCTCGGCCTGGGTGGCCGGCGCTGTCGGCCCCGGGCTCGCCGGCGTCGCTGGCGGGGTGGCACGCGCGGGGTCGGCGACGGGCGTGGTCGGGCCGGTCCCCATGCCCGTCGCCGACCCCGCGCGTGCCACCCGACCCGGATTGGCCTGAGCCGTGGGGACGGCCGGGGCATCGAGCCGCGGCAGGTCTTCGGGCCGGAGCCCGCCGGGGACCGTCGTTGCCGGCGGCGGCGCGGCGGGTTGCAATGCCCGATCGACCCGCGCGGGCCCCGAGCCGCCTGCGGCCGGGCGGCCGTCGCGCCGGGGAGCGGGGCGGAACGTCGCGGGGAAGGCCCGTCGGAGCAACGCCTGCTCGGCCGCGGGCGCCGCCTTCAGGCGGACGAGCCCGCTCGCCTCGTACGGGCTGAGCTCGACCGGGCGCGGCGAGCGGAGGATCAGGCGATAGGAGTCGAACGCCTTGCCCGACCGCGCGATCGGCCGCGCCTTGCCCTCGGCGTAGACCTCGACGCGGTGCCCCTGCGGGCCGAGCGTCGGGTCGGGCACGTCGCGGACGACGGCGCGGTCGGCCCGGATGCCGTCGTCGCCGAGCCGCTGCACCGCGACGTGGCCGTCGAGGATCAGCCAGCGCTCGTCGCCGGTGTCCCAGAAGCGGACGCGGTCGGCCGCGGCCTCGACCGGGTCGGTCGGCCCCTCGCCGGGGATCGCCGCGACGAACCCCTGCCCCAGGGCCGCGCCGGCGCCCAGGGCCAGGCCGGCGCCCGCGGCGGCCAGGAACAGGCCGGCGCGAACGACGAGCCGGCCGCGTCCTCCTGTCGGGTCGAGACCCCGCACGGCTCCTCCGCGAACCCGGACCATCCCGCACCGCCGGGCCGGCCCTCCGTGGCCGAGCCCCCCGCCCCTCCGCCCGAACGCCGCCCCCGCGCGAGCCGGCCGCCGCGCCGCGGGCACGCGGCATCGGCACGAGACCGACCCCCCTCCTGCGACTGCACTGCGACGATCGCGAGCGTTGATCCCGGCCCTGTTCGGCCCGGCCGGGCTCGGAGACGTGCCGACGACGGGACAAAGCGGCGGGCACCTTAGCCGAGCCCGCCCGCACCGTCAACCCGAGAGCACCGGCCTCCCGGTCGGCTGACCGACCGTCACTCTTCCCCGTAGCAGGCACGCTCCGCGTGCCGTCCGCCACGACCCAAGAACTTTGTGGTCTGGCGGACGGCACGCGGAGCGTGCCTGCTACGAGGGCCGGCCGACGGCGGGAACCTCGACGGCGCCGCCCCGAGAGGGACGGTCGGTCCCCCCGGTCGGGGTGGGCGCGGCGGGCCCGGGTCGTTAGGATACGCGGACCCCGGGAGACGACGCGGCCCCGACGGCGGCGTCGAGCATGACGGCCCGGAAGCCACCGGAGCGACCGCCGATGGAACGGCTGCCGACGGTCCTGTTGGTCGAGGACGAGCACGTCCTGCGGCGCCTCGTCGCCCAGTTCCTCCGCGGCGCCGGCTACCGCGTCGTCGAGGCCGCCGACGGCCAGGAGGGCGTCGACCGCTTCCGCGACTCCGGCCCCTTCGACCTCGCCCTCGTCGACCTGAACCTGCCGGTCTTCTCCGGCGTCGAGGTCTGCCGCCGCGTCCGCCGCGCCGCGCCCGGCCAGCCGATCATCATCTGTAGCGCCGCCATCATGCCCGAGTCCGAGGGCGCCCTGGCCGACCTCGGCATCGACCACTTCCTCACCAAGCCGTATCACCCCGAGGTCCTGCTCGCCCACATCCAGGACGAGCTCGCCCCCCGACCCCCGGCCGCCGCCGGGCCCCGCCTCATGCCCGGGCGCGCCTAGCCGAAGAGAACCGATCCGCAGAGGACGCGGATCAATCCCTTGGATCCAGCAGTCGCAGCGCCTCGGCCCATTCCCGGGAGACCTCGTCCCCGGCGTCGGCGGCGGGGTTCACGAGCCGCTCGAAGAACTGCGCGAGGGTCAGTCGGCCGGTCGCGCCCGGTCCCGACCCGTCGTAGGCCAGCGTGGTCTCGTCGGCGTCCCAGATGTCGCCGCCGTCGGAGTCGTAGATGAGCACGGCGTCGCGGTCGGCGTCCCAGATCAGGGCGTGGCTGTACTCGTTGTGGCCGAACATCACGCAGCGGCCCGCCTTGGGCCTCGCGCCCGGGTCGGTGTTCCCCTCCATCCAGTCGAGGACCGACTCCGTCTCCTCGGCCAGCTCCTCGAGCGGCAGGAACGAGAACGACCCGAGCTCGCCCCCGTCGCACTCGGCGTAGAACTCCCGGAGCAACGGGCTGGCCGGCAGGCCCTTCGGCCAGCGCTCGCCGCTCGGCGGCTCGAGGTGGAAGCCGTCGCAATACGGCTCCGAGAGCGAACCGCCCCGCTCGCGCAAGGCCCGGACGGTCGATCGAAGATCTCGCATGATTTCGATGACTCCCCGATTATCATCATTCTTTATCATCCATGGAGAGATTCCTCCCCCCTCCCCAGATTGCCAGCGATGCGACGAGGACGCCGACGTTGGCCAGCCACTGCACGGTGCTGGCGAGCAGGTAGGCGCGGTGGTACGGGTAGAACCCGGCCAGTCCGGTCGTGTCGAGGTGGTGCTCCATGACCCGGTGCAGCGCGGCCAGCGCCGAGAGGATCGTCGTGGAGAGCCCGAGCGCGGCGACACGAAGCCGTCGCGCCCGCGCCGGCCCGAGGTCGCGCTCGGCGACGACCAGCGGCCACCAGAGGGCCAGGACGCCGAGGCCGACGAGGTTGAGCCGGTCGGTCACGCGCGGGGTGATCGTCAGCCCGGCCCTCGTGCCGCCGACGGCGTCGTGGAGGACCGGGATCACCGCCGCGCCGTAGAACGCCAGTCCCCCGAGCCATCCCGCCATCGCGAGCATGGCCAGCGATCGCGCGGCGAGGTCTCGACGGCTCATCGGCGACTCCCGCCCCTTCCTCTCTCGGCCCGTGACCACCCCACCCCACCCCTGTCGGGGACGTGCCCCGATGATAGCACCCGGGGAGCCGCCAGAGAATCGGCCCGCCGAGGCCGCCGCTGCACGCAGATTCGCTGGCCCCCCGCCGCCCCCTTCGACGCGCCGCCCGAGATCCATCGAGAAAGGGGAGAGGAACCAACCGCAGAGGATCCCGATGACCATAGATGAAGAGAAAAAGATTTTCTCAATTCTCTCTTCATCTGCGGTCCTCGGCGTCCTCTGCGGTTGATTTCTCTTCCCTCCCCCCTGGACATCCCCGGATCGCGCCGTATACTTGCAGTTGCGGGACGATGACCCGCAGGGAGCCCCGCGGCCGACGTCGGCCGCGGGACGATCGGGACGGAGCCGGTTCCAACCCGCGAGGTCGCGGGATGGGCGGAGTCGCCACCACCA
>DASZMJ010000673.1:0-1942 GCA_035551935.1 Isosphaeraceae bacterium
CGTTGATCGACCTGCTCCGCGAAGCCGGCCTCAAGGCCGACCGCCAGGCGCGGCTCATCGCCTCGCTCGGCCGGTTCAAGGCCCGCGCGGCCGTGCCGACGGTCGTCGCGATGCTCACTAATCCCGACCCGAAGGTCCGCGCTGCCGCGGCCGAGGCGCTGGGCAAGATCGGCGACACCGACGCCACCCCGAAGGTCCGCCCGCTCCTGAAGGACGACTCGCTCGACGTCCGCAAGGCGGCCATCGCCGCCGTCGCCGCCTTGAAGGACCGCGAGTCGATCCCTGCCCTGATCCTCGCGGCCGAAGCCGAGCCGACGCACTACGAGGCGACGATCGCCCTGGCCGCGATGGAGGGGCAATACGCGATCGGTGCCGTCGAGGCCCTCAAGTCCGCCGCGACCGACCGCTCCAAGTCGGCCGACGAGCGGGCCAGGGCCCTCGCCTATCTCGCCCAGGCCCACCGCAAGACGCCCCCCTGGAACGGCAGTTGGTGGGGCACGCGGCCGACCCAGGGCAAGCCCCCGGCGAAGTCGGTCGCGTGGGAGGGGACGCCGGTCGTCCTCGGCGCGGTCCGCGACGCGCTGGCCGACCCCGATATCCCCGTCCGCCTCGCCGCCGTCGCCGCAGTGAAGGAGGAAAACGACCGTGAGGCCCTGCCGAAGCTCCGCGAGCGGTTCGCCGCCGAGCCGGACGAGAAGGTCCGCCGCGAGATCGCCGCTGTCTTCGGGGCGATGGACGACAAGGCCGCCTTGCCCCTCCTGATCGCCGCGCTCCGTCACGCGACCGTGCCCGAGTCGGTCCGCGAGGCGTCGCTCGTGAGCATCGAGGAGATCGGCACCGACGCCGCGATCGCGGCCCTGGTCGACCTGCTCCGCGAGGCCGGCCTCAAGGCTGACCGCCAGGCGCGGCTCATCGCCTCGCTCGGCCGGTTCAAGGCCCGCGCGGCCGTGCCGACGGTCGTCGCCATGCTCACTAATCCCGACCCGAAGGTCCGCGCCACCGCGGCCGAGGCGCTGGGCAAGATCGGTGACACCGACGCAACGCCGAAGGTCCGCCCGCTCCTGAAGGACGACTCGCTCGACGTCCGCAAGGCGGCCATCACCGCCGTCGCCGCCTTGAAGGACCGCGAGTCGATCCCCGCGCTGATCCTCGCGGCCGAGTCGGAGCCGACGCACTACGAGGCGACGATCGCCCTGGCCGCGATGCCCGACATCCGCGCCCTGCACGTCCACCTCCGCGGCCTCTCGCACAAGAGCCAGGACGTCCGCAAGGCGTCGACATCGGCCCTGGCGGCGATCCGCGACGAGGCCCGCCCGATCCTCGAGCGCCTGGCCGGTCGCAAGGAATTGCCCCCGTCGGCGCTGCCGGAGCTTCGCAAGATCTACGGCGCGATCCGGCCGATCGCCGAGTGGAAGGTCGTCGGCCCGTTCAAGAAGAACGAGCGCCCGCCGTTCGCGATGAATCGCCCCGTCGACGCGACGAAGCCGATCAACCACGAGGGCAAGCCGCTCGCGTGGAAGACGGCCAAGGCGAAGGACCCCGAGGGGCAGATCGATCTGAACGGCCTCTATTCCGACGGCTCGGACAAGTCGGCCTTCGGCTACGCCGAGGTCTCCAGCCCGACGGCCCGCCCGGCGAGGATGGCGGTCGGGTCGGACGACACGCTTCAGGTCTGGCTCAACGGCAAGTCGGTCTTCCGCCACGACAGCGACCGCGGCTTCACGGCGGCCGAGGACGAGTTCGACGTCAATCTCACGAAGGGGACGAACCGGATCGTCATCCGCTGCGGCAACACGGGCGGCCCCTGGGCCTTCTCCGTCGGCGTCTCGTCCACCGAGAGCGACCACGCCTTCCTCCAGGGCCCCGCGTCCGGCGGCTTCGACCCCGACAAGTTCCGCGCCGAGGCCATCAAGGGCAAGGGCAAGGCCGAGCGCGGCAAGGC
>DASZMJ010000674.1:0-21706 GCA_035551935.1 Isosphaeraceae bacterium
GCTGCTCGAGGAGGCGGTTGACGTCGGTATCGCCGCTGCCGCGCGGGTGCCGGCGCTGGGCGGCGAGGAGGTTGAGGATCAGGTTGCGGGCGATCGTGAACAGCCAGGCGCGGAACGAGCCGCGTTTGGGGTCGGGGTCGTACCGCTCGATCGCCCCGGCGACGGCGCGGAGGACGTCCTGCGACAGGTCGGCCGCGTCGGCCTCCTGGAGCCCCCGGGCCCGCGCCAGGCGGCGGACGAGCGGGCCGTAGATCGCCGCGAACTCGGCCCAGGCCCGCTCGTCGCGCGGGTCCCGGATGCGGACCAACAGGCTCGCCCTCGTCTTCGGCGAATCGGCCATCGCGTGCCCTCCACCCTATGACACAGCGCCGACGCCGGGACCTTACACCAACACCCACGCCGGGTTTCGATGGGAAGGGACGAACGGCGTCGGGTGCCACGGGTTCGGCCTCGAACCCGTGGAGCCGAGGGGACATCCGAGGACCCTTGACACCATCCCACCGATATCCCGCCGGAGCGGTTCGAGTTGCCTTTCATGAACCTGTCGCCGGAGACCAAGCCCATTTCGGACATTTCCCCACAAACGAGTGCATCGAAGCAACCCCACGTCGGCAGGAGGATCCGGGTCCGCCTCTTCGCCCTGTTGCACCGGGGGAAGCGACCGGCCGCGACGGCTGGGTCAAGATGTCCGCTGAACCGGCTCCTCCCGACACGATGCCTCGCCGCGTCGGCCGGCCCCGGGCAGCCCGGCTTCCCGCGTCGAAACGCCCCTCCGCCCCAACCCGCTACTCGGACGGATGATGAAGTCCGCTCGCCCCGACGATCCCCGCCCACCCACGCCGCCGGGCGCACGGCACGCGTGGAAAACGGCCGGCGACGGTCGGCCGTCGCAGGGATCGAGTGCTCCAACTGGAGGTAGACATCGAAGAGGAAGCTGCTTGCGGCGTCGGCCGCATTCGGACTGGCGATCGTCCTGGGCTCGGGGGCATCGGCGCAGGCCGAGAAGGGCAAGGGGCGATCGGGGACGCAGAAGGTCCGCGGGGTCGTCTCCGCGGTGACCGCCGAGGGCGAGATGGTGATCGACTATCGGACGAGGCAGGCGGCCCTGGCGACGGCCGCGTTCCTGACGGTCGTCGGCTCGCCGGTGAACGGGCAGGTCGACGATGCCCAGGGTAACCCGAGCGACAACGTCTATGTCGTCTGGATCAGTCCCAGGGCCAAGGTCTACGAGGCGAGCGACGAGTCCGGGAGCAAGAAGAAGGAGTCGTCGCTGGAGAAGCTCGAGGTCGGCGACCGGGTCGAGATCCAGTTCACCGGCCGCGACGCGTCGGCGAACGCCGGGGCCACCCAGAACGCGGAGATGCGCCGCAAGTACGGGCGGGACCGCACCTTCACGGGCGACGCCAACGCGATCACGATCCTACCGCCGAAGAGAAACCCGAGAAACCCGACCGCGACAAGTGATACGTGATCGCCCGGAAGTCTTGCCTTTCGTAGGGTCCGTCGTTCGGACCGATCTCTTTGTGGCTCATGGTGATCGGTCTGCACATCCAAGATGGTCCGCGGTGGGTGGCACGCCCTGCAAGGGCGTGGTCTTCGGCCCGGCCACGCCCTTGCAGGGCGTGCCACCCACACCCAACCCAGGATCGGACACGGGGGCCATTTTCCGAGCAAACGGACGGGGGACAGGCACCTCGAAGACTCGGAGCCAGTCCCCCGTCCGTTCGGCCCTGTTAAAGGTCGCGGAGGGCCTGCGCCAGCTCGCGGAGGTTGCGGGCGTTCTGGCCGAAGTCCCCCTTGCCGACCCGCGACTGGCTCTGGCCGACGATCATCGTGCCCGACCCGTCGGGCTCGAACCGGAGATGAACGTCGTCGACGAACCGCCAGACTCGCGTGGCATGGGTCGCGTGCAAGGTCCCGGCGGCCGGGTCGGCGGCGACGACCGCCCAGCGGCTCAGCTTCGAAATCGTCGCCTCGGCCCGCGCGACCGCCTCGGCCGGCGGGATCGAGAGCCGGATCGGCCGGAGGTCCGGGTCGGCATCGTCGGCCTTGGAGTCGGCCCGGTTCTTGGTCCATCCATCGAGCCAGGACATGCGCAGGGCCCTCGGCGACCGGCTCAGTTCGGCAGGACCGCGACGGGCTCCGGGGCGGAGGCGCGGCCGAGGGCGGATTCGTAGACCTCGATCACCCGGCGCGACATGACGCGGTGGTCGAACTCGCGGAGGGCCCGCTCGCGGCCCTGGGCGCCCAGGCGGTCGATCAGGCCGGGCTCGTCCAGGAGCCGGTTGGCCGCGACGGCCAGCGCGTCGGCGTCCTCGATCGGCACCGTCAAACCCGACTCCTCGTGCTTGCTCACCCAAGAAACGCCGCTGGCGGGCAGGAACGTGTTCAACACCGGCTTGCCGCAGGCCATCGCCTCGACCTGCACGAGGCCGAACCCCTCGGCCCGGCCGCAACTCGGGAACCAGAAGGCCGTCGAGGCGTGGTAGAGGCCGACCAGCACGTCGCCGAAGGCGCGCCCGTGGAAGGTGACGCGGTCCGCGACGCCTAGCTCCTCCGCCTGCTGGCGGAGCTGGCCCTCGAGCGGCCCCACGCCGACGAGCACGAGCCGCCCCGGCACCTTCGTCAAGGCCCGGATCGCGACGTGAAAGCCCTTGTAATAAATCAGGCGACCGACCCCGAGCCAGATGGGCCCCTCCGACCCGTACTTCGCGCGGAAACTCGCCGCGTGCTCCAGGGCCTCGGCGCCGGGGTCGGCGAAGGGGCGCAGGTCGTTCCCCATGGGGACGACCACGACCCGGTCGGCGTTGCGGCGGAGCAAGGCGGAGGCCTCGGCGTAGAGCGGGCTGGTGGCGATCACCTTCGCGGCGTGGCCGTAGACGGCGCGCTCGATCGGCCGGATCATCGCCCCGGTGACCTTCTGGCGAACGATGTCGCCCTGGTGGGTGATGACGACCCGCGCCCGATTCGGCTTCAGCTTCGCCAGGGCGAGCATCATCGTGGGGTTCGGGCCCTGCATGTGGAAGATGTCGGTCCCCTGCTCCTGCTCGCGCCGCAGGAGGCGGACCAAGCCGGGGCACAGGTCGAAGCCCGGCACGCCGGCGCGGCGGCCGATCCGGGTCAGGGCGACACCCTCGTCTTCCTCCTCGACCGTCGGCGTGGCCGCGGGCCGGCCGCGGGCCGGCCGGCCCGAGTCGCTGTGGTTGACGACGATCACGCGGACGTCCAGGCCCATCTCCACCTGGGTGCGGGCGAGCGTCTGCGTATGGAGCTCGATGCCGCCGAGGTACGGCGGGTAATACTTGCCCAGGTGGCAGACGCGGATCGGGCGATCGCTCATCGGCGCGGGGACCTCGGAGAAGGAACGGCGCGGTATCGGACCGAGTGGGTCGTCGCCCGGCGGCGAGAGAGGCGCGGCGATCGACGACCCGGGAAACGAGGAGTCGGTGGCGCCCCTCGAAGATAATGTCGCCGACGGCCGTTGGCAAACCCGTGTTGCCTTGCGACCGCACCCCGGCTCAACGCCCCGCCGCGGGCGCGTCGACGTAATCCGCGCGGAGGTAACGGTGCAGGGCCTCGAGGTCGTCGTCGGTCAGCTCGTCGGCGAACGAGGGCATGCGGCACGACTTGGGGACGAAGCCGTAGAGGTCGTCGGCGCCGGGGTCGCGGACCATCCGGCGGAAATAGGAGAGCGAGCCCCAGCCGTACACGTTCGGCCCCTCGGCGCCGGCCTCGCCGAGGCCGTGGCACGTCGCGCAATGCGTCTCGAAGAGGGCCGCGCCGGGGTCCTTCCCGTGCGCTTCGAGCCAGACGGCCGGCGGGGTGTCGATCGGCGCGGCGGCCATCGCGGCGAGGAAGTCGGCGAGGTGGTCGAGCTCCCTGGCCGTCGCCTTCGACCCCCGCTTCCAGGTCCGCATCCCGGCGAGCGACGCGTCGCATTTCCTCAAGACGCCGAAGAACTCGGGGGTGTCCGGGTTCTCGAGCAATCGCCGGGCCCAGTCGCGGGTGCCGTAGCCCTTCAGGTCGGCCGCGGAGAGGACGGGCTTGCCCGTCCGATGGCCGCCGAAGGCGTGGCATCCCAGGCATTTCGCCTCCAGGATCGCGGCGCCGCGGTGGAGGGGGTCGCGGAGCAGGAGATACGCCGCCCCGTCGGGCGGGATGCCCTCGGCCGCCAGCCGGAGGGCCCGGTCGCGGGCGCGGTCGGCCTTGCGGCGGGCCTCCTGGAACTGGGCGTTCCGGGCGTCGTCTCGGACCGCGTCGAGGGTGAAATAGGCCGCCCCGCCGACGACCCCGAAGACCAGGGCACAGGCCAGGAAGTGGGCCAGCCCGCGGGGGAAGACCTTGTCGAACAAGGGGAGCAGGAGCAGCACCGTCACGATGGCGCCGGGGACGACCATCGTGCCGATCACCTCGCGCTCGCCGGCGAAGAACGGCAGCTTCAGGAGCTGGAAGAGCGAGAGGAAGTACCATTCCGGCCGCGCCGGGTAGTCGCCGCTGGCCGGGTCGGCCGGGGCATCGAGGTTGGCGCCGCCTTCGCGGAGGACCAGGACGATGATCACGCCCAGGACCGCCGCGCTGGCCACGGCATCCATGAAGAACTGCTCGGGCCAGAACGACCCGTCGGGCTTCTTCGACCGCTTCGGCGCGGTGACGCCGTGCTTGCGGAACAAGGCGACGTGCGCCGCCAGGCAGAGGACCAGGAGGGTCGGTAGGACGCCAACATGCAGGCCATAGAACCGGGTCAAGGTCTGGTTGCCGTATTCGGGGCCGCCGAGGACGATCCGCTGGATGTAAGACCCGACCAGCGGTGTGTTTCCGGCGATGTTCGTGGCGACCTTGGTCGCCCAGTAGCCCTTCTGGTCCCAGGGCAGGAGATAGCCGGTCAGGCTGAAGCCGAGGGTCAGGAACAGGAGCGCCATGCCGAACCACCAGTTAATCTCGCGCGGGGCCCGGTAGGCGCCGGCGACGAGGACCTGCAACAGGTGGAGGACCAGCAGGACCACCATCGCCTGCGCGCCGAAGTGGTGCAGGCCGCGGAGGAACCAGCCACCGACGAGGTCGTGGCTGATGTAATAGACGCTCCCCCACGCCGTCGACGACGAGGGGCTATACGACGTCATCAGGAACAGCCCGGTGACGGCCTGGATCAGGAAGGTCGACGTCAAGGCCGAGCCGAAGACGTAGCGCCAGCGTGCCCCGCCGGGGATGTGCTCGTCGAGGGCCTCGTGCAAGATCGCCCGGTAACCGGTCCGGGCCTCGAGCCAGTCGGTCCACTTCTTAACCAAGGGGCTTCCTCTCCTCGGTCCCGATCCGGAACCGCTGGAACCGGACGCTGACCATCGGGTCGGGTCCCTTCGACACCTCGACGTCGAGGGCGTCCATCCCCCGCGGGGGGACGGCGTTCGTCTTCTTCCCCGACAGGTCGAAGGAGCTCGTGTGGCACGGGCAGAAGAACGATCGTCCGTCCGGCCCCAGCCCAACCGCGCAGCCGAGGTGCGGGCATTCGGCCGAGAAGGCCAGCACCGAATCATCCTTCTGCCGGATCAGCCAGACCGAGCCGACCGGCTCCCTCGGGTAGAGGACCCAGGCGTCGCGCCGCTCCTCGATCACCGGGAACGATTTCGGTCGGTCGGGCTCGAGGTCGTGGAGCCGCGCCAGCGGCTGGAAACCGCCCGTTTCCTTCGACTTGCGGCGATCCCTGAGCACGGGGCTCAGGACATAGGCCACGCCCGGCACCGCCAGGACCAGGCCCATCGCGGCGCCGAGCAGGACGGTGCCGATCCGGTGGAACTCGCGACGTTGCATCGGCTAGGATCTCGTCTCGGGCGGGTCAATCGTCAGGCGAGGGCGGGCCGCGGCGGCAAGGTCGCCAGGGCCTCGCGGACGGCGTGGAGGACGCGGGGCAAGGTCTCGGCGAGCGGGTCGGGCAGGGTCGCGCCGGCCGCGGCGCGGTGGCCGCCGCCGCCGAACTGCGAGACGACCCGCGCGCAATCGAAGTCGTCGCGACGGGTCCGGATGCTCAGCTTGATCCCGCCACGACGCTGCTCGATGAACAGCAGGCCGACCTCGACCCCCACGATGCTGACCGTGAAATCGACGAGGTCCTCCGTGTCCGGCGGCACGGCGCCGGTGCGGTCGAAGTCCTCGCGGGTGACGGTGGCATACGCAACCCGATCGTCGAGGTCGGTCTGGAGGCTGGCCAGGGTCTCGCCCATCATCTTCAAGCGGCTCAACGTGTTGCGCTCGAAGAGCAGGCGATAGATCCGGTCGACCTCGGCGCCCGCCTCGAGCAGCTCGGCGGCGTCGCGGAAGGTCTCGGGGCTGGTCGAGGGGTGCCGGAACCAGCCGGTGTCCATCGCGATGGCCGTCAACAGGCCGGTGGCGACCTCGTGCGTGAATTGGCCGCCGAGGGCCCGGACCGCCCGCGCGAGGATCGTGCCGGTGGCCTCGGCGGTCGTGTCCTTGAAGAAGGTCGCCCCGAGGTCGTCCTGGCTGACATGGTGATCGATGACCACCCGACGTCCGGGGAACTCGCGGACGAACCCCGCCATGTCGCCGAGCTGGCCCCAACTCGACAGGTCGAGGATGACCAGGATCTGCCGATCGGCGAGCGCCTCCGGGCCGGTCGTCGTCCCGTAATGTTCGAAAAGGGTTCGCGATGGGTCGAGGAAGTCGTACCGCGGCGGGGTCAGGCTCGCGTTGACGACCCGGACGTCCTTCCCCTTCTGCCGGAGCAGGCCGGCCATGCCGACCTCGGAGCCCAGCGCGTCGCCGTCGGGGCGGACATGCGTGGTCACGAGGAACCGCTCGTGGGCCTCGATCAGTTCCGCCAGCGGAGTCCAGTCGATGCTCATCGTCTCTCGATATCCCAGGCCAGCCCGCACATCGTGGCCGGCATTATAGCCGCCACCGCGACCCCGCCGCAACGCTCGACCTCACCCCCATCGCCCAACCTCCAATTGTGACCCATGTCGGGTAAGGGGAGGCCCGGCTGCCTCGGCGTCGGTCGCCTCGGAGGTAACCCGCCGTCACCGAACGGCCGCGGCGCCCGGCGACGTCCCGCTCACCGACCCGATCGACGACGACGCCCGCTCCGCCACGCGGGTCGACGGGCCGCCTCCGGTCGGCTCGCCGGCCCGCGACGCCGCCGAGCCGACCGGAGGCGGCCCCCCCGACGTCGCCGCGCCAGGAGCATAGGACTTCGCGGGAGCTACTGCCTCGTCGAGCGAGCGCCGGCCTCGGCTTCCTGCGGTAGGTCGGCCCCGGGCGCCGTCAGGGTGACGAAGAAGTCGCGAGCGATCGGCTCGATGGTGAAGGTCGCCCCTGGAAGGCCCTCGAACAGCGAGCGGACGCGGTCGAGGGTGTACAGATACAGGTCGCAGCGCCGCTTGTACCGCAGTTGCCGCTGCCAGCCGAGCAGGCCGCCGGCCACCGGGAAGCTGAAGAAGGCACGCGACCGCGTCAGGGACAGGGCCCGCTCGATCACGGCGCGGGGATCGGCCATATAGTCCATGAAGCCCATGAGGATCGTGTAGTCGAAGGACCCCTCCAGGGGAGACGACATGAAGTCGCCCAGCTCGAACCGACAGCGGTCGGCGACGCCGGCCTTCTCGGCGTAGGACCTGGCCAGGTCGATCATGCCGGGGGCGAAGTCGATGCCGAAGACCCGGGACGCGCCACGGCGGGCCAGTGCGATCCCGAAGTGACCTGGGCCGCAGCCGACGTCGAGCACCGACCGGCCCTCGATCGGGTCGCAACCGGCCAGCGTCTTCTCGTAGCGAAGCCGCATACTCTTGCGGAAGTGCTTGTTGACCAGGGCATTGAGCCCGGAGTGCTTGCCGCCGTAGATCGCGTCGAAATCGTGCGCGTAGGAGTCGAAGAAGCGGGAGGTCGTCTCAGCGCCGGGCATTCTCAGCCTCTTGTCTGACGGGGTGCTGGATCAGGTGGTCCCTGACGGTCGTCACGGAAAAGTCCCCCGGGATCGCGCGGAGCTTCGGCTCCGTGGAACTCAGGTTGACGTCGGTGCGAAACCGCCGCTCCCAGCCCAACGGGAGCCGGGGGTGGTCCGGGTTGATCTCACGGGGGTGGACGTAGAACGTCACCGGCCGGCCCTCGGCCAGGACGGCGAGAGAGAGCCGCCGGACGAGCGGGTCGGGGGCTCGGCCAGGATGTCGAGCAGCTTGACGAGATCGGCCTCCACGTGCGAGAGCGGGTCATCCCACCGTCCCAAGGGGAGGGTCGAAGGGAGGTCGAGGATGTGGAACCAGTCCTCGACGTCGATCGTGAAGACGCTCTCCATCGCCGATGCCTCAGGTCCGGGGATGATTCCGCGGCAAGTTCGCTGGGCGGATGCCTTGACATCCGGCCGGCGATGATGGACCGTCACGTCCGGCCGACGACCGCCCCTCGGCGACCGACAGACCGATGAGTCATCGACACCCTCCCTGTCAAAGGGGTCACCGTATTTGATCCCGGAAGCGACGGCACGCTGCCCGGTCCGGACGCCCGCCGGATTGAACCCGAATCAGTGTAATAACCCGGCGGCAACCGCGGCAAGCGCAGGATCTTTGCTGCACCGAAGCGCCCCCGGTGTGTTGTTGAATAGCGACACGCGGAAGCCGCCACTCCTGAGACCGGTTACTGTACACGGGCTCAGGAGGATCCGTCGGAGTACTGGCCATCCGGAAGCGAGGTGACCTTGCGTGGCTCATGTCGGGTAACAGGTCCGAACAGGATCGGGACTGACGGTCGTGTCCTCATTTGAGCCGGGATCATTGGTCCCGTGAGACCGGTCGGTACCGGAGTTGAGCCGGGCTCGGTAGGATGGGGCTTGCTCTGGCCAGGGCCGGGGCGAGTCTCGTCTCGTTGTGGAGGGACGGCGATGCGACTGCCACGCTTCCGCGTCCGCACGCTCATGGTGGTCGTGGGCGTCGTGGCCTTGCTCGTCTGGGGCGCGATGATGGGGTTGCGATCGTACGACTATTACAGGCGTGCAAGGTTCTACGGTTTGCAAGAGTACGGCTGGCGGGAGAGCGCCGCCAGGGGTCGCTTTCGGGCAGATTTTTGTTCGGAATGCGCCGAATACTACGCACAGTTGACCCGGAAGTATCGCCGGGCCATGTGGCGCCCCTGGATGCCCGTCGCCCCCGATCCTCACGCACCCGGGTATGATCAGTGGATCGAACAGGAGCGTCGGGCGAAAGAGGTCGTCCCCGGTCCTCTCGCACCCGGGCTTCCTCCGTCCTAACCCCAGTCGGCCCACTCCCTGTTCAATTCCCGTGCCGATTCGTGGACAGAATCTCCCGAAGTAGGACACCATCCTCCAACCTCCATCATCCATCCTCCATTTCTTCGGGCGCTGTCGCTTCGAGTGAACTGACCTGGGAGCCGGCAGGTCGTTCGCCTACCATGGTTGTGGACGGGCCTCCCGAGGGGCGAGGCCGAGGACGATGCCGGCCACCGCCGCCGGCGGCTCTCCCGTCCCCGATGACGGGCGGGATGCGGATACGGAACGCTCATGGCGTACATCCTGAACACGCCCGACGACGTGCGGGCGATGCTCGCCCGGATCGGCCTCGACTCTCTCGAGCAACTCTTCGACACGGTCCCGCCCGAGTTCCGCCTCGGCCGGCCGCTCGACATCCCGCCGGCGCTCAGCGAGCTCGAGCTGACCGCGCACGTCGGCGGCCTCGCCGCGCGGAACCAGGGGGGGGACGTCCGCCCCTGCTTCCTCGGCGGCGGCTGCTACGACCACTTCGTCCCGGCCGTCGTCGACCAGCTCGCCTCCCGCGGCGAGTTCTACACCGCCTACACCCCCTACCAGGCCGAGGCCAGCCAGGGCACGCTCCAGGCGACGTTCGAGTACCAGACCCTGGTGACGCAACTCACCGACATGGACGTCTCCAACGCCAGCCTCTACGACGGCGGCTCGGCCGTCGCCGAGGCGGTCCTGATGGCCTTGACGATCACCCGACGGCTCGGCCGCGTCGTGCTCGCCGGCACGGTCCACCCCGAGTACCGCCAGGTGCTCGCGACCTACATGGCCAACCTCGACCCCGAGATCGTCACCGTCGCCCCCCGCGCCGGCCGCGTCGCGGCCGACGACCTCGCCGCCGCGATCGACGACGACACGGCGGCCGTCGTGCTCCAGTACCCGAATTTCTTCGGACAACTGGAGGAGGTCGAGGCGCTCGTCGAGGGCGCCCATCGGCGCGGGGCATTGGCGATCGTGAGCGTCGACCCGATCAGCCTGGGCCTCTTGCGGCGGCCGGGCTCGTACGGCGCCGACATCGTGACGGCCGAGGGCCAAGGGCTCGGCAATCACCCGGCCTACGGCGGGCCGTATCTCGGCATGCTCGCCTGCCGCGAGGAGTACGTCCGCAAGATGCCCGGCCGGGTCGTCGGCCAGACGACCGACCGCCACGGCCGGCGCTGCTGGGTCTTGACGCTCCAGACCCGCGAGCAGCACATCCGCCGCGCGAAGGCCACCTCGAACATCTGCACGAACCAGGGGCTGCTCGCCCTTCGCGCCAGCATCTACCTGGCGACGCTCGGACCCGAGGGCCTGCGCCAGGTCGCCGAGCTCTCGACCCGCAAGGCCCACTACGCCGCCGAGCGTCTGTCGGGCGTGCCCGGCCTGTCGCTCGCCTTCGACGGCCCCTTCTTCAAGGAGTTCGTCGTCCGCTCCGCGAAGGACCCCGCCCGCGTCCTCGCCGAGGTCGGCCACCTCGGCTACCACGGCGGCATCGCGCTGGGGCGCTGGTACCCCGACCATGCCGACGCCATCCTCGTCGCCGTCACCGAGAAGCGCACCCGCGCCGAGATCGACGGCCTGGCGGACGCGTACCGGAAAGCGCTCGCGAATGCTTGATCTTTGGAGGCGACCATGGCGACCGTCACCCGCCCGATGACCGCCGACGAGTTCTTCATGATGCCCGACGACGGGCTCCGGCACGAATTGATCCGGGGAGAGGTCCACACGATGTCCCCGCCCGGCGGCTATCATGGCGAGGTCATGATCGAGTTCGGAGCGCGAATCCGCGATCACGTCAAAGCCAATGACCTCGGCAGGGTCTACGGCGGCGACGCCGGCTTCTTCATCGAGCGCGACCCCGACACCGTCCGCGGTCCCGACGTCGCCTTCGTCCGCCGGGAGCGGCTGGGTGAGATCACGGAGCGATCGAAATTCGTCCCGTTCGCTCCCGACCTCGCCGTCGAGGTCGCCTCGCCGAGCGACCGCCCCGGCGAGATCGGGGAGAAGACGCAGGCCTGGCTCGCCGCCGGGACCCGGATGGCCTGGAACGCCTTCCCCGAGTCGCGCACCGTCCGCGTCGACCGCCCCGGCGTGCCCCCGGTCACGCTCCGCGAGGACGACGAGATCGACGGCGCCGACGTCCTGCCCGGCTTCCGCTGCCGCGTGGGGGACCTGTTCGCGTGACAGGTATGAGGTGCCGCCTAGGACGTACGTCACCCGGATTCGGAGCCGACTATCCTGGAGACTCGCCGGAGGAAGCGCGATGAGCCGTGACTACCGTGGAATCCTCGGAAAGGTGGACGTGACAAGCGACGAAGTCCTCGGGGCGCTCACCCAGGCGACACGTGCGGCCCTTCGAGAGCACAAGCGGCTTGGCGTCCCGGCCGTGATGTGGGACCAGGAGAACGACTGGATCATCGAGGTGCCGCCCGAAGAGATCGACGTCGAGGACGAACCGGCCGAACAGGACGAAGACGCGGGGGCGAACGGTGCACACCCGTGATGCCCGGGAGCCCGACCGCGATGCACCGCCCACGGTTCTCGATGGCGACGATGATGCTCGCCGTCGCGGCGGCGGGGGCGTACTGCTGGATGCTCCGCGAGACGGTCGGCCTCGCCGAGGCGGCGGGCTGGCCCATCGGGGGGGCCGGACGGGAGGGACTGATCGCAGTCGCCGGCCTGGTCGCTTCCTGGACGCCCGTCGAGATCGGAGGCCGCCTGCGTCGCGAGTCGCTGGCGACCAGTCTCGTGCACTTTGCGGCTGCCTGCTGCCTCTTCGCGGTGCTGAAGGTCTGGGTCATCGTCGGCTCGGTCCTCCTCGCCGGGTTCGCCGTCCTCTTCCACGTGTCGGCGGCGATCGATCTGGTGCGGCAGGGGCCCGAAGGGAGGGCCGTGCTGCGGAAGGCGCGCAGGGACCTAGGGTCGGTTCTTATCGAGGTGATCGGTCTGGATCTCGTATACCTTTTGATTCTCGAATCGAACTACTACGCCCCGTGACCTCCGAGGGACCGCCGACGCCATGTACAAGCTCGACCCTCCCCCCCTCCTGTTCGAGACCAGCCGGCCCGGCCGGAAGACGGAGATCCTGCCGAGTTCGGACGTGCCGGAACGGCCGATCGACGAGCTGATCCCCGCGAGGCATCGGGCCGAGCAGGCGCCGCCCTTGCCGGAGCTGGGGGAGCTGGACGTGGTCCGGCACTACACGAACCTGTCGGCGTCGAACATGTCGATCGACTCGAACTTCTACCCGCTCGGGTCGTGCACGATGAAGTACAACCCGAAGCGGAACGAGCGGCTCGCGGCACTGCCGGGGCTGGCGGGACTGCACCCGTACCAGGACGAGGGGACGATCCAGGGGCTGCTCCAGATCCTGTTCGAGATGCAGGGGATGCTCGCCGAGGTCGCCGGCCTCGACGCGGTGAGCCTCCAGCCGGCGGCCGGGGCGCAGGGGGAATTGACGGCCCTGTTCGTCACCGCGGCGTACTTCCGCGACAAGGGAGAGGCGCGCACCAAGATCCTGATCCCCGACAGCGCCCACGGGACCAACCCCTCGTCGGCGCACCTCGCCGGCTTCGAGGCCGTCCAGATCAAGAGCGACGCGCGCGGCCTGGTGGACCTCGACGACTTCAAGGGCCTCCTCGACGACCAGACGGCCGCGTTCATGATCACCAACCCGAACACCGTCGGCCTCTTCGACCCGCAGGTCGGGACGATCGCCGAGCTGCTCCACGAGCGGGGGGCGCTGCTCTACCTCGACGGCGCGAACATGAACGCGATCCTCGGGGTGGTGCGGCCCGGCGACATGGGGGTGGACCTCATGCACTACAACCCGCACAAGACCTTCTCCGGCCCCCACGGCGGCGGCGGGCCCGGCGCCGGGCCGATCGCGGTCCGAAAGCACCTCGCCCCGTACCTGCCGGCGCCGCTCGTCGCGCGATCGGACGACGGCTCGTTCCGACTCGATCACGACCGCCCCAGGTCGATCGGCCGCGTCCGCAGCTTCTTCGGCAACGTCGGCGTGCTCGTCCGCGCCTACTGCTACATCCGCAGTCAGGGTCCCGACGGCCTGAAGGCCGTGGCGCAGAACGCGGTCTTGAACGCCAATTACCTGATGGCCCTCGTGCGGCACGTCTACCCGGTGCCGTTCGGCGAGCGGTGCATGCACGAGTTCGTCGCCTCGGCGCGGGGCCTGGCGCGCGACCGCAGCATCCGGGCGATGGACATCGGCAAGCGGCTGCTCGACCACAACGTCCACGCGCCGACGGTCTATTTCCCCCTCATCGTCCCCGAGGCGTTGATGGTCGAGCCCACCGAGACCGAGAGCCGCGAGACGCTCGACCGCTTCGCCGCGACCCTGCTGGCGATCGCGACGGAGGACCCGCAGGTCCTCCACGACGCCCCCCACTCGACGCCGGTCAGCCGGCCCGATGAGGTCCTCGCCGCGAAGTCGCCCGTCTTGAAATGGTCGGCCGACGGCCGGCCGACGCCGGCCGGCTGAGGCCGGCGACGGCCGGGGGTTCGATCGAGGGTTCGCCCCCGGCCGGCCGGCCGGTCGCTCAGTGGCCGGTCGTGCGGCGGAGGTTGGCGGAGCGGAGCCACTCGCGGGCCGTGGCGACGGGGTCGCTGGCGCGGATGACCTCGGGGTTCAAGACGAGTTCCGGCAAGGGTTTGCCCTCGACCAGGGCGACGGCGACGAGGACGGCGCGGGCGGCCATCGCCTGGACGCGCCGGTTGACCAGCGCGGCCCCGTTGCCCATCCGCACCTGGCTCTTGAACTTCGGGTCGTAGACGTACGCGCCCATGGCCGGCGGCTTCTCCAGCCCGAGCTTGAACAGCGCGGTGTCGATGCCGCTGAAGCCCTGGTCCTCGTCGGCGAGGACCATGCTGACGTCGGGCCGCGCCTTCAGCTCCTCGGCGATCATGTCGCCCGCTTCCTCGGGATACGCGGTGATGTGCATCGTCTTTCGGAGGGGGACCTTGGCCTCGGCCAGCGCCGCCTCCATGGCCGCGACACGGGCCTCGGTGTGCTCGTCGGGCGGGTCCTTGACGACCAGCAAGGCCGGCGCATCGCCGAGGCCGCGGTCCTTGGCCACCAGCAATGCCGTGCCGACGAGCTCTCGGGCGGAGGGCTCCAACGGGGCGATGGCGACGAGCGGGAACGGCTTGCCCTCGACCGGCACCGGCCGGCTCAGGAGCACGACCGGCACCCCCTTGTCGCGCGCCTCGATCAGCGCCGGCGCGACGGCCTTGGCGTCCGCGGCCACCACGATCAGCGCCGCCGACCCCTTGGCCACCGCCGCGCGGACCTGCTCGACCTGCTTCGCCGGCGGGTCCCCCGGCGCGAGGATCTGAACCTCCAGCACTATCCCCGACTCGGCCGCCTGCCGGCCCCCCTCCTCCATCGCCACCTGCCGCCATATGACCAGCTCGTCGTTGGGGATCGGCTGGGGCATCAGCATCGTGACCAGCTTCGAACCGGTCGCGTCGGGCGGGGCCGGCTCGTCGATGGAGGCGTTGATCCCCTTCGCCCGCGGCGCGCCATCCGAGCCCGAATCGCAGCCCGCCCAGCCGACGAGCCCGAGGGCCGCGAGGGCCGCCGTCAACGCCGACCGCCGTGTCCTGGATCGCGACATATCGAACAGACCTCCGCCCTTCGCCGAGGACCGGCCCCCTCGACCGCGCCGGACGCCGGCCGGTCGTCGGATAGGAATGGATGACGGATCGCGGGGCCCGGACCCATTTCATCCTAGCCGAGCCGGGATCTCGCCGCCAACTATCGCGATCGCCGCGAGCCGACCGCCCGCGCGCGGGCCTCGGCGATCATCCGGCGGGTGAGGTCCTCGACCGGGGCGAAGTCGTCGGTGAAGATGGGCGTGTCGGCCGGGGGGGCGGGCTCGGTGAGGTTCATCGCGGCGCGGCGGGCCAGGGGGCGGATCGAGGCGGGCACGTCGGGCCGTCGCAAGGCGGCGCGGAGGTCGTCGAGCGACCGGGACGACTTGAAGGCGAAGACCTCGTGGCTGCCGCCGGGCAGCGAATCGACGACGACCGTCGGGAAGACCCGCCGGAGGGTCGCCACCGTCGCGCTCAGGAGGGCCAGGTCGGACCCGGCGTCCCAGACGTTCATGATCAGGAGGCCGTCCGGCTCCAGGTGGTCGGCCACCTGGCGGAAGAACTCCTCGGTGACGAGGTAGAACGGCTGATAAAGCCCGCCGTGGAAGAGGTCGACGTGCGCGATGTCGTACGTCGCCCGCTGTTTCGCCAGCCAGGGGCGCGCGTCGGCGATCTGGATGCGGAGGCGGTCGCCGGTCTCGAGGCCGAAGTAGCGCCGGCCGGCCTCGACGACCGCCGGGTCGATCTCGACGGCGTCGACGACCGCCTCCGGCGCCGACAGCCACGACGCCCGGATGCTCGACCCGGCCCCCATGCCCAGCACCAGGATCCGTTTCGAGGGCGCCAGCAGCGGGCCGAGCGCGAAGTCGTCGAAATAGTGTCCCGTCAAGCCGCCGGAATCCTCCCGGACGCTCTGCACGCCCGTCTCGTCGTTCAAGACCAGCCGCAATTCCCGGCCGTGCTGGAGGACGCGGACGAGGTTGTACGGCGACTCCTTGACCCACAACGCCCCCTCCGACCACCCCAGCGGCGGTGTCCATGCCAGGCCCGCCGGCGCCAACAATCCTAGCCAAGCCGCCGGCCTGTGCCGCGCCAGGCCGACGACGCCCACGACGACGGTCGTGCCGCACGCGAGCATCAGGATCGCCCGCGTCCCCAGCGTCGGTACGAGCAGGAACGTCGTGGCGAAGACCCCGGCGATGCTGCCGATCGTCGCCAGGGCGTAGACCGCCCCCGCCGTCGCGCCGACGGTCTTCGCCCGCGCCAGGAACCGCGTCACGAATGGGCTGGTCATCGCCAGCGCCGTCATCGGCGGGCCGAAGATGATCAGGGTCGCCACCAGCGAGCCGTCGATCCCCTCCGCCTGCGCCAGCCGCGCCAGGAGCGGCCCGACGACGCAGAGGATGACCCCCTGGTACACCCCCCCCGCCAGGATCGCCACGTACAGGGGCGCATCCGTCTTCGATCGATCCGCCAGCCTTCCCCCCAGCGCATAGCCGGCCGCCAAGGCGATCATGACCACCCCGATCATGCTCCCCCAGACGTACACCGAATAGCCGAACGCCGGCGCATAAAGTCGGAATGCCACCAGCTCCAGCACCATGATCACCGCGCCGGTGATCGTCGCCGTCGCCAGCCAGAGCGCCAGGCTCCCCCTCCCCGGCGCGGCCGATGTCGGTGCCTCGGCGACCGCGACCGGCGGTTGCGGATCCTGTCGTGCCCGAACCCTCTTCGCCATGCCTCGCCTCTCCCGTCCCGCCAGCTCCGATCGCGTCACCGGGGTCTCGCCGCCGACTATCGACAACGGTCGGGAAGATAGCCGACGGTCTCGAGGACCTCGACGACGCGGCGGGCGGCGGCGGGGTCGAGGGGGCGCAACGGGCGGGGGAGCATGCGGCGGAAGAGGCCGCGGTGGCGGCAGGCGGCCTCGAGGCAGGCCAGCGGGGGCCCGAAGCCGAGCAGGCGGGCCAGGCGGGTCAGTTGGGCCTGGAGCCGGAACGAACGGGCCGCGTCGCCGGCGCGGGCGGCCTCCCAGATCGCCACGCAGAGCTCGGGGAAGGGGTTGCCGAGGTTCGTGACGAAGCCGTCGGCGCCGAGCTCGGTCGAGAGCGCGAGGAGGTCGTAGCCGTGCAGGTAGCTGAAGCTCAAGCGCCGGCGCTCCTCGACGGGCCAGTCGAGCGTGCGGCTTAAGCTGGGGTTCACGTCCTTGCAGCCGACGATCCGCGGGTGTTCGGCCAGGCGGCGGAGCTGGTCGAAGGTGAGCTGATTGCTCACCCACGGGGCGTTGTAGATGACCAGGGGCTTCGCGAGCGAGTCGGCCAGGGCCTGGAAGTAGTCGACGACCTCGCCGGGGGCCATCGGCAGGTACCAGGGGGGCAAGGCGGCGTAGTAGTCGTACGGCAGGTCGTCGAACAGCTTCGCTCGGGTCAGCGTCCGGGCCGTGCCCATATCGGAGACGTTCAGGACCAGCGGCAACCGGCCCCGCGCGGCCTCGGCGGCGACCTCGGCCACGAGGCGCTGGCGGTCGTCGGGGATCAGGTCGAACCGGCCGGTCGTGCCGAGGATCCAGAGGCCGTGGACCCCGGCGCCGATGACCGTGTCGACGAGCCGGGTGAGGGCCTGGACGTCGATCGACTCGTCCTCGAGAAAGGGGGTCGCCAGGGGGGGGACGATGCCGTGCAGGCTGGGCAGGCTCATGGGTCGATACCTTCGGCGGCGAGGGGTCCGGGTGCGGGCCGTTCGGGTCGTCACGCCCCACCATTATGATACGACCCGGCGCCGGAAACCACCGCGAGGCGTTGACGGGGCGACGTCGGGGCGATCTTAATGGTGGGTGCGGGACGCGGAACAGAGAGGAACGAAGATGGACCGGAGCGCGGTCGAATCGCGATTGATCCGCTCGGTCGGCTACGACCTCGCCGCCAGCATCCTGGAGGTCGAGCTCGTCGGCGGCGCCCTCTACGAGTACTTCGACGTCCCCTACTCCGCCTTCGAGGAGCTGCTGGAGGCCGAGTCGAAGGGCGCGTATTACAACGATTTGATCAAGGACTTCTACGCCTACCGCCGCCTCGACCCGGGCACCGTCGAGGCGGGGCACGAGGGCGAGGTCGAGGGCGGGGGCGAGACGCCATGAGCCGGCCGCCGATCGACCTGCGATCCGACACCGTGACCAAGCCGTCCCCCGCCATGCGCCGGGCGATGGCCGAGGCGGAGGTCGGCGACGACGTCTACGGCGAGGACCCGACCGTCCGCGAGCTGGAGTGCCGGACGGCCGAGCGGCTCGGCAAGGAGGCGGCGCTGTTCGTCCCCTCGGGGACGATGGCCAACCAGATCGGCGTCGGCGTCCACGCGGGCCCGGGCGACGAGCTGATCTGCGACCCGACGGCGCACGTCTACGTCTGGGAGGCCGGCGGGATCGCGCGACACTGGGGAGTCACCACCCGCACGGTCGGCCCCGGCGGGCCGATCGACCCGGCCGACCTGGAGGGCTTGGTCCGGCCCGACGACGGCCATTACGCCCGCACCCGGCTGGTCTGCCTCGAGAACACCCACAACCGCGGCGGCGGCCGGGTCGTCCCCCTGGCCGACGTCCGCCGGATCGCCGCCTGGGCGCGGTCGCAGGGACTGGCGATGCACCTCGACGGCGCCCGGCTGTTCAACGCCGTCGTCGCCTCGGGCGTCGCGGCGAGCGAATGGTGCCGGCATTTCGACACGGTCTCCGTCTGCTATTCCAAGGGGCTCGGCGCTCCGGTCGGCTCGGCGCTGGCCGGCCCGGCCGACCTCATCAAGCGGGCCCACCGGCTCCGCAAGCTGCTCGGCGGCGGCATGCGCCAGGCGGGCGTGATCGCCGCCGCGGCATTGTACGCGCTGGAACACAACGTCGCCCGCCTGGCCGACGACCACGAGCATGCCCGATTCCTCGCCGAGGCCGTCGAGCAGGCCGAGGGGCTCCGGCTCGAGTCGGGCCCGGTCGAGACCAACCTCGTCTGGATCGCGGTCGACCCGGCCTTCGGGACCGCCGCCGAGGTCGTCGCCCGCCTCAAGGCCCGCGGCGTGCTGGTCAGCGCCCTGGGGGCGCAGGTCGTCCGCGCCTGTACGCATTTGGATGTGTCCCGAACGGAGATTGAAATCGCCGCTGATGCCATCCGCCGCCCCTCCCCGGCAGTGTCGGCCGGCTGAGGACGAATCGATGGAGATCGCCGAGCTGCACCGCTGGGACCTCGACGCCGCCGCCGCGCGCGCACTCCAGGCCGAGCTGGCCGGCCGGGTCGACACGGCCACGCCGCTGGGCCCGTGGGAGAATCTGGCCGCGGCCGACGTCTCGTACGACCGGGGCAGCGACGTCCTGCACGCCGGGGTGGTCGTCGTCCGGCCGGTCACGTTCGAGGTCGTCGAGCGCGTCGGCGTGACCGGCCCGGCGCGGTTCCCGTACATCCCCGGCCTGCTCTCGTTCCGCGAGGCCCCGGCCCTGATCGACGCCTTCCGCGCCCTGAAGACGACCCCCGACGTCGTGATGTGCGACGGCCAGGGGATCGCCCACCCGCGACGCCTGGGCATCGCCAGCCACCTGGGCCTCTGGCTCGGCCTGCCGACGGTCGGCTGCGCCAAGAGCCGGCTCTGCGGCCGTTACGAGATGCCCGGCCTGGCCCGCGGCGATCGCTCGCCGCTGGTCGACCGCGGCGAGGTCGTCGGGGCCGTGCTGCGGACCCGGGCGCGGGTCTCGCCGCTGTTCGTCTCGGCGGGTCATCGCTGCGACCTCGAGGGGTCGGTCGCACTGGTCCTCGAGACCTCCGTGAAATACCGCCTCCCCACCCCCGCCCGCATGGCCCACGAGTTCGTCAACGAGATCCGCCGCGCCGCGGGGCAATCGCGATCGGGCCCGTAGCACGGCCGGCCTCAGCGCCCCCGGCGCCGCCGGGCCGTCAACAGCGCGATCCCCCCGAAGAGGAGGGTCGCCGCGCCGCCGGCCGCGCCCGGGTCGATCTCCGGCGTCGACAACGGACCCGGCCCGTGCGCGATCGCCTGGCCCGAAGTCGCCACGACGAACAGCGTCGAGGCGATCGCCCACCGGATTCCCCTCGCGAGCCGAGGATTCGACCATACGCTCATCGGAAAACCCCCCGTGTTGACATCGAGCATTCGATTCATGACCGCATTCCTCCGCGAACCCGACGCGACCGCCGGGGCCCAGGACCGAGGACGCCTCGGTTGACGCTTTGGTAGGAAGACCTCGCCCGCACGTCGGGCTCATGGAGATCCATGCAGGCGCGGACCACGCCTGGTCGGAAGAGCTTACGAGACGGGTCCCTCGCCCGGTCGCCGTGCTGCCGAAAAGCGGCCGGGCCCGTGGCCAAAAGGCGACGGCCGTCGTCACGGTCCGACGTCGGACCGCTTGCGAAGAGGATGGCCGGGGGTTATGACATGCGCTCGAAGGACGACGTCGACAGCCACTGGCCGGGGGACCCCGCGATGCTGGAGAGGTTGAGGCTCGATTTCGGGCTCCGGTTGGCGGCCCTGGCCGTCGGGCTCGGCACCTTCGAGGCGCAGGCCGCCGAGCCGCGCCGCGTCACGATCCGGGGCGTCGGCATCGTGCTGAACGAGACGCCCGTCGTCGTCCGACTCGAGGCCAGGCTCCCCGAGGGCACCTATCGCCTCAAGCCCGTCGGCGATAAGGGGCATGAGTGCTACGCGCGGGTCTTCGAGGACGGCGGCACGCGCCAGCTCGCATTGATCCTCGACCACCTCGGCGCCGACGAGGTCGCTGAATACGTCATGGAGGACACGGACGGGATCCGACAACGCGATCGCGCCGTCCCCCAATCCCCGTTTGCGGCGGTGGAGTTCCATGAGCCGAGGGGGGACGACGTCCGCATCGTCGCCGGCCTGATCCCGTTCGCCACCTACCACAGCAAGACCGGGCCCAAGCCGTTCCTCTTCCCGCTCAACGGGCCGGGCCCCGAACCCGTGGGGGTCACGCGCGCCTACCCGATGGAGAAGGTCGAGGGCGAGGACCACGACCACCCCCACCAGCGCTCCCTCTGGTTTACGCACGGCAACGTCAACGGCATCGACTTCTGGAGCGAGCAAGGACGCCACGGCACGATCCGCGAGACCAGCCGGAACGTCGTCTCCGGCCCCCTGATCGGCGTCCTCCGCACGACCGACGACTGGCTCGGCCCCGACGGCAAGAAAGTGCTCGAGGACGAGCGGACCCTCCGCATCTTCCTGACCCACAAGGCCCGCGTGCTCGACTTCGACGTGACGCTCAGGGCGACCGTCGGGCCCGTCACCTTCGGCGACACGAAGGAGGGGACCTTCGGCCTCCGGGTCGTGTCGAGCATGGACGTCGACAAGAAGAAGGGCGGCAAGATCACCAACGCCGAAGGGCTGACCGACGCCGCCGCCTGGGGCAAGGCGTCGCCGTGGGTCGACTACTCCGGTCCGGTCGGCGACAAGACCGTCGGCGTGGCCATCTTCAACCACCCGTCGAGCTTCCGGGCGCCGACGACGTGGCACGTCCGCACCTACGGCCTCTTCGCCGCCAATCCTTTCGGCTGGCACGACTTCGGCCGCAAGGAATCGGGCGCCTACACCCTCCCCCGCGGCGAGTCGATCACCCTCCGCTACCGCATCCTCATCCACGACGGCGACGCCGCCGCCGCCAACCTCCCCGCCGCCTTCCGGGCCTACGCCAACCCGCCCAAGATCGAATTTGCCACAGAGGCCACAGAGGGCACAGCGAAAGAGAAGAACGAATAAGAATAGAGCTCCTGTCCCCGGATCGGTGGTCTTCTCTTCGTAACCCGACACACCAGTGGGAGTTACGAAGAGAAGACCACCGAT
>DASZMJ010000675.1:0-6044 GCA_035551935.1 Isosphaeraceae bacterium
TTGTTCGGGCTGGTGCTGGCGATCGGCATCGTCGTCGACGACGCGATCGTGGTGGTCGAGGCGGTCGAGCACCACATCGAGCACGGCCTGGCGCCGCGGGAGGCGACGGTCCGCGCCATGGAGGAGGTCTCCGGGCCGGTCGTCGCCATCGGGTTGGTGCTGACGGCGGTGTTCGTCCCGTGCGCGTTCATCGGCGGGATCATCGGCCAGTTCTTCCGCCAGTTCGCCGTGACGATCGCGACCTCGACGTTGATCTCGACGTTCAACTCGCTGACCCTGAGCCCCGCGCTGGCGGCGCTCTTGCTCCGGGCGCGGGAGAAGGGCAAGTACGAGGCGTTGCCGAAGCTGGCGTTCGTGGCCCTGGGGTGCTGGCTCGCCTGGCGCTACGGCGTCCCGGGGCTCCGGCCCCGCCTGGCGCACGCCCTGCCCGCGCGGTCGGCCTGGATGGCGCCCCGGCTCGCGCAGGGGGTCGCGGTGGCGGTCGGGGCCTTGCTCGGCTGGCTCGTCAGCGGCCCGCTGAACTACGTGCTCGGCCTGGCCTTCCGCGGGTTCAACGTCGCCTTCGACCGCGCCACCGGCCTCTACACCGGGCTGGTCAGCCTGCTGCTGCGGGTCAGCCTGCTGGTGCTCCTGGGCTACGGCGGCCTGCTGTACCTGACGTACTGGGGCTTCCAGAAGACGCCGACGGGCTTCATCCCGTCGCAGGACAAGGGCTACCTGCTCGTCAACGTCCAGTTGCCCGACTCCAGCTCGGTCCAGCACACGCAGCGGGTGATGAAGCGGATCGAGACGATCGCCGGCGGCTCGCCGGGCGTCAGCCACACCGTGGCGATCGCCGGCCAGTCGCTGCTGCTGAACGCCAACGCGCCGAACTACGGGGCGATGTACGTAATGCTCGACGACTTCCACCGACGGATCGACCCGGCATTGGGCGGCGACGCGATCGGGGCGCGGCTCCGTGAGCGGCTCCAGGAGGAGATCACCGACGGCCTGATCAACGTCCTGGGCGCGCCGCCGGTCGAGGGCCTGGGGACCGCCGGCGGCTTCAAGATCATCGTCGAGGACCGCGGCGACACCGGCATGGCGGCGCTCCAGGAGGCCGCCGAGTCGGCCGTCGCCGACGGCAACAAGGAGGACTCGGGCCTCCGCGGCCTGTTCACCAGCTACCGCGCCAACACCCCCTGGCTCTACCTCGACATCGACCGCCTGATGGCCAAGAGCATGGGCGTCTCGACCAGCGAGATCTTCAACACCTTGCAGGTCTACCTCGGCTCCTTGTACGTCAACGACTTCAACAGTTTCGGCCGGACCTGGCAGGTCAACGTCCAGGCCGACCCGAACTACCGCAAGACGATCGGCGACCTGAAGTTCCTCAAGGTCCGCAACGACCGCGGCGGCATGGTGCCGCTGGCCTCGCTCGCCTCGATCCGCGAGGTCGAGGGCCCGGCGATGGTCACGCGGTACAACATGTACGCCGCCGCCGCCATCAACGGCGACCCCGCCCCCGGCGTCAGCTCCGGCCAGGCGATCGACAGGATGCAGGCGGTCGTCAACCGCCACCTCGACCAGTCGATGCGGTCGGAGTGGACCGAGCTGGCGTTGTTGCAGCTCCAGACCGGCTCGACGGCGATGCTCGTCTTCCTGCTGGCCGTCGTCCTCGTCTTCCTCGTGCTGGCGGCGCAGTATGAGAGCTGGTCGCTGCCGATGGCGGTCATCCTCGTCGTGCCGATGTGCCTGCTCTGCTCGGTCGCCGGGGTGCAGGCGGCACGGATGGACATCAACATCTTCACGCAGGTCGGGTTCGTCGTGCTGGTGGGCCTGGCGTGCAAGAACGCGATCCTGATCGTCGAGTTCGCCAAGAGCCGCCGCGAGGCCGGCGTGCCGCGCCGGCAGGCGACGCTCGAGGCCTGCCGGCTCCGGCTCCGGCCGATCATGATGACCTCCTTCGCGTTCATCCTCGGCGTCGTGCCGCTGGCGCTCGCCGAGGGGGCCGGCGCCGAGATGCGGCGCACGCTCGGCACGGCCGTCTTCAGCGGCATGCTCGGCGTGACCCTCTTCGGCATTTTCCTGACGCCGGTCTTCTACGCCGTCATCCAGTGGCTCAACGACCACCTCGCCGACGCCCGCGCCGCCCGCGCCGAGTCGGCCCCCACCCTCAAGCCCCCCGGCCGTCCCGAGCCGCTCGGCCCGGCCGGCGCCCACCCCTGACCCTCCACCAAGGTAGGGCGGACCGGCCGTCATTTCTCCCCGTAGCAGGCACGCTCCGCGTGCCGTCCGCCCGGCACGACGAGATACTGTGGCGGACGGCACGCGGAGCGTGCCTGCTACGAGGGGAGAGCGAGGGCCGATCCGCTCCCGGCGGGAGAGGGGGGAAGGATACGGCGGACGGCCGCGAGCAAGGCGGGGTCGTCGGCCTCGGGGAGGGCGCGGAGGTCGAGCAGGACGGCGCCGGCGTGGACGCGGGGGAAGACGGAGGGGTCGCCGAGCCGCAGGGCGCGGGCGAGGTCGGCCTCGCGGCCGATCGCGGGGGGGACGAGGCGGACGGCGGCCGACGGCAACGACTCGGCGGGCACGCTGCCGCCGCCGAGGAAAGCGGTCGAGTCGACCGCCGTCGCGTCGAGGCCGGGGTCGGCGCGGAGCGACTCGGCGAGGCGGCCGGCGCGGTCGCGGAGCGAGTCGATCGGGGCGTCGAGGAAGGACCAGAGCGGGACGTCCCGGCCGGCCAAGGCGAGCCGGAGGGTGGCCTCGAGCGCGGCGAGCGTCAGCTTGTCGACGCGGAGGGCCCGCATCAACGGGTCGCGCTCGACCCGCGCGATCGCGGCCGACTTGCCGACGATCAGGCCGCACTGCGGGCCGCCCAGGAGCTTGTCGCCCGAGGCGAGCACGACGTCGGCCCCCACCGCGAGCCCCTCGGCGATCGTCGGCTCGGCGGCCGGCAGGTTCGGCCGGCCCGGGGCGAGGGCGCCGCTGCCGACGTCGTCGATCGCGGCCAGGCCCCGCTCGGCGGCCAGCCGCGCCAGCGGGCCGATCGGCACCTCCTCGGCGAAGCCGACGATTCGATAATTGCTGGCGTGAACGCGCAGCAACGCCGCCGTCTCCGGGCCGATCGCCTTCGCGTAGTCCTCCAGCCGCGTCCGGTTCGTGGTGCCGACCTCGCGCAACCGGGCGCCCGAGACCCCGAAGATCTCGGGCAAGCGGAAGCTGCCGCCGATCTCGACGAGCTGCCCGCGCGAGACGACCACCTCCTTGCCCGCGGCCAGGGCGCGGAGCACCAGCACGGTCGCCCCGGCGTTGTTGTTGACGACCGTCGCCGCCTCGGCCCCGGTCAGGCGCCGGAGGAGCTCGGCCACCCCGTCGGCCCGCCGGCCGCGGTCGCCGGTGTCGAGGTCGATCTCGAGGTTGCAGTACCCCCGCGCGACCCGCGCGACCGCCTCCGCCGCCTCGGCCGCCAGCGGGGCCCGGCCCAGGCCCGTGTGCAGCAGGATGCCCGTCGCGTTCAGGACCGGCCGCAGCCGCGGCCCGTCGTCGGCCAGGCTCGCACCGGCGAGTCGCGCCAGCTCATCCACGTCGATCGCGACGTCCCCCCCGTCCCTCAAGGCCTCCCGCGCCCGCTCGATCGCCGCGCGAACGGCCCCCACGACCGCCTCGCGCCCGCGCCCGCGGATCGCGTCCGCCAGCGAGGGCCGGTCCAGGACCGCGTTCACCGGCGGCAGGCGGCGAAACGGCGGCGAAGCGGGACCCTCACTATCCATCACGAAACACCATTAATAAGAATTATAGAATTTGAAGATCTATGATGATTTTTGAATAAGAATTCATGTGATCGTCGTGGTCGCCGGCATCCCGATCATGGGCGTCTCCAGGCGGAATCGGGGCGGTCGCATGGCCGTTGCCCTCCGCTCGGACCGCCCCACTCGGTCGCGCCGATGCGGGCCGGTCAGATCGGCCCGGCGCCGTAGGCGAGGAGGTCGCTGACGTAGGCGATCGGATGATAGCCGGGGTCGGTGAAGGTCAGCATGACGGTGACCGACTGGCCGGCGGCGAGGGTGCCGGTGTTGCCGAGGGGGAGGTTGATAAAGGGTTGGCCCGACGGCGTGGTCGCCGCGGTGGTCCCGCTGGCGTTCGCGAGGGTGACGCCGGGGGTCAGGTCGTCGAGGACCAGGGCGATCGGGCCGGCGATCGCGGGGCCGGTGTCGGTGACGGTGACGAACTCGGTGAACTGGCGGGTGGAACGATTGAACAGGAACCCGCCGCGATGGACCGTGACCTGCGACGAGACGTCGCGGACCAGCGCCTTGACCTCGTAGACGGACCCGTTGCCCGGCCCGCCCGTGCCGAAGACGTCGCCGGTCGAGGTCATGTCGGAGAGGAACAGCGCGTCGGTCGTCGCGGCGGCGCCGTCGACGTGGCCGATGTTGGGCTGGTCGTTGCTGACGAAGTCGAAATACTGGCCCGTCGCCGGGTTGGCGAAGACGACGGGGTTCTTGGTGTTGGTCAGGCCGCCGGTGGAGAAGTCGCCGTGGAAGCCGGCGAAGACGCCGTGGTTCAGGCCGTCGGGGAACTGCGGTGGCGCGATCGTGAAGCCCGAGGCCCCCTGCGACCGCGAGCCGAAGTTCGGGATGTTGGCGTCGGGCAGCGGCTGGAAGGCCAGCACCGGCAGCGTGACGCCCGACGTCGGGCCGAGGTCCACCCGCGGGCCGGGCCCGCCGGGCGTCTGGGCGGCGAGCGTGTAGTGATAGGGATAGCCGAAGTTGAGCACCGTCGTGCCGATGTCCGCCGCGGGGACGCGGTCGAGCGTGTCGGCGCTCCAGGCGACGGCGCCGTTGTTGTTGCCGTCGATGCCGTTGTCGGCGATCAGCAGGTCGCCGGTGGTCGGGTCGATGGCCAGGCTCGCCGCGTTGCGGAGGCCGTCGGCGACCTGGCGGAGGTTCGAGAAGACCGGGGCGCCGTTGTGGCTCGAGAGCGTGGCCACGTCGACCGAATCCGGCTGGAGCGTCCCCGAGAGCAGGCCCCCGGCCGTGATCGTGCCGACCGACGGCGTCGGGATCGCGTGGCCGTTGGAGTCGAGGACGACGTTGTTGTTCGCGTCGCGCTCGATGCCGTTGTTCTCGGAACCCACATTGAAGAAAACATCATAACTCCCCGGCTGCCCCGGGGTCGGCCGGACGGCGAGGGCGTAGGAGGTGTGCTCCCAGGCGGTCGAGGGGAAGGTCAGCGAGACCTGGCCGAGCAGCGAGAGGGCCGACGCCGGCCCGGCGCCGGCGGCGAGGACGTTGATGGTGCTCGTGCCCGGCGTGCTGCTGGTGGCCAGGACGAACGGCCCGGCCTGCTTGAGCGCCGTGAGCTGGCCCGGCAGGCCGTCGTAGAGGACCTGCCCCGGCCCGTCGGCCACGCCGTCGCCGTTGGCGTCGGTGAAGCGGAGGATCTCGCCGGTCGTCGCGAAATAGGAGGTATGCCCGGCGGTCGGGTTGCTGACGGCGACCATCATCGAGCCGTCGGCCGTCGGCTGGAGGCCGGTCGGGTAGTTCAGGCCGCTCGCGAAGGTCGTCACCCGGAAGTCGGCCGGCGTGACGCCCGGCCCGACGACGGTGAACGGCCCGCTGGTCAGCAGGGCACGGGCCTCGAGCGACTCGACGGCCATGGTCGGCCGACGGCGTGGGCGCAGGCGATCCGAGCGGGACATGGAGCCTCCTATCTCTGTGTGCCGGGCGCGCGATTTCGTGCGGATGAGGAGGGAAACGATCAGGACCATGCTATCCGGCGCCTCGGCCCGGATCAAACCCCCGCCCCGCGCCGTCAGGGGATTGCCAGGTCTCCCCGCCTGACCCGCCCCCCACCCCGTCCCGCCGCGCACCCCGATCGCCGCCGACCCCTTCGGATCAGCTTTTCTTGATGGGAACGGGCGATTCGAGGCCCGATTTCGGGCCTCAGGACCGCCGCGGCGGGGCCGTCGGGGTCGTCGGCGCCACGCCGACGACGACCGAGGACGCCGGCCGGGGCGTCGCGGGCAAGGGTATCTCATCCAAGACCATGACGTAGTCGTA
>DASZMJ010000676.1:0-12003 GCA_035551935.1 Isosphaeraceae bacterium
CGCCGGCGGCGCCGATCCCTCGGATCGGCGCCGCCGGCGTCCCGGGCCATCCGTCATCAACGCGTCCGCCCCGCCGTCGTGCCGACCACCCCGCCGCGCTCGTCGACCGTATACGTGGCGCCGGCGGCGAGATCCTTGAGACGGGTGGTGGCGCCGGAGGGCCACACGATGGTCACGAGGTCGGCGCGGTCGCGGTCGCCGAGGCCGAAGGTGAGGACGGGCTCGGACGACGACAGGTAGCCCCTCGCGGGGAACTGCTGGCGGAACTGCTCGGAATCGCCCGCGACGAGAGCGACCCGGGCGCCGTTGGCGTCGCGGTTGGACTGGTCGCGGCCGACCAGGCGGAGGCGGAGCCAGTGGTGGGCGTTGCCGCCGTCGTTGCGGAAGAGGCGCGCGGGGCCGATGCTGGACGTCAGGACGACGTCGAGGTCGCCGTCGCCGTCGATGTCGGCGAACGCGCTGCCGCGGCCGACGATCGGCCGGAACAGGTCGGGGCCGGCGACGTCGGGGCCGACGGGGACGAACAACCCCTTGCGACGCCCGCTGTTCCAGTAGAGCTGCGCCGATTGGGCGTACGACTGCGACGCCTGCACCTTCTCGATGTCGCTCTCGAGGTGGCCGTTGGCCGAGAGCAAGTCCGGCCGGCCGTCGAGGTCGTAGTCGAAGAAGAAGAGGCCGAACTTCAAGGGGGGTTGCGTCGGCGCCCCGAGGCCGTAGACCGGGGCGAGGTCGGCGAAGGCGAGCGACTTCGGCCGGTCGCTGACGTACAACGCGATCATCTCATTCGCGAAGTTGGCGACCGCCAGCGCCAGCGTGTTCTTGCCGCGCACGACCGCCCAGTCGATCCCCATCCCGCCGCGCGCCGCCCCTTGCTGGTCGTAGGCGGTGCCGGCCGGCGTGCCGACCTCCTCGAACTTGCCGCCGCCGAGGTTGTGGAACAGGAAGTTCCGCACCGTGTCGTTGGCCACCGCGATGTCGACCAGGCCGTCGCCGTCCACGTCGTACGGCGCGACGCCCAGCGCCTTCGCCACCGGCGTGCCGCTCGGCGAGCGGACCCGGATGCCGGCGGATTCGCTGATATCCACGAACGTGCCGCCGTCGTTGCGCAGCAGGACGCAGAACGCGCCGTCGAAGTCCGTCGGCCGCCCGTACGCCCGGCCGCGGCCGGTGCCGGTGAGCTGGAAGTCCTGGGCGCGGTCGAACTTCGCGGACCAGTTCACATATTGGCCGATGAACAGGTCGAGGTCGCCGTCGTTGTCGATGTCGACGAACGCGGCGCTGGTGGGCCAGTTGTCGGCGCCCTTCGCGTGGGCCTCGGCGGTGACGTCCTTGAAGACGCCGCCGTCGTTGCGGTAGAGGTGGCCGCCGCCGATCGCGGTGACGTAGAGGTCGGGGTCGTCGTCGTTGTCGTAGTCGCCGACGGCCACGCCCATGCCGAAATCGCTGACGTCGAGGCCGGCCTGCCTGGTCACGTCCTCGAAGTGGCCCTTGCCGTCGTTGCGGTAGAGGGCCATCGTCGGCATGGGGCCCTTGTGGCCCTTCTCGTCCTCGGGCCAGGGGCACGAGTTGACGAGGAAGAGGTCGGGGTCGCCGTCCTTGTCGAAGTCGAGGAAGGCGACGCCCGAGCCCATCGTCTCGGGCAACAGCTTCTCGCCGGCCGCGCCGTTGTCGTGGACGAACGTCAGGCCGGCGTCCCTGGTGATGTCGACGAACTTCACCTTGGGCAAGGTCCCGGCCGCGACCTTCTCCGTCCGCTTCGGCGGCACGACCACGATCGGCGCCGCGTCGGACGTGTCCTTGTTGCAGCCGGGCAGGGCCGCGACGATCGCGAGGCCGGCGAGGATCGAGATGCGAATCGTTGTTCTCCTGGAGATCACTTGCTCTTCTCCCGGGCGGCGACGGGCCCCGGTTGGACCCCCGGCGCGGCCGGACGGTGGAGGGGATGGATGACGATGGATTGCGAGTTCATGTTGGCCGCGGCGCTCTTCTCCTTGGCGAGCCGGAAGGCGCGCCCCTCGGCGTTCTCGTCGGGCTTGAGCATGCCGTGCAACGCCGTGTGCGCCGCGAAGAGGGCCTGCGCCAGGGTCGCCTTGATCGCCGGGTCGGCCTCGCGGTCCCAGGCCGGGCCGAGCGAGTCGACGACGTCGTACAAGGGTTCCAGCTTCGAGCCGAACTTCGGCCGGCCGCCCTGGGCGAACAGGCCGATCGTCCGCGCCAGCGCGTGCGCCTGCGCGGCGCGATCGACCCGGGATTGCTTCGGGTCGGCCGCCACGGCGGCCCGCCGCGCGATCTCGGCGACGGCGGCCTCGGGTTCGGGGGCCGGGCGGGCGTCGTCCTGCTCGATCGGCGGCGCCTCGTCGGCCAGCTCGGAGAAGGCGCGGCCGGCCAGGTAGTGGGCCGTCACGTTCTCCGAGTCGATCGCCAACGTCCGCCGCGCCGCGGCGATCGTCCGCCGCAGGCCCTCGAGCCGCTCGGGGCTCCCCGGCTCCTCGGACTGCGAGCGCTGGTACTCGGCGTTCGCCAGGGCGTTGATGACCTCGTAGTCGTGGCCGAAGTCGAAGCCGCGCCTCGGCACCTTCGTGTTCAGCACGGATTCATAACTGGCCACCGCGGCGTCGAGCTGGTTGTTCCGCTCGTTGACCTGGCCGGTCAGCCAGTTGATGACCCAGGGCGCCGCCGGCTTCTCGTGCTTCGACGCCTTCGTGAGCGCCTCGAGCGCCTCGGGCACCCGCCCTTCCTTCTGATAGACGCGGGCGAGGTTGACCCAGCCGTCGGCGACGTCCATCTCGGCGACCTCCTTGAACACCTGTTCGGCCTGGCGCAGCTCGCCCTTCTGCGCCCCCTTGTCGCCCCCTTCGAGCAGGAGGCCGATGCCGTAGTCGTTCCAGCGCTGCCAGGCCGGCTCGATCGGCGACGGCGGGTTCTCGACCGTCGCGCCCCCCGCGATCGGCAGTCTCACCGCGTCGCTCGCCATGACGACGACGGGCAGGTCCGGCCCCTTGCCGGGTCCGAAGACGTAATCGAGGTACTTGCGGTCGAACTTGCGATAGTTGATCTTCGCCTCGAGCGTGACCGGGCCGTCGAGGTCCTCCGGCAGGTCGAGCGCGAAGTGGACGACCTGGCCGGCGCCGGGGGGGATCTGCTTGTTGTAGAGCGGGACGAAGATATCCTGAGGATTGCGGCGGTCGATGCGATTGCCGTCCTTGTCGAGCATGTAGACGTTGATGAAGTGCGCGAACGGGTCGACCGTCCCGTCGGGCCCGATGCCCCCCGATCGGCCGAGGACGCGGTCGCCGACCTTCGCGGTCAACTCGACCCAGATCTCGTTGGAGTCGACCGTCCCCTGGCTGAACAGGTGGCCGAGGCCGAGGGTGCGGACGACCGCCTCGACGAGATAGCTCCGGCCCGGCTTCAGGTCCGGCACCTTGGGGCGGAGCGGGCCGAGCAATTCGCCGTCGATCGCGCCGCCGTCGCGGAGCGCGAACAGGTCGATGCGGACCTTCTTCTCCCGGAGATACTTCGCGTGGGCCTCGACCGTGGCGAAGTCGCCGCGCGTGGCGGCGAGGCCGGTATTGGAGCCGAGGAAGAGGTGGTCGTGGATCTTCGGGCCGCCCTTGCCGTCGAAGTCCTTCGCGCCGAAGTCGTTCGAGGCCACGAGGCCCATGTGGCACGAGGCGCAGTTGGGCTTGGCCTCGGGCGGGTAGTAGAAGCTCCGCGCCCCCTGCCCCGAAACGCCCGAGAGCAGGTACGGGTCGTGGTGGTTCTGGCCGCGGAGGAAGTCCTTGTAGTGGTTCAAGGCATAAGGGATCGAGACCTTGTGGCACGTCGAGCAGAACTCGGCGCTCTTGAGCGTCTCGTTCATGAACGTCTTCTTGTGCAACGCCGGCTTCGCCTTGACGAGCGTGCTGTTGAACCACTGCAAGACCGGGTTGTCGCTGTAGGCGAACGGGTAGTGCTGCGCCTCGCCGATCGTGTAGTCGGCGTTGCCGCGCGTGCTGTTGACGTGCGTGATCCCGTGGCACGTCACGCAGGTGATCCCCGACTGGCTCGTCGGGTCGTTCACGTCGTCGTAGTTCGGGTCGTCGAACTTGCCCGAGAAGAACGGCACCGGGTCGTGGCAGCCGGCGCACCAGCGCGAGGCCTGGATGTTGCCGTCGCGCTTCAGCGACACCTTCCGCGTCTCGCGGACGCTGAACAGGTAGAACTTATTATTGAACGAGCTGTTATGATGCGCCGAGTGGAACCAACCCTTGTACGCGTCCTGGTGACACCGGAGGCAGTACTCGTCCATCATCAAGGCGCGGGCGGGGATGAAGTTGCCGTCGGCGGTCCGGGCCTCGGAGGGGAAGAAGTAGTGCTGGTCCTTCGGCCCCGCGACGTCGAACGGCCGCGGCGCGTGCGAGTGCAAGGCCCCCATCGCCGCGACGAACACGAGCACGCTCGCCGCCCAACCCTTGACGTAAATCCATTTGATCCTCGGACCGGCCATCCGATGGCGGATGTACAGGACGATCGCCGCCAAGGGCGCCAGCACGTGCAGCCAGTAGCCGACCGAGCGGACGCGCTCGTCCTTGATCGCGAACTCGAACAGCTTGCCCCGACCCGACGGCGACGGCACCTCCAGCCGCACGAGCACCACGCCCGTCGCCACGATGACCAGCGACGCGGCCAGCAGGGCCAGCCCGTACCGCACCGCCGCCTTGTTCGGCCGCTTCCAGGCCGTCGCCAGGTGCACGAAGGCGAAGAACAGGAACGGCGCCATCAGGCCGATGCCGAGCACCAGATGCATCCCGAACATCAGCATGTAGAACGGCGTCTCGAGCGACGCCTTCTTGAACCACTCCAGCGCCGAGATGCTGGCCAGGTACACGCTGTTGGCCCCCAGCAGGGCGACCCCGCCGAGGATGACCAGCAAGAGCCCTTTCAGGCGCGGGCCGATCGCCGGCGTGTACACCCGGCCCCTCCGGTCTCGTAACGGCTGCGCCGCGGCCGACATCGCTCACCCTCCGAATGTCTTATCTGTCATCTACCATTCGTATTCTGACATTTGCCATTCCGCTCAATCCTCCCGCACGTTCAGGCCGGCGATCGCCTCGTCGACGATCGGCGCGAGGGTGGCGCGGGCGGACTCGGGGTAGTAGCAGGCCAGGCGGATCGTCCCGCGTCGGCCGGGCAGGACGAGGGCCGTCCAGTGGGTCGGCACGAGCGCCTTGCCCGGCGGGGCGACGGGCACGCCGGTGCCGGTCGGGGCGATCGCGTCGCCGGTCCCCGGCGCGACGACCTCGACCCGCGCCGCCTTCCGACCGCCGACCTCCGCCACGCGGCCGACGACGACCCGATAACCGGGCAGGTTCTGGAGCCGGCTGGTCAGCTCGGCCAGGGCCGATTCGGCGTCGCCGTCGGGGTCGGGCAGGGTGCGGAAGAGGACCAGCGCCGACCCCTCCGGCCCGCGCCAGGCCGCCAGGGGCGTGCCCGGCACCTGGAACGAAGCCGGGGGCGCCGCCGTCCAGGCCGCGGGGGGTCGGAGGACGATCCCGGCGTCTTCGAGCGCGGACGACCGCGATCGGCAGCCCGAGCAGGCCGCCAACATCAGGCCGCAAAGCCAGGGGATTGCCCGCGACCGGTGTGCCCCGGGCGCGCGGCGGCAGGAGGGAGGCATGGAATCGTCCCGTCGCGAGGTTCGACGATCGTCACGAGCCGACCGCGGGCGCGGCCGGTCGCGGCGGGCGATCGATGCGGGACGAGCCTTCGCGCGGCGTCGCGCGAGTCGAGGACGGGGCGATGCGACCGACTTCCGGGGTCGTCGGCCGGAGCAGGACCGCCAGGACGCCCGGCGACGACTGCGGGGCGACCGTCCGCGACGGCGCCCTCGGCATGTCGTCCTCGCACGGCCTCGGCGCGACCCTCGAATCCGGCCGTTCGGGCAAGGCCGTTAGAACGACCCTGGCGCCGTCGGGCCGGGAGTCGATGAGGAAGGCGAGGCTGGCGACCGGCCGCTCGGGCGCGTGGCACCCCATCGCCCCCGCCGGGCGCGGGCCGAACGTCGCCGCCAGGCCCACCACGAGGGCCCAGGGCAGCACGCGGACCACGCGCCGGCCGGTGATTGCCAAGGCGACGACTCCTTCCTCTCTCATGGGTCTTCGGAGAGGCGACCACCCATCGATTAGAGCGATTCGTCTCGGACCCTGTCAAGGATCGCGCGCCGGCGTGGCGCGCTCAGGCGAGGACCTCGCGGACGACGCGGCCGGAGACGTCCGTCAAGCGGAAGTCGCGGCCGGCGTGGCGGTAGGTGAGCCGCTCGTGGTCGAAGCCGAGCAGGTGGAGGATCGTGGCCTGGAGGTCGTGGACGTGGACGGGGTGCTCGGCGATGTGGAAGCCGAGGTCGTCGGTGGCGCCGAGGGTCTGGCCGGGCTTCGTGCCGCCGCCGGCCAGCCACATGGTGAACGCCTGGGGGTGGTGGTCGCGGCCGAGGCTCCGGCCGAGCGCGGGGTTGGTCTCGACCATCGGCGTGCGGCCGAACTCGCCCCCCCAGACCACCAGCGTCTCGTCGAGGAGGCCCCGGCGCTTCAGGTCGGCCACCAGGGCCGCGGCGGCGCGGTCGGTGGCGCCGCAGTTGGTCTTGAGGTTGCCGGCGACGTCGGAGTGAGCATCCCAACCTTCGTGATAGATGTTAATAAATCGGACTCCGCGCTCGACGAGCCGGCGGGCGAGCAGGCAGGCGCGGGCGAACGAGGGTTTCGCCGGGTCGACGCCGTAGAGGGCCAACGTCTCCTTGCTCTCGCCGCGGAGGTCCATCAGCTCGGGGGCGGAGGTCTGGAGCCGGAAGGCCATCTCGTACGAGGCGATCCGGGTGGCGATCTCCGGGTCGCCGGTCGCGTCGATTCGGCGGCGGTTCAGGGCGCCGACGAGGCCGATCGTGTCCCCCTGGAGGCGCGCGTCGACGCCAGGAGGGCTGGAGACGTCGAGGATCGGGTCGCCCTGGTTGCGGAGCCGGACGCCGCCGAAGACCGTCGGCAGGAAGCCGCTCGACCAGTTCGCCGGCCCGCCGCTGATGCCGCTGCCGGTGGACATCACGACGAACGCCGGCAGGTCGCGCGTCTCCGACCCGAGCCCGTAGACGACCCAGCTCCCCAGGCTCGGCCGGCCCGGCTGCGCCGCCCCGGTGTTGAGGAAGATCTGCGCGGGGGCGTGGTTGAACTGGTCGGTGTGGACCGACTTGACGATGCAGATATCATCGACAATCTTTGATAAATGCGGCAGCATCTCCGACAGCTCGGCGCCGCACCGGCCATATTTCGAGAACTTGAACCGCGGGCCGAGCACCGCGGCGTCGGGCCGGATGAAGGCGTAGCGCTGGCCGGCGATGACCGACGGGGGCAGCGGCTTGCCTTCGAGGCGGGCCAGCTCGGGCTTGCGGTCGAAGAGGTCGAGCTGGCTCGGCGCGCCGGCCATGAACAGGTGGATGACGGATTTCGCCTTCGGCGCGAAGTGCGGCGACCTCGGGGCGAGCGGGTCGGGCGGGCTCGCGAGCGACCGCCGCGCGGCGCCGCCGCCCAGCAGGCTCGCCAGGGCGATCTTGCCGACGCCGACGCCGCAGTCTCGGAAGAAATGCCGGCGGGCGACGAGCGGGCCGTTCGGGCGTCCGGGTGTCATCGTGTTATTCCTTGGTGATCATTTCATCGAGGTTGAGCAGGGCCCGGGCCGTCGCCGTCCAGGCGGCGCGATCGATCGGGTCGCCGTCGCCGGGGCCGGCGACCGCGGCGGCGTCGAGCTCCTTGCGCGCGAACCGATCCCGCTGGGCTTCGAAGAAGCGGCCGAAGGCCGACAGCTCCTCGGGCTCGGGGCGACGCGCCAGGCAGCGGCGGACGAGATGGGTCATCCGCTCGTCGACCGGGCCTGATTGTTCCGCCATCAGGCGCCCGAGCGCCTGCGACGCCTCGACGAGCACGGCGTCGTTGAGCATCGTCAAGGCCTGGAGCGGCGAGTTCGAGACCTCGCGGCGGGCGACGCAGACCTCGCCGCTGGGGGCGTCGAAGGTCGCGAACATCGCATAAGGGGCCGACCGCTTGGTGAATGTGTACAATCCCCGACGATGGCGGTCCTCGCCGACGCTGGCGCGCCACTCGAAGCCGCCGTACGTCCCCTCGGTCGCGACGCCCGGCGGCTGCGGCGGGAAGACGCTCGGGCCGCCGACTTTCTGCGAGAGCAGGCCGCTCGACCGCAACGCGGCGTCGCGGATGGACTCGGCCTCGAGGCGCACCCTCGGCCCGCGCGCGAGCAGGCGGTTCTCGGGGTCGCGGGCGATGAGGCCCGCGTCGGCGCGGGAGGATTGCCGGTACGTCGCGCTCGTGACGATCAGGCGGTGCATCCGCTTGAGCGACCAACCCCGCCGCTCGAACTCGACGGCGAGCCAGTCGAGCAATTCGGGGTGCGACGGCGGCGCGCCCTGGTAGCCGAAGTCCTGCGACGTCCGCACGATCCCGAGGCCGAAGAAGGCCGCCCACTGCCGGTTCATCGTCACCCGGCCGACCATCGGGTTGTCGGCCGAGGCCAGCCACCGCGCCAGCCCCAGCCGGTCCCGCGGCGCGACGGCGGCCGGGCTCGCGAGGATCGCCGGCAACCCCGGCTCGACCCGCTCGGCCGGCCGGAGGAACTCGCCGCGCCTGTGCAGATGCGTCGCACGCGGGCTCGACGGCGGCCGCTCCTCGAGCACGAGCGTCGCCGGATAGGAGGGCATCCCCGATCGGAGCCGGTCGATCTCCTTGCGCGCGTCGTCCAGCTCATGTGCTGTCATGAGAAACTGTCGGAAGACCTGGTCCCGCTCCGCGGCCGACCGCTCCGACCCGGGTCTCGCCAGGATCGCCTCGACCTCCGCCGGCATCTCGACGGCCTCGGCAACCTCGGGGTCGCTCGTCAACGCGACGCGGAACCGGCCGAGGCCGGAGGCGTAATAGCGCTCGAAGAGCATGGCGATCGTCAGCTCGCTCGACGCTTCGAGCGGCTCGGCGAGCCGGAAGACGGCCGCGTGCGCCCGACCCTGGCCGCCGTCGATCGCCCAGCCCGTCTGCGGGTCGCCGTCGATGGCCAGGGATGCCGGGGCGCCGCCGCGGGCGAAGCTCTGCGAGGCGCCGGCCAACTTGATCGGCCGGCCGCCGGCCGAGGGGCGGAACTCGCTCAGGAAGAAGTCGCCGGGCGACCCCTCGTAGAAGACGCGGCCCGGCCCGCGCCGCGGCAGGCGGTCGTCGGGCAGGACTTCGAGGCGAATGGCCGTGATCCTCTGCAAATTCGTGGGATATGTGAGTGTGTATGTATCACTCTTGGTCTGGTCGCCGGCCGCGAGGACGGAGCCGTCGCCCTGGACCTCGAGCCTCGGGAGGTTCGCGGTCGCCGAGGACGGGCGGAGGATGGTCCAGCGACGGGCGTCGCGTTCGGCGGCGTCGTGCCAGGCGCGGAAGCGGCGATCGAGGTGGTCGGCGCGGCGGAGGTCGAGCGGGCGCGGGTCGTCGACGGAGTGGTCGGGCGGGAAGCGGGACGGCAAGGCGTCGACGAGGGCCGCGACCTTCGCCTCGATCGCGCGGCGACGGCGCGCGACCTCGGCATTCGGCACGGGGAACTCGGGCTCGTCGGCGTTGTCGAGGAAGGCCATGACGCGGTAGTAATCGCGCTGGGTGATCGGGTCGAACTTGTGGGTGTGGCACTGGGCGCAGCCGAGCGTCAGGCCGAGCCAGGTCGTCGCGGTGGTGGCGACGCGGTCGGTCATGGCGTGGAAGCGGTATTCGAGCGGGTCGATGCCCCCCTCCTCGTTGAGCATCGTGTTGCGGTGGAAGCCGGTGGCGACCCGGTCGTCCGCCGAGCGGTCCGGGAGCATGTCGCCGGCGAGCTGCGCGACGGTGAAGCGATCGAACGGCAGGTCGTCGTTGAGGGCGCGGATGACCCAGTCGCGATACGGCCAGATCGACCGCGTGCGGTCCTTCTCGTAGCCGTTGGTATCCGCGTAGCGGGCGAGGTCGAGCCACCGCCGCGCCCGGCGCTCGCCGTAATGGGGCGAGGCGAGCAGCCGGTCGACGAGGCGCTCATAGGCGTCCGGCGACCGATCGTCGAGGAAGGCGTCGACCTCCTCGACCGTCGGCGGCAGGCCGATCAGGTCGAGGCTCAGCCGGCGGATGAGCGTGGCGCGGTCGGCCTCGGGCGACGGCGACAGCCCCTCGGCCTCCAGCCGCGCCAGCACGAACACGTCGATCGGGTTCCGCGGCCAGCTCGTGTTGCGCACGGCGGGCAAAGGCGCCTGGCGCGGTGGGACGAAGGCCCAGTGCTCGCGGTACTCGGCGCCCGAGGCGATCCAGCGCTTGAGGGTCGCTTTTTCCTCGTCGGTGAGCCTGTCCTTCGTCTTGACCGGCGGCATGCGCTGGTCGTCGTCTTCCTCGAAGATCCGGACGACCAGCTCGCTCTCGTCCGGGTCGCCGGGGACGACGGCCCGCGCGCCCGAGGCGGCGGGCCTGGTGGCGTCCTCGCGGCGGTCGAGCCGGAGCTTCGCCTTGCGCGCCCCTTCGTCCGGCCCGTGGCACTTCAAACAGTGCCGCGCCAGGATCGGCCGCGCCTTCGTGGTGAAGAGGTCCTCCTCCGCCCCCCGGGCCGTCGGGGCGACGAGCAGGACTAGGACTGGGATCGTCGCCGTGCGCAGCATCCGGTGGGTCCTGGGGCGGGTCGTCGCTGGCGGGTATCCGACAGCCCCGAGTCTACGGCAAGGCCCGAGGCTTTGGCAAAGGATATCGGCCGGGTGGCAGGGGTTCCGTCCTCGGAACCCCGGTCTTCGGCCGCGCCCAGGCTTCGAGATGGGGACCGGGGTTGCTCCGCAACCCCTGCCACCCCGCCACTACATGCCCCCGCGGTCTGCTGCAGCGCCTGGTTCGGCGTCTGGGGCCTGCCGCAACCACGATGGCACCGCGCCCCACTCGGCGGCACGAGAGAGCTCCACCTGCTGCTCCCACTGCGGTGACCGCCGGGCCGCACGCCAGACCCGCTCGAACTCGGCGGCCACGATCTCACCGCCGCCGCGGAAGAACACCGCCCACTTGTGCTTGCGGCTGAACCGCAGGCCGAAGAGCTGGCCGAACGCATCGCACCAGTGGGAGCGATCATACCGCAGCACGTTGCCGTTCTCGAACACCTCGACTTGGCGGACGGCGTACTGGTCGTCGCCGACCTCCAGGTGGCGCGTCATCTGGCCCCAGCCCGCTGCGAGGGAGTCAGTGCGGAGGCAGCGTCCCGGCGCTTTGATGTACAGCATCCGATCGCGCCCCCGCCGCCGAACGCCCAAGCTCAGCGGCCCCGGCCGTCGCCGTCCCCCGTCGTGCGTCGGGGTCACGGGGCGGTCCGCGCCGATTGAACATCATGCGAACATGATTTCACCCGCCGTTCCTTCGACCGAGCGAAGAGTTCACGGGGAGGCCAAATTCGCGGCGATCGAAGCGCGAACTTCGGCCAAATCCTTGGCGGCATAATAATCGATAGGAAGGTACATCCCCTCGGCTGAGCGGACCAGAAACTCCTCCAGCGAGGACGTCACACGCACGTATGCCCTGCCGGCCTCCAAATCAGGATTCCCCCACAACTGGTCATGGCTCACCAAACCGACCTCGTATTCCTTCTCCCCAATGACCCGGATGACCAGCGGATCGCCGTTTCGAGCAGAACCGATGGGGACCATCGAGGGCATGAGGCGCTCGAAATCGCGATCTGCGAGGATCTGTTCGACAGAGGAGATGTGAAACCGCCCGATCTGACCGGGGGCATTCAGCCAATGTCACTGGAGGGTCCGCTTCAATGCCACGGGTAAGGCGAGGGCTTCGATTTGAGTCGACAGATCCTTCGGGCAGTGGCCGATCTTCAGCGTCCCGTCCTTATCGAAGTGGCGGATCAGATCGCAAACCAATGCCGAGCGCACGAGTACCTCCCGCCGCCTCACCTGATGTCGACCTCAGGTTCGCCTTGGAAGATCACGGC
>DASZMJ010000677.1:0-2439 GCA_035551935.1 Isosphaeraceae bacterium
AGAAAGAGGCGTCAAACCCGCCCCGAGATGAACCAATCGGGCTGGACACCCCGGGGGCCGCGGGGTATCGTCCGGCCGCACATCCGACGCTCATCCCCGAACGATCCGCGCCGATCCGTCGGAGCCCTGCAAGGACGCGGGGCCGTGGAACGTCCGCCCTCGTCGCATCGCGGCGGGGCGCACGAGGAGTGGAATGGATGCCCTCCGCAGCCATCAGCCCCCCCGCCGCCGGATGGTCGCGCCTGACGGGCGCGGTCCTGCCGGTCACGTTCGTCGGGGCGCTGCTGGTCTTCATCGTCCCGGTCCCGCCGGGCGTGCTCGACCTGCTCCTGGCCGCGAACATCACGCTCGCCGTGCTCGTGCTGCTGACGACCCTGTCGGTCCGGACGCCGCTGGAGTTCGGCGCGTTCCCGACGATCCTCCTGGCGACGACGCTGACGCGGCTCGTGCTCAACGTCGCCACCACGCGACTCACGCTGACCCGCGCCGGCACCGACGGGCTCGACGCGGCCGGCGGCGTGATCCGGGCGTTCGGCGAGTTCGTCGCGGGCGACCAGGTCGTCGTCGGCGTGATCCTCTTCGCCATCATCTTCGTGATCCAGTTCGTCGTCATCACCAAGGGCGCGACGCGGATCAGCGAGGTCGCGGCGCGGTTCATGCTCGACGGGATGCCCGGCCGGCAGATGGCGATCGACGCCGACCTACACGCCGGGCTGATCGACCAGCACGAGGCCCACCGCCGCCGCGAGCACGTCCACCGCCAGGCCGACTTCTTCGGCGCCATGGACGGCGCCGGCAAGTTCGTCCGCGGCGACGCCGTGGCGGGCGTCATCATCACGCTCGTGAACATCGGCGCGGGGCTGTTCCTCGGGATCGTCCAGTACGGCATGACGCCCGCGAGGGCGGTCGAGGTCTTCACCAAGCTGACGATCGGCGACGGCCTCGTGAGCCAGGTCCCCGCGTTCCTGACGGCGCTGGCGGCCGGGCTGATCGTGACCCGGTCGAGCGAGGAATCGGACCTGGGCCGCGAGGTGATCGGCCAGCTCTTCGGCCGCGCCGGCGTGCTCGCCGTGGCGGCCGCCTTCCTGGCGCTGCTGGCGTTCACGGCCTTGCCGAAGGTGCCATTGCTGACGCTCGCCGCCGGCCTTGGCACGGGCGCCTATCTGATCAGGAATCGCGGCGAACAGCACATCGACGAGACCGACGCCGAGCCTGAGCCGGCGGCGACGGCCGAGGCGCCGGCGGAGCGGATGGAGGACCTCTTGCACGTTGACCCGCTCGAGCTGGAGATCGGCTATCGGCTGATCGGCCTGGCCGACCCGACCCGCGGCGGCGACCTGCTCGACCGCGTCCGGGCGATCCGCCACCGGGCCGCGCAGGACCTCGGCCTGATCGTGCCTCAGGTCCGCATCCGCGACGAGATCGGCGTCGGCCCGCACGAATACCGGCTCAAGATCCGCGGCACGGTCGTGGGCCAGGGGTCGGCGCACGCCGGGCGACTGCTCGCCGTGCCGCCCGCCGGCCTGGCGGCCCGGCCCGAGGGACGCGACGGCGTCGACCCCGTCACGGGCCGGCCGGGCGTCTGGATCCACGCCGACGGCCGCGAGGTGGCCGAGGCCGCGGGCTGCCGCGTCGTCGAGGCCTCGGCCGTCGTCGCCGGCCACTTCGGCGAGGTCGTGCTCGGGCACGCCGACGAATTGATGACCCGCGAGCAGGTCGGCCGCCTGCTCGACCGCGCCCGCGCGACGTCGCCGGCCCTGGTCGACGAGGTCGTGCCGGGTCTGCTCCGCCCGGGCGAATTGCAACAAATCCTGCAGAATCTCCTACGCGAGCGCGTGAGCATCCGCGATATTGAAACGATCCTCGAGACCCTGGCCGTGCACGCGGGCAAGACGCGCGACGCGGCGGCCTTGACGGAGTTCGTCCGCCAGGGCCTGGCGCGGCGGATCGTCCAGGGGTACCTCGGCAAGGACGGGCGGCTCCGGGTGGTGACGCTCTCGAAGGGGGTCGACGAATTGCTCGTCTCGGTCGGCCAGGAGGACACGCGACCCGACGCGGCGATCGGCGGCGGCGACGTCGTGCGCAACCTCGTCCGCGCGGTGGCGCAGGCCGTCGGGCCGCTGGTCGAGGCGGGGCATCCCCCGATCGTGATCGGCTCGCCGCAGGCGCGCCCGGTGCTCAAGGACCTGACCCGCGCCGACCTGCCGAGGCTCGTGGTGCTGAGCCTCCGCGAGATCCCGCGCGACACGCCGATCGAGGAGTGCGGGATGGTGGTCGAGGATGAGGTGGCGGAGGACGAGGTTGGGAGCAGTGACGTGCCGGTCGGCATCGATCCTCGTTCCCACGCTCCGCGTGGGAACGCGTCCCCGGACGCTCCGCGTCCCCACCTGGGAGAACGGACGACGCAGAGCGTCGGGGGGGACGTTCCCACGCGGAGCG
>DASZMJ010000678.1:0-4114 GCA_035551935.1 Isosphaeraceae bacterium
GCAGCTCACCGGCAGCGGCCACCTCTGCCCCGACTGGCGCGGGCGGATGCTGGCGCTGCTCGGCTGCGCCCCGGGCGACCTGGACGACGAGCGGGCCCGCGTGGTCCACGGCCTGGGCATGGCGCTGGACGTCGCCTGCGAGGCGCACCTCGAGGGCCACGCCCGCTACCTCGCCAAGGGCATCGCGATCGACGCCGACCGGCCGATGGAGCGGCTCCGCGCCATCATGGCCACCGAGCTCGAGGCGCTGCGGTCGATCCTCCCCGACCTGGAGGCCGGGGAGGCCGAGCAGCGGCAGCAGGTCCTCGACGCGGCGGCGGTCGACACGTCGGACGACGGCATGCGCCGGCACCGTTACATGCAGGACCACCAGCGCACCTTCCGGCAGCTGTCGACGGCGCTGATCGCCTGCAAGAACGCGCGGCTGAAGCTGTATGGTCGCATCCTCTCCAGCAGCGAGAACGAGCCCGCGTGGACGCCCCCCGAGCCCACCCCGCCGGCCCCGGAAGCACCGGCGCGGAACGAACCGAAGGATGATGCAACTTACGACTACGTCCTGGTTTTGGATGAGACGCCCGTGCCCGCGACGCCCCGGCCGGCGTCCTCGGTGGTCGTCGGCGTGGCGCCGACGACCCCGACGGCCCCGCCGCGGCGGTCCTGAGACCCGAAATCGGGCCTTGGAGCACCGCAATCCATCAGCGAAGCCTGATCCGAAGGGGTCGGCGGCGTCCGGGGTGCGTCCCCGTAGCAGGCACGCTCCGCGTGCCGTCCGCCGAGCCACAACAGCCTCTTTGGTGTCGGCGGACGGCACGCGGAGCGTGCCTGCTACGAAGAGGGGGAAGCGGACGGCGCGCGGAGCGTGCCTGCGACGAAGAGGGGGGAGCGGACGGCACGCGGTCCGGGGACGCACCCCGGACGACCGTCATGCATCAGCGAAAGCCGATCCGAACGGGTCGGCGGCGATCGGGGTGCGCGACGGGGTGCGAGGGGTGCCGCGGCCGGCCGGCGAGGAGGTTGCACTCGTCCCGGCGGTTTCGGCGCGGGTCTGGCCGTCGCCGCGGCGGTCGGTTAGATTATGGGGCGAGGGACGAGTCGGGCCGGGAGGGGGCGCCGGGAGCGGCGCCGAGGGGGACGATGGGACGAGCCTTCCGCGACCGGGCGTCGTACAAGGCCTCGGATGTTGCCGCCCTGTTCCTGGCGAGCTTCATCGGCACCATGGTCGTCTGCGCCATCATCGCGTTCCTCGAAAAGATGATCCAGCGATTCTCGCATTGAGACCCAGGCGGATCGACCGCGGCGCGGGCCTTCCCGCAGGAGCGCGCGACGATGGGCAGCCGACGTCGTTGGCTCGCGATCGTGACCCTGCTGTTTCTGCCGCTGACGACGGCCCAGGCCGACGAGCCGGCCAAGCCCAAGCCCAAGGCGAAGCCGGCAACGCCGGCCCAGCCCGGCGCCGCGGCGAAGCCGGCGAAGGCCGGGGCCAAGCCCAAGACCAAGCCCAAGCCGCCCGCCGACGCCGGGCCGACGATCAAGGCCGAGGGCCCGAGCCCGTCGGCCGTCGCCGACCTGCTCCGATCTCCCGGCGATCGTTACAACGCGACCGACTGGAGCCGCATCCCCGCCTGGCGGCAGTCGTCGTTCTTCGGCATCCGCACGCAGGGGCAGACGTTCATTTATGTGATCGACTGTTCCGGCAGCATGGACCAGGACGGCCGGCTCGACCGGGCCAAGGCCGAGCTGCGCCGTAGCGTCAACGCCCTGCAATTCCCGCAGCGGTTCCACGTCATCTTCTACAACGACCGGCCCGTCCCCTTGCCCGGCAACCTGACCCGCTCGGCCGACTTCGACGCGAAGCTCGTGCTCGACCGTTGGCTCGAACTCGTCGACGCCGAGGGGGAGACCGACCCCCGCTCCGCGCTCAAGACCGCGCTGTCGCTCCGGCCCGACGCCGTCTTCCTCCTCTCCGACGGCGAGTTCCCCGACGGCACCGCCGCCGCCGTCGCCAAGGCCAACCGCGGGCGCGTCCCCATCCACTGCATCGACCTCGGCGGCGCCGGCTCGCCCGACCTCCACAAGATCGCCGCCGACTCGAAGGGCCAGTACGTGGCCCGGGGTCGATAGTTCGTCGGGCGTGTGCAACGCGCCATCCCCCTTGTGGGTCAGGGGATGGCGTGTTGCACACGTCATATATGAACAACTGTTTACTGACCGGCCGAGATCGAGCCGTGGGGGCTGGCGCGGATGGGGATGCCGTCGGGCAGGGGGCGGGCGGCGACGGTGAAGCCGCGGGCGTGGAGGGCGTCGCGGAGGCGGCGGTAGAGGGCGAAGCCGTCGGGGTAGACCCAGAGGGTCAGGGTGCTCCGACTCGGGCTGAGCCGGCCGATGGCGCGGGCGAAGTCGGAGGCGGGCCGCAGGGCCTCCTCGAACGGCTCGCCGCGGAGCTCGCCCTCGGGGACGATCTCCAGGCCGCGGAGGCCCAGGGTCGGCCCGCGGGTCACCAGCGCCTCGATGCTCTCGGGCATCGTCCGGCCGACCTCGTAGCGCATCGAGAAGGCGCCGATCGGCCCGACCCGGCCGACGAGCGGCCCGTTCACACCGTCGTGGCGGATCCGCGACTGGAGGTCGTTCTTGAGCAGGTTGATGAGTCGATTCATGTCGATGTAGGCGACCCGGTTGCGGCGGAGCTCGAAGTGGTACTCCTCGCCGTCGGAGGGCTTGGCCACGGGGCTCTTGTCGAGCAGCGGTCGCGGCTTGGCCTTGGGGACGTTGGCCAGGGTGGCGAGCTCTCCCTTGAGCTTGTCGCGCTCGCCGGCGAGCAGGCCGCCGCGGGTCCGGGCGGCGTTGATCCGGGAGCTGGGGTCGCGGAGCTTCGACGGGAGGCTCCGCCCGGCGATCCGCGCCGCGGCGTCGTCGAGCTCGGCGGCGGCGAGCGCCCGGCCGGCGTCGTCGGCCCGCAGCACGGCCCGCTCGCGGTCGCGGCGGGCCGCCGCCAGGCTCGCCTCGGCTCGCGCGACGGCCTTGATGTCGAGCTTCGGCGCCGGGGGCGGCTCGGGCTCGGGCTCCGGTTCGGGAGCGGGCTCGGGCTTCGGGACGGGGATCGGCTCGGCCGTCGCGACGGGGAGGTCGGCGGGCGCGGCGGGCCTGGGCTTCGGTCGGAGCAGGCCCGACTGGACCAGGGCCAGGGCCGCGAGGATGCCGAGGACCCCCGCGAGGTTCAGGACGATCCGCGCGTACGACTCGCGGCCCGCGCCCGTCCGCGACGTTGTCTCGTCGGCACGCATCAGCGCCGCTCCGTTCCGAGGCCGCGGACGCGGTCGGGGTCGGCCACCTGGATCGTGACCGGCCAGTCGACCCCCGCCACGAGCGTCTGTCGCCGCGCGTTCCAGTACGTCTGCTGGCCCCCCGGCTCGATCCGGAACCGCAAGTGGGGCTGCCAGTTGACCGTCGGGTCGGCCTTGCTCCGCGCCTCCGCCAGGGCCCGGAGCCGCCTGGGCAACTCCCCTTCGCCGGCCTCGAGGGTCGCCGCCCGCAGGCGGTAGGCCCCCGGGTAGAGCGTCAGGCCGTTCTCGTCGCAGACGACCACCAGTTCCAGCGGTCGCAAGGGGCGGTGGTCCAGTTGCATCTTCTTCTCTTCGGCGACCCGCGATTCCTGGCCCGCCTTGCCCGGCATGCCGAACGCGCTCGACGACGAGCCGGTCGCGTCCGCGCCCTTCGCCGTGGTCATCGAGGTCGAGCCGCCCGGGGTTGGACTTCCCGCCCCGCCGACCTGGACGTTGATCCCGTTCGGGTTGCCGCTCGACGAGCCCCCCCCATCCGTCGAGGTGCTCGCCAGGCCGTTACTCCCCGAGGCCGTCCCCCGGGCCTGGCCGCTCCGGACGCCGTTGGCACTCCCCGCAAATGGACCCGGGCTGCCGCTCTCCTCGTTCGACCCGCCCCCCTCAGCCGCCGAGACGCCGGCGCGGCCGACCGCTCCCGAGGTCGTGTCCTGGCCATCGCCGTTGCTGTCGGTCGCCGCGACCTGACCGCCCCCGGCCGCGCGCCAGGAGGCCGTCCGACGCCCCGAGCCGTTGTTGGCCCCCGAACCGGCCAGGGCGTAGCGGCCCGAGGACGTCGA
>DASZMJ010000679.1:0-2051 GCA_035551935.1 Isosphaeraceae bacterium
TCCCCCACAAGGGGGGAGGGCTTTGATTGGACTTCCTCCCCCCTTGTGGGGCAGGGTCGGGGTGGGGGGTCGACGTCCGGATGAGGTCAGGACTTTCCAGAAACCGTATTAGTTGACTTCCGGCCCTCGGTCGCGCCAGGGCTCCCTCCTCCGTCCCTCGAATGCGAGTGATCACCATGATCGGTCCCCTGAGAAGCCGGCCCCGGGTCGTGGTCGTCGCCTTGTCGGCCCTGCTGACGACGGGCCTCGCCTGGGCGCAGCAGTCGGCCGAGGTCGTCGGCACGCTGGAAGGCCACACCGACCCGGTGTACGCGATCGCCTGGAGTCCCGACGGCAAGACGCTCGTCACCGGCGGGTTCGACAACACGGTCCGGCTCTGGGACGCGGCCACCCGCAAGGAGATCAAGCGGTTCGATGGCCATACCGGCCTGGTCCTGGCCGTCGCCCCGGCCCCCGACGGCAAGCGGATCCTCTCGGGGAGCCTCGACAAGACGGCCAAGGTCTGGCAACTCCCCGGCGGGGGGCCGGGCAAGGACCTGGCCGGCCACCCCGCGGGCGTCCACGCCCTGGCCACGCGGCCCGACGGCGCGCAGGCCGCCGCCGCGTCGGCGAAGTCGGTGAGGATCTGGGACCTGACGGCGGGCACGCCCGTCAGGGACATGACCGGCCACGCCGGCGAGGTCGAGTCGGTCGCCTGGCGCGGCGACGGCGCGCAGCTCGCGAGCGGCGACAAGGCCCGCACCATCCGGCTCTGGAAGGCCGACGGCACGCCCGACGGCACGATCGAGACCCCGGCCGACACCGTCCTCGGGCTGGCCTACCTGCCCAGCAATCAGCAACTGGTCTCGGCCGGCTCCGACGGCCTCGCCCGGCTCTGGCAACTGCCCGCGAGCGAGCCCCGCTCGATCGACGCGATGGGGCCCGTCGCCCTCTTCGCCGCGAGCCCAGACGGCCGACGGTTCGCCACCGCCGGCGGCCCGGTCGTCCGCGTCTGGAACGCCGCCGACGGCACGCTCGTCAAGGAGATCGCCGACTCCGGCCAGGCGATCACCGCGCTCGCCTTCAAGGGGGACGGCGGGCAGGTCGCGATGGCGCTCGCGGGCAAGGTCATCCGGATCTGCGACGCATCGAGCGGTGACGAGGTGAAGAAGTCCGAGCCCCTCCCCTCCCCGATCACCGCCCTGGCCTTCCGCGGCGACGGTGCCCAGTTCGCCGCGGCCGGCGAGGACCGCGAGATCCGGATCATCAGCGTCCCCGACGCCAAGGAAGTCAAGACGTTCAAGGGGCCCGACGCCAGGATCCACGCCCTAGGCTATGCGCGGACCGACGGCAACCTGCTCGTCTCGGCCTCGGAGGACAAGACGGCCCGGGTCTGGAAGGTCGACCAGGGCAAGTCGGTGCAGGACTTCGCCGGCCATGCTGCCGCCGTGCTCGCGCTCGACCTGTCCCGCGACGGCAGGCGGCTCGCCACCGGCTCGGCCGACGCGACGGTCAGGCTCTGGTACGTCGACGACGGCAAGGCCGTCGCCACCCTCAAGGGGCACGCCGGCCCCGTCGGTTCGGTCGCGTTCTCGCCCGACGGCACGCGACTCGCCAGCGGCTCGGCCGACCACACCGTCCGGCTCTGGGACGCGGCCCAGGGCGTCGAGCTTCAGGAGCTGTCGGTGCCCGGGGCGACGATCGCCGGGGTGGCCTTCTCGCCCGACGGCAAGTCGGTCGTCTCGGCGGCGGACGACAAGGCCATCAAGCTCTGGACGCCCGCGACGGTCCGCGTCTTCGCCGGGCATCAGGGGCCGGTCTTCGGGGTCGCCGTCCTCCCCGGCGGGGCGCAGGTCGTCACGGCCTCGGCCGACAAGACGTTGAAAGTCTTCGAGACCGCCTCGGGCAAGCTCGTACGCTCGCTCGCCGGCCACGGCGACGCCGTCAAGGCGGTCGCCGTCACGAAGGACAAGGTCCTCTCCGCGTCGGCCGACAAGACCGTCCGGACCTGGACCGTCGCCGACGGCAAGCCCCTGCTGACCTACCCCGCGCAGCCCTCGGCCGTCCTCGCG
>DASZMJ010000680.1:0-2175 GCA_035551935.1 Isosphaeraceae bacterium
CCCGCCTCGTTTCTCCTGCGCGGAGGGTCTCAGCGGGGGTCGGGCGCAGTGAGAACGTCGCGCCAGTAGGAGGGGACGGCGTCCCAGGCGGCCTGATAGGTCGCCTCGAGGGGGATGGGGACGTACTCCTCGGGGTCAGGAACAGCGGCATCTCGGGCAGCTTGCCGCCGACGGCGACCGGCTCCAGGAAGACCTCCGGGCCGGGGCCACCGATGTAGGAGACGCAGGTCAAGGGCGCGTCGGCCGGCAAGGCGAAGTCCCCCTCGCGCTCGTCCTCCCAGATCAGTCGATGGATGCCTTCCGGGTCGCGCGTACCGGGCGGGAACAGGTCCACGATGAGGAAATGAACACCCGTGGCGAGCATGTCCTGCGCCTTGCGCACGAACGACGAGATGGCCGACCGGCTCCCCTTGTTGCCGGGCGAGACCAGTTCCACCATCGCCACGACCCGATGGCCGCTCGTGTGGCGGACGACGACGACCTTGGCCTTGCGCGCGTAGAGGTTCTCCTCGGCCTTGGCGTGGAAACGGACCCTCGGCGGCCTCGCGGCGAGGGAAATCCCCTCGTCGTCCATCGGCGCCGGTCGGGGTGGCCCGGGAATCGCCGTCTCCAGCGCGAGGATGCCCGGTTCCAGTCCCCCGACGGTCGGCTCAATCAACGCGTAGTAGCCGGTGGGCAGCAAGCCCCCGTTCAGGAGCCGCGAGAGCTCGGAGATCCACCCGTGGTGGAAGTCGTGGAAGATCCCGGCCGACACGCTGGTCCAGTCATGGATCGGCATGTCGTGTCCTCCGCGCACGAGCCCAGGTCACTCGACCGCCCCATCCTAGCCGAATCCGGCGCGGACTTCCGCCGACAATCCGGGTGGCCAGCGGTCCGGCGCGTCAACGCTTGGGCTCGGCCCGGGCGTCGACGACGTGGCCGCGGGGGGCCTGGAGGACGATGAGGGCCATCGCGGTGCCGTAGTCGTCGGCGAAGCCGTCCTTCCAGTGGCCGTCGTCGGCCTGGCGGGAGAGGAGAAGGTCGCGATTGGACGCGTACCATTGGGTCCAGTCGTCCCCGCCCGTCCCCGCCCCGGAGGCGGAGGGCCTGGACGGCATAATACTGGGCGTAGAAGAAGTGGGGATCGCGAGGTTGGAGGCCGTGATCGTGGATGTATTTGTATCCGCGATCGATCTCCTCGGCGTAGGGCAACCTGGCCCCACGGTCGACCTTGACCGACTCGCTCGCGGCCATGAGGGAGAGGACGCCGCCGGCGCTCCGCGGGAAGCCGCTGACGCCGCCCTGGCCCAGGTAGCGGAAGCCGCCGTCCGGGTTCTGCATGGAGGCCGCGTAACGGATGGCCGCCGTCATCACCTCGTGGGGCACGGCGATGCCGGCGCGACGGGCGGCGCGGAGGGCGTTGATCTGGCCGGCGGTGACGGAGAGGTCGGCGTCGGCCTTCCTCGGCAGGTATCGCCAGCCCCCCTCGGCGTTCTGCGTGTCGGCCAGCAACGCGACCGACTTCTCGATCGCCGTCCGCAGCTCGGGCCGGCGGGCCTTGGCGTAGCACTCGGCCAGGAAGAGCGCCGCGAAGCCGTGGCCGTACATCGGCGAGTTCGCTTTGCCGCCTTCGTCGAAGAATCCCGTCGTTTCGTCGGCATGGTCCAGGAGGTACTTGATCGCCCGGTCGATCCGCGCGCCCCGGTCGCCGCGGCCCGGCTCGGAGCCCGAGCCGAGCAGGGCCATGCCGGCGAGGCTCGTGACCGCGACCTTATACTTCTCCGGTCCGAACGAGCCGTCGTCCTTCTGCTGGGCCTCGAGCCAGTCGAGCCCCTTGCGGATCGCCGCGTCGGTCTTGTCGTCGATCAAGGCCGCGCCGCCGTCGGCCTGCTTCGGGTCGTCGGCGCGGGCCGGCTTCGTCGCCGCGCCGACGGGCTTCGCCGGCTCGCGGGCATTGAGATCACGCCCGGCGCCGGCCGCGGCGAGGGCCATCAACGCGAGTCCGGCCGAAATGTGCTTGAGCTTGCTCATGAGCATCCCCCGCAGGGTCTCCCGCCAGAGTTCGAGGACGGTCGTCGCGACGAGCCCCGCGAGCGATTGGCCGCCCGCGACGCGCAATGCCGCGCGGACGGTCGCCTCGGCCCAGGCCGGCGCGACGGCCTCGGCCGTCGCCGAGGCCGTCGCGGCCAATGCCGC
>DASZMJ010000681.1:0-3095 GCA_035551935.1 Isosphaeraceae bacterium
ATCGGCATCGTCATCCAAGGGGCGACCGGGTTCCGACAAAGCAGGCAGAGGTTATCCATCTCTTAATACCAAAAATATTTACTTATGAGTAGAATCGCCGCGGACCACGCCGGCCGCTGCCGTCCGAAGATCCCGCCGGCCCCGGCGTCGGGCGAAAGCCGGCGGTCTTCGATTCGGTGCGACTCAACGCCCCGAAACCTTCTCCTCGTCCGTCCGGAACGAGACCGGCCTGTCCGTGACCAGCGTGGTCACGATCGCCAGGCTCGGGCCGCCGCCGACGCGGATCAAGAGGTCGTTCTTGCCGCGAAGGAGGTCGACCGACAGGGAGCGCGACTGGCCGTCGCTCGGGTCGGGGAGGCTCAGGGACTTGCCGTTGAGCCAGACCTTGATCTCGGCCTTCGTGTCGAGGACGAGCCGGGCCTGCTGGGCGATCGCAGAGACGACCGGGGCGTAAAGATAAGCCGACTTCGAGGGCGCGTCGCCGACCAGCGTGTTCAGGTCGGCGAGGCTCTCGGCGTTGGCGTCGAGCCGGCGCCAGGAGAGCTTCTGGCCCTCGGGACCCTTGAGGGCCAACGAGGGGTCGACCGGCCGCGTCGGGTCGAACGCGGGGGTGTCCTTCGACTCGGCGACCGGGCCGATCACCTGGTACTGGCCGATGATGCTCACCGGCTGCCGGAGGGCCGAAAGGAAGCTCAGAAGGTCGGCAAGCTCCTGGTCGGTCATCGTCTCGGCCAGCCCTTCGGGCATCAGCGAGACGTCGCTCTCCTTGCGGTCGTCGATCTGCTTCAACGGGACCGCCACGCGCTCGCCCGCGGCCGTCTTGAGGACGAGCCGGTCGGCCGAGTCCTCCACAGGAAGGCCGGTGAGCACGCGGCCGTCGTCGAGCCCGACGACCTGACTGCGGAAGTTGTGGCTGATCGCCGCGCTCGGGTTGAGGATCGAGCGCAGGAGTTCGTCGCGGCCGTACTTCGTGCCGATCGTCGAGAGGTCGGGGCCGATCCACTGGCCGCGGCCCTGGACGCGGTGGCAGCCGCTGCAACTGTTATTGCCGGCGCGGAAGAAGACGTCCCGCCCGCGGTCGGCCTGCCCTTCCTTGCGGACCATGTCGAAGAACGACGGCAAGGGGCGCCCGCCCCGCCCCTTCGGCTGCGGCAAGACGCCCGCGGCCTCGTGGCGGAGCTTCTGGTCGGGGTTCGCGCTCAGGAGGCTGCTCGCCTCGGTCTTGAGGTCGTCGGAGAGCTTCTTCTCGCGGGCGAGGTCGAGCACCTGCTTGCCGCCGTCACGCTGGCGGGCGAGAGTCCGCAACGCCTCGCGACGGAGGCCGAGCGGGTAATCCTTATCGCCGATCAGTTCGAGGAGCCGGGCGGTCGTGTCGCCCCCCTGGCGCGGGAGCGAGCGGACGGCCGCCTCGACGGCCGGGCCGGCACTCTTCTTGCCCTTCGCCTCGCGGATCAGGGCGACGACCAGCTCGCGGGCCTTCGGGTCGTTGAACCGGGCGGCGGCCTCGACGGCCGCGGCCCGAAGCTCGGCCGACGCCTTCTCGTCACGCGCCAGGGCGAGCACGGCCGGCGCGTACCGCGCATCGCCCGTCGCCGCGGCCACGGCGACCGCTTCGAGACGAAGCTCGGGGTCTTTTAAAGCGGCCTCGGTCATCGTGACGATCTCGGGGCTCCGGCGGGCGTCGCCCCAGACCGAATCGAGCTTCGAGGCGAGCGTGGCGAGGATCTGGCGTTGCCGGGCGGGGTCCTCGGCCTTGCCGGCGATCTCGGCAAGGACGACCGCCGTCCGGCCGTCGCGCATCTGCGCCAGGACGTCGTCGGCGGCCTGCTGAAGCTCGGGGCTCGACAGCTTCGCCAGGACCCGGCTCAACACCGGCAAGACCTCCGGGCGATGCACCCGCCAGGCCAGGCCGAGCGTCTTCGAGAGCGCCGAGACGGGCAGGTCGGGCGTCCCCGCGGCGATGAACGCCTCGTTGCGGTCGACCGGGAAATAGGGGGGCACGGCGACCTTCGCCGCCTGCCCGGTCTCGTCGAGGTCGAGGTCGCCGTAAAGCGTGCCGTCGAAGAGGCCGGCGATGAACGCGCTGTCGCGCTGGTCGAGCGCCAGGCCGAGGCATTCCAGGTACCAGCGGTCGCGGCCGTCCCAGGCCCGGGTCAGCGTCTTGAGCGCCTCGCCGGCCTGTTCGGTGGGGACGTTCCGGAGGGCGAGGATCAGTTCGCGGCGGACGCCCGCGTCGGCGTCGGCGGCGAGCGGCAGGAGGGCGGCGAGGTGCTTCAGGGCGGGGGGCGATTGCTTCTCGGCGCCGTCCTTGTATTCGACGTGGCCGTTCTCGCGGTCGTCGCGGCCGAGGATGCGGACGCCTTGTTCCCTGAGCCGGGGGTCGGTGTCCTTCAAGGCGTCGACGGCCGCCCTGTCTCCGGCGACGGCGTGGAGGACCCAGAGGGCGCGGGCACGCTCGATCGGCGAACTCGAAGAATAGAGGGTCACAAGGCTCGTCTCGACCTCCTGCCGGTCGGTCTTCGCGCGCTCGATCAAGGCACGGCGGGCGGCGTCCTGGGTGGCGACGGTCGGCGACCGCAGCGCGGCGATCAGGCCGCGGACGGTGCCGAAGTCGGCCGCCTTCGCCTCGGCCTTCCTCTCCTTGGAGGTGACGCGGTAGATCCGCCCGGTCGTCTGGTCGCGGAAGCCGTGGCCGCCGACCCCGGCGTCGTACCAGTCGGCGACGAAGAGCGAGCCGTCGGGCGCGGCGGTCATGTCGACGGGGCGGAACCAGGGGTCAGCGCTCGCGAGCAGGACGCGGGGCTCGGTCCGGAAGGTCGCGCCGTGGCGTGTGAGCGGGAAGGCGTTGATCTGGCGGGTCCCGGCCTCGGCCTCAAAAACCGCGCCGTGGTACTCGGCGGGCAGGTGATCGCCCTCGTAGACCATCACGCCGCAGGGGCTGCCGTTGCCGGTGCCGACGAGCTTGGGCATGTTGCCCGGGACGTCCTCGCCCCAGTGCCGGGGGCTGCCGGGGGTGCGGTAGCCGTAGTGGCCGCCGTCCATGATCCAGATGACCCGGCTGCCGCGGTTGCCGTCGTCGTCGTTGTCGCTGGTGA
>DASZMJ010000682.1:0-2808 GCA_035551935.1 Isosphaeraceae bacterium
CGACCGATTTCAACTTCCCCGCCTTGCTCCCCTTCCCCGACCGCTCGAACCTGCTGATCGAGGCCCCGCGCGACGGCCGCGCCGCGGCGGTCGGCCTGCTCCAGGCGGCGATGTTGCGGCTCCTGACGACCTTGCCGCCGGGTCAGGTCCGGTTCACGATCATTGACCCGGTCGGGATCGGCCGCAACTTCGGCGCGTTCATGCACCTGGCCGACATCGACGAGGCGCTCGTCACGAACCAGGTCTGGACCGAGCCCCGCCAGATCGAGGAGCGGCTCGCCGACCTCTCCGCTCACATGGAGAAGGTGACCCAGAAATACCTCCGCAACGAGTACGCGACGCTCGGCGAGTACAACTCCGTGGCCGGCGAGGTCGCCGAGCCTTACCGCGTCCTGGTGATCGCCGACTTCCCGGCCAACTTCGACGACAAGGCCGCCGCCCGGCTCGCCGCGATCGCCTCAAGCGGCGTCTCCTGCGGCGTCCTCACGCTCATCGCCGTCGACCCCGACCGCCCCCTGCCGGCCGGCATCACACTCGACGACCTCCGGCCCAACGCCGTCCCGTTCCACTGGGACGGCGCGCGGCTCGTCTGGGGCGACCCCGACTTCGGCGCCTTCCCGCTCTCGGTCGACACGCCCCCGCCGGCCGGGGACGCGAACCGCCTGATCCACCGCGCCGGGACCGCGTCGCGGGACGCCAAGCGGGTCGAGGTCTCGTTCGAGTTCATCGCCCCGCCCGATGACGGCTGGTGGACCCGCGACAGCCGGACCGGGATCGACATCCCGCTCGGCAAGTCGGGCGCGACCAAGCGGCAGCACCTGACGCTCGGCCACGGCACCTCGCAGCACGTCCTGATCGCCGGGCGGACGGGCTCGGGTAAGTCGACTCTGATGCACGCCCTGATCACGAACCTCGCCCTGAACTACAGCCCCGACATGGTCGACCTCTACCTGATCGACTTCAAGAAGGGGGTCGAGTTCAAGGTCTACGCGACGAACGAGCTGCCGCACGCCAGCGTCGTGGCGATCGAGAGCGAGCGGGAGTTCGGCGTCAGCGTCCTGATGCGGCTCGACGACGAGATGCGCGTCCGCGGCGAGCGGTTCCGCGACGCCGGCGTGCAGGACCTGAACGGCTACCGGAACTCGCCCGGCGCGGCCCCCCTGCCCCGCGTCCTCCTGATCGTCGACGAATTCCAGGAGTTCTTCGTCGAGGACGACAAGGTGGCGCAGGAGGCCGCGCGGCTGCTCGACCGCCTCGTCCGTCAGGGGCGGGCCTTCGGCGTCCATATCCTGCTCGGCTCGCAGTCGCTCGGCGGCGCGCAGACCCTGCCCCGGACGACCCTCGGCCAGATGGCCGTCCGCGTCGCCTTGCAGTGCAGCGAGGCCGACGCGCACCTGATCCTCGCCGAGAACAACACGGCCGCCAAGCTCCTCTCACGCCCCGGCGAGGCCGTCTACAACGACGCCAACGGCGCCCCGGAGGGGAACCACTTCTTCCAGGTCGTCTGGCTCGGCGACGACCGCCGCGAGGCGTACCTCGAACGGCTCACCGAGATGGCCCGCGAGCGCCCGCCAATCCTCACCCGCACGCCGATCGTCTTCGAGGGCGACGCCCCGGCCGACCTCTCGCGCAACCCCCAGCTTTCGGCCGCGCTGAACGCACCGGGCTGGCCCGCCTCACCGCGTTCGGCCCTCGCCTGGCTGGGTGACCCGGTGGCGATCAGGGAGGCGACCGGCGCCCTCTTCCGCCGGCAGGGCGGCAATCACCTCCTGATCGTCGGCCAGAATTCCGAGGCGGCGCTCGGCGTGATGACCTCCGCGCTGCTGAGCCTCGCCGCGCAGTTCCCGCCGGCCGCGTCCGACACGGTCCGCGCGGGGGCGAGATTCGCCGTCCTTGACGGCACCCCCGAGGACGAATCCCGCGCCGAGTACCTCGGCAACCTCGCCCGGACCTTGCCCCACCCCGTCATGACGGGCGGCTGGAACGACACCGCGCGGGTCCTCGGCGAACTGGCCCGCGAGGTTGCTCGGCGGCAGGAACCCGAGGCCGACGGGCCGGAGGTCTTCCTCTTCGTCAACGACCTCGCCCGGTTCCGCGATCTCCGGCGCAAGGCCGACGACTTCAGCTTCTCGCGCCGCGACGACGAGGACGCCACCCCCGCCGACCAGCTCGGCACGATCCTCCGCGAAGGGCCCGGCCTGGGCGTCCACGTCATCCTCTGGTGCGACAGCGTCAACAACCTCAACCGGTCGTTCGACCACCAGGCGCTCCGCGAGTTCGAGATGCGCGTCCTCTTCCAGATGAGCCAGACCGATTCCGGCCACCTCCTCGACGCCCCCCACGCCAGCAAGCTCGGGAACAACCGGGCCCTCTTCTACAGCGAGGAGCAGAACCGGCTCGAAAAGTTCCGCCCTTATGGCCTCCCCTCCGACGCCCTGATGGAACGGGTCCGCACGCAGCTCGCCGGGCGTGGCCCCGTCGACGGGATTGCCTGAAATCAAGGGTATACTTCGCATCGCAGTTCATCTAGAGCGGTTCACGCGCGGGTTGCACAAGAGCGCGCTCGTAGGGCCGGCTGTGCCGGCCGAATCCAAGCAAGGCCGGCACAGCCGGCCCTACGGTCGTGTGCCATGCGTCCGAAAACCGCGGTAGGGGGGTGCCTGTGCGACGGCCGGTCGTCATCAAGGTGGGGGGGAGCTTGCTCGGCTGGAAGGAGTTCCCGGCGCGGTTGACGCGGTACCTCGAACCGCTGCGGTCGGAACGGCTGGTGCTGGTCGTGGGGGGTGGTCGGGCGGCCGATTTCGTCCG
>DASZMJ010000683.1:0-1971 GCA_035551935.1 Isosphaeraceae bacterium
CTCGCGAGGAGTGATGGAGCCGGCGGCCTGGCGCGCTCCGATCGCGCCGGGCCGCCAGCATTCCGACCCGCTCAGGCGAGCGCCCGCCCGCCGTCGACGGGATAGAGCCCGCCGGTGGCGAAGTCGGTCCCCTCGAGCAGGTAGAGGATCAGCCGGCTGACGTCTCCCGGCGTCCCGCACCGGCGAAGCGGCGTCGCGTCGATCACGGCCTGCCGCTCATCCTCGGAGAGGTCGGGCGGCGGGTCGACCATCGCCGGCTTGACCATGTTCACCGTGACGTGGGGCGCCAGCTCGACGGCTAGGGCCTGCGTGAACGTCGCAAGCCCACCCTTCGCCACGAGGTAGGGGAGATGATCCCGATAAGGCCGGTTCGAGGCCCAGTCGCCGACGTTGACGATCTTCCCCCTGATCCCGTCCTCGCCAGGCTGGGCGAGCATCCGCCGCGAGGCCGCGATCGCCGTGTGGTACGGCGCGGCGAGGTTGGCGGCGATCATCGCGTCGAAGTCGGCCGGCGTGAGGGAGTCGAGCGGGGTCCGCTTGAAGATGCTCGCCATGTTCACGAGGACGTCGAGCCGGCCGAAGCCCTCGACAACCTGGACAACGGCCCGCTCGGCCTGGGCGGGATCGGAAAGGTCGGCGGCGATCGCCAGGCCGCGGACGCCCCGCCGCGCGACCTCGGCGACGGTGGACTCGATCGCCCGGCGGCTCGTATGGTAGGTCATCGCGACATTGGCGCCGCGGTCGGCGAGCCGCAGCGCCAGGTCGGCGCCGACGCGACGGCCGCCGGTGATCAGCGCGACCTTCCCGTCGAGATTCATGGGGCGGTCCACGGCACGTCGGCCACGCCGGCCCGCGCGTTGACGGCGCGGGCGAGGACGAAGAGGAAGTCGCTCAGGCGGTTCAGGTAGACGATAATCTCCGACGGGACCGATTCGCCGGCCTGATGAGTGAGCCGGACGACCTCGCGCTCGGCACGGCGGCAGACCGTGCGGGCCAGGTGGATGCCGGCCGCCGTGGGCGTGCCGCCGGGGAGGATGAACTGGGTCAGCGGCTCGAGGGTGGCCTCCAACTCGTCGATCCAGGCTTCGAGCGTGGCGGCCTGTCCGGGCCTGACCGCCTCGTGGAATGGCCCCTCCGGGTCGGGGTCGGCCAGGGCCGAGCCGACGACGAAGAGGTCGTCCTGGACCTTCGCCAGGCGGGCGTCGGCGTCTGGGTCGGCCCCGGCGGCGCGGGCGACGCCGACCGCGGCGTTCAGCTCGTCGACCGCGCCATAGGCCTCGATCCGCGGGTCGTCCTTGGGGAACCGGCCGGGGCCGAGCAGGCCGGTGAGGCCTGCGTCGCCGGCCTTCGTATAAATCTTCACCCGCGTGACCCTCCGACGAATCGCGCCGAGCCTTGGCGGGGGCCCGGGTCGCCCCTATACTCTAGACGCCCGGACAGGACCGGGCCAGACACCCGGAGTTACCCCCGACGATGCTCCCACTCCTGGTCCTCCTCGCCGCGACGGCCCTCGGGCAGAATCCCGCCTCCACGTCGGAGGCCGACGCCCTCGAGGCCAAGCATCTCACGAACATCCGGCAAGTGACGAGCGGCTTCTCGAAGGCGGGCGAAGGCTACTTCAGCCCCGACGGCAAGGCCGTCATCTTCCAGGCCGCCCTGCCCGGCCAGGACGACTACCAGATCTACACCCAGGACCTCGCCCCGGGCGCGAAGCCGAAGCTCGTGAGCACCGGCAAGGGCAAGTGCACGTGCAGCTACTTCCACCCCGACGGCAAGTCGATCCTCTTCGCCTCGACCCATCTGTATCCCGCCCTGAGCTCGCCCGGCGCCAAGCCGAAGGGGCCCGCGTATAGCCGGTCCGAGCGCTATCGCTGGGACTTCGACCCGGCGATGGACATCTTCAAGGCCGACCTCGACGGCAAGAATCTCGTCCGGCTGACCGACACGCCCGGCTACGACGCCGAAGGGAGC
>DASZMJ010000684.1:0-18295 GCA_035551935.1 Isosphaeraceae bacterium
GCGATGACGCGGCCGGTGCGCGAGCTGGCGCGGACGATCCAGGACCAGGACGTGCGCTCCCTGGCCCTGTACCCCGGCATCGGCGAGGCGACGGCCGAGCGGATCGTCGCCAAGCTGCGCCGCAAGGTCGGCAAGTTCGCCCTGATCGTCGGCCCCGGCGCGACCGACGACGCCCATGCCCCGCAGGCCGAGGCCAACGGCGCCCCGGAGCACGCCGAGCCCGAGGTCATCCGCGACACCTTCGCCGCCTTGCTCTCCGTCGGCCACACCGAGAGCCAGGCGCGGCAGGCGATCGACCTGGTGCTCGCGGCCAAGAAAAAATACCGGAGTGTGGCGGACATGATCGACGCGATCTATAAAACACGGACCGACGACTGACCAGGTCCGCGGGCGGCCCGGTCGCGACGTACGTTCCACCGCGAAGGGCCGGGCGATGGCGACCGCCTCGGGACGCGAGCCGTCGACGACGGCGACGGTACCCTCGACGACCGCCGCGCGGCCGAGCCCCCCCGCCCCGATCGCGGCGCGCTGCCCGCGCTGCTCGGGCCCGGTCGATGCCGACGACGCCTTCTGCCCCTCGTGCGGCAACCCGTTGCAGTCCGCGGCCGGCCCCGAGCTGGCGAAGGGAGCGCCATCGCCCTCGGCCGGCTTCCGCTGCGAGAGCTGCGGCGCCGAGGTCCGCTGCGAGCCGGGCAGCCGCTCGACGACCTGCCCCTTCTGCGCGGCCCCTTACGTCGTCGATTTCGACCCGGCCGCCTCGGGCCGGCAGGAGCCGGAGTTCGTCCTCGGCTTCGCGATCCCCGCCGACCGCGCCGAGAAGATCTATCGCGAATGGCTCGCCACCAACGGCCTCTTCCGTCCCTCCGACCTCCGCCAGCGGGCCGAGGCCGAGAACCTGCGCGGGATCTATCTCCCCTTCTGGTCCTTCAGCGCCCGGGCCGACTCGCGCTGGTCGGCCGAGGTCGGCGAGTATTGGTATCGGACCGAGACCTACACGACCACGGACGCGCAAGGGAAGACCGTCACGCAGACGCGGCAGGTCCAGGAGACCGAGTGGTGGGGCCTCGACGGCGGCCACCACGCCTACCACAGCTTCTACCTCGTCAGCGGCTCGAAGGGCTTGCCACAGGCCGTCTCCGAGTGGATCCAGCCGTTCCAGCTCCTGGCCCTGAAGCGGTACGCGCCGCATTACCTCGCCGGCTGGCTGAGCGAGGAATACTCCGTCGCCAAGGACCAGGCCCTCGACCTCAGCCGCGCCGAGTTCCACCGCCGCGAAGCGGCGGCCATCGCCGCCTTCCTGCCCGGCGACACCCACCGCGGCCTCCGGGTCGAGACGACCTTCTCGAAGGTCAACTCGGACCTCATCCTGTTGCCGATCTACCTGCGGAGCTATCGCTACAAGGGCAAGCTCTACCGCATCCTCATCAACGGCCAGACCGGCCTGATCGCCGGCGAGAAGCCGATCTCGGCGGCGCGGGTGGCGATCGCGGTCGTGCTGGCCTTGCTCCTGATCGCGATCCTCGTCGGCCTGATCGTCTGGGGGGCCCAGCGATGAGCACCGCCCCCGCGACGGTCGATCGCTGCTCGGTCTGCGACGCGTTGGTGGACGTCGAGGACCTCTTCTGCGCCAACTGCGGCACCGAGGTCCCCGACCACCGTCACCCCCAGACGAAGCGCCTGGCGATCGCCGCCCGCAACTTCAAGTGCCGGGGCTGCGGCGCGGCGATGAACTACGACGCCTCGGCGCAGTCGCTCAAATGCCCCTTCTGCGGCTCGGTCGACCTGGCCGAGGACCCGAACCCGGGCATCCTCGCCCCCGAGTTCGTCGTCCCGTTCGCGATCGACCGCGGCGAGGCCGAGCGTTGCCTGCGCGCCTGGCTCGGTTCCAGCTTCTGGCACCCCGACGACCTCCGCTCTGCCGCGCAATTGACCGAGCTGCGCCGGGTGTTCGTGCCGTTCTGGGTCTTCAACACCCACGTCACGACCCACTGGGCCGCCGACATCGGCAAGACGCCCCCCGGCGCCCGCGCCTCGTGGTACCCCGTCGCCGGCTATGGCGAGCGCGACTACGCCGACCTCTGGGTCCCGGCCGGCGGCGGGATCAGCGTCCGCGAGATCGAGGCCATCCTGCCGTTCGACCCGTCCCTCGGCGTCGAGCCCGACCGCGTCGACCTCACCGACGTCGTCGTCGAGCAGTTCACCACCGCCCGTCGCTACGCCCGGCCCTTGGCCCAGGCCCGCCTCGAGGCCCTCGAAGCCCGTTCCATCGCCGAGCAGTTCGGCGGCCGGACCCGGAACGTCCACGTCAACGTCTTGATGGGAGGCGCCACCTCGCGCGCCGCATTGGCCCCGGCCTACGTCATGGCCTACCGCTATCGCGACCGCGTCTACCGCTTCGTCCTCAACGGCCAGAACGGCCGGAATACCGGCACGGCGCCCCTCTCGGTCTGGAAGATCGCCGGGGTCGTCGCGTTCGTCGTCGTCATCCTCCTCCTGATCCTCTTGCTCGCGCTCCGGCGCTGACGACCTCTAGTCAAGGATGCTTGGGGTCGTTAGAATATGGTGTACGGATAGACCCTAGACGGAGGCCGGGCCGTGCGCGAGCCGATCATCAAAGGGGGAGAGCAGGACGACCCGAGGCGGCCGGAGCGCCGGGAGGTCAAGCCGGTCGACCCGATGGACGAGAAGCTCCGGCCGCAGCGGCTGGCCGAGGTGATCGGCCAGCGCGCGGTGGCCGAGCGGCTGTCGATCGCGTTGACGGCCTCGAAGAAGCGGGGCGAGCCGCTGCCGCACATCCTCTTCGACGGCCCGCCGGGCCTGGGCAAGACGACGTTCGCCACCGTGTTGCACAACGAGCTGGGCGTCGAGCTGAACATGACGAGCGGCCCGGCGCTCGACAAGAAGATGGACGTGATGCCGTTTCTGACCAACGCCGCCGAGGGCTCGATCCTCTTCATCGACGAGATCCACCGCCTGCCCAAGACGGTCGAGGAGTTCATCTACCCGGTCATGGAGGACTTCCGCGTCGACGTCGTCCTCGGCGAGGGGATCAACGCGCGGACGGTGAACATCCCGCTCAAGAAGTTCACCATCATCGGCGCCACGACCCGCAGCGGCATGCTCTCGGGCCCGCTCCGCGACCGCTTCCACATGCACGAGCACCTCGAGTTCTACGACGTCGAGGACCTGGCGCGGATCGTCGGCGTCAACGCCGCGAAGCTCCGCACGACGATCACCGAGGACGCCGCCTGGGAGCTCGCCCGCCGCAGCCGCGGCACGCCCCGGCTGGCCAACTCGCGGCTGCGATGGGTCCGCGACTTCGCCACCGCCCGCGCCGACGGCCACGTCACGTTGCCGATCGCGAAGGACGCGCTGGCGATGCAGGACGTCGACACCGAGGGGCTCGACAAGCAGGACCGCCGTTATCTCGAGACCCTCATCAACGTCTTCCAAGGCGGCCCGACCGGCGCCGAGGCCCTCGCGGCGACGATGAACCTCGCGGTGGACACCCTCACCGACGAGGTCGAGCCCTATCTCCTCCGCCGCCACTTCATCGTCCGCTCCCCCCGCGGTCGCCGCGCCACCCCGCTCGCCTACGCCCACCTCGGACTGAAGGCCCCCGAGCCCGACGAGCCCTTCGACCTCATCAGCGACCAGCGCCGACTCTTTGAATGAAGAGGATTGCCGCAGAGGACACAGAGGAAGAGAAGAAATTGAATATTTAATAGAATTTCTTCTCTTCCTCTGTGTCCTCTGCGGCAATCCTCTTCGTCGCCCTCGTGATGCGGTCGCGGATCGCCGACCATTCCGGGCGGTCGGGCGGGGGGACGAGGGCGATGAGGTCGAGGGCGAGGTCGTCCCAGTCGTGGAGGGTCGCGTAGAGCGCGGCGGCGGCCTCGGCGGGGGTCGAGAGGGAGCGGATCGCGACGGCGCCGGGGTCGGCGATCGGGCCGGGATCGCCGAGGACGAGGAGGGCGAAGCGAGGGGGCCAGGCGAAGGTCGCGAGGCGTTCCGGGCCGATCGAGACCGCGGGGGTCCGCGGGGCGTAGTGGATCGAGAGCTGGCCGGGGCTCGACGGGGCGGAGGTCGCCCGCGGTCGGTCGGCGACCTCGATTCCCAGGAGGTCCGAGATCGTCGCCGCGGTGAGGACGCCGGGCCGCACGATGGCGGGCCGGGGGCCGGAGAGGTCGAGGACGGTCGACTCGATGCCGACGGCGGTCGGGCCGCTGTCGAGGATGATCTCCACGGCGTCGCCGAGACTGCGCGCGACATGCGCCGCGAGCGTCGGCGACAGGGCGGTCGAGCGGTTCGCGCTCGGCGCGGCGAGCGGCCGGCCCGTTGCGCGGATCAGGTCGCGGGCCACGGCCGGCGCGGGGATGCGTACGCCGACGGTCGAGAGGTTGGCGGCCACGATGTCGGGGATGATCGCCGACCGGGGCAAGACGAGGGTCAGCGGACCGGGCCAGAAGGCGCGCGCCAGCGCTTCGGCCGCGGGCGGCCAGCGATCGACGCAGGCGCGGGCCATGTCGAGGTCGCTGGCGTGGACGATCAGGGGGTTGAACGACGGCCGCCCCTTGGCGTCGAAGATGCGGGCGACGGCCGCGGGGTCGGTCGCGACGGCGCCGAGGCCGTAGACGGTCTCCGTGGCGAAGGCGACGAGCCCGCCGGCGCGGAGGACCTGCGCGGCCTCGGCGAGGGCGGCCGGGTCGGGGTCATCGCGATCGATCGAGATGGTCCGAGTGGGGCGGGGCACCGGGGGGTCCGTGGTCGCCGGCCTTCTTCCGCGACGCCAATCCCGTCGGCGCGCCGCTGGCCTCGCGGGCGAGGAAGGCGTCGCGGAGGGCCGAGTAATCCTGGTCGCGGCGGTCGTAGAGCCGCTTCAAAGGGCGCGGGGCCTGGCGGGCGAGGGCGTAGGCGGTCAAGAGGGGGAGCGCGATCGTGCTGTCGGTGTAGCAGGTCACGGAGTCGGGCAGGCGGTCGGGGTCGACCTTGCCCCAGGTCATCGCCTCGTGCGCCGTGGCGCCGGAGAGGCCGCCGGTGTCGGGGCGGGCGTCGGTGATCTGGAGGAAGTAGTCGTGGCCGCTCTCGTCCAGGCCGAGGACCTCCTGGATCTGCGGCTCGGTCTGCAAGATGAAGTTCTTCGGGCTGCCGCCGCCGAGGATCAAGACGCCCGACGTGCCCCCTTGCTTGGCGCGCCAGACGATCGCCGCGGTCTCGTTGACGTCGCGGAGCGCGTCGAGCTGGAGCGCGCCGCCGGCCAGGCTCGACGCCGCCAGGTTCATGCCGATCGAGCTGTCGCCGGGGCTCGACGTGAAGACCGGCACGCCCGCCTCGAAGCACGCCGCCAGCAGGCTGTTCGCCGGCCGGCCCAGCTCCGCGGCGCGGCTCGCGAGATAGGTGCCGACGAGGTTGTGGAACTCGGCGGTCCCCATCGTCCGGCCGAACGGCTCGGACTGGATCAACGCGCGGTAGAAGGCGTCGGTGTCGAGCAGGGTCTTGTAGTCGAACACGATGTCATAGATGCGGATGATGTCGTGATCGCGCAACGCGAAGTCGTCGAGGCCCGGCCCGCTCTGGTGCAGGGGCAGGTCGAGGGCGAAGTGGGTGTCGTGATACAGGTTCGCCCCGGTCGAGACGATCCAGTCGACGAACCCCGCCTTGACCAGGGGGATCAGGCAGCTCATCCCGAGCCCGGCCGGCGTCAAGGCCCCGGAGAGGGCCAGGCCGACGGTGCAGTCGGGCGCCAGCATCTTGGTCGTGAAGACCTGGCAGGCCTCGCGGAGCCTCCCGGCGTTGTAGCTCAGGAAGGCCCCGTCGACGAGGTCCGCCGCGGCCTCCGACCCCGTGACGGCCGGCGGCGCGATCCGGTGCTTGCTGACGCGGGAGAGGTACGGATTCATGGGAGCAGGATCGCGGCGGCGACGACCGTCGTCCACTGGCCGTCCTTGTTGCCGATGGCCGTCTGGGTGACTTCCTTGGTCTTGTAGATGACGTCGGCGATCCGCCAGAGCTCGCGCTTCTCGTCCCACGAGCTGTCGGGGTTGAACTCGACTCCCAGGACGGTGGCGAGCATCTCGGCGGCGAGGTCCTCGGCGTAGTCGGCGGCGACCTTGGCCGTCTGGCCGTAGGCGTGATGCTCGGAGAGATAGCCGAAGGTGCTGCGGTCGCGGGGGATCGCCACGCCGACGCTGGCGGCGATCAGCCGGTTCGGCTCGGCCGTGGCGCACTCGCTGATGACGACGTGGACGATCTGGCCCGGCTCGAGGTGGACCAAGCCGGCCTTGATCGAGACCTCCTCGCAGTTCGGCGGGAAGATGCTCGAGACCCGCACGAGGTTGTAGCAGGCGATCTGCGCGTCGCGGAGGGCCAGCTCGAAGCTCGAGAGTTTCTCGCGATGGACCCCGACCCCCTTGGTAAAGAATAGCTTCTTCGGTACGTACATCGTGCTTATCGGACCCTCCATGGCCGGCCACGCCCCGCGCCGGCCTGCACGATCCACCGCCGTCCTCCTCCCGGCGGGGCGGGATGGGGACGACACCCGTTCGAGTCGCGTTCCCGACGCCCTTTGCCGTCCAGGGCCGCTCGCGTCCCGAAGATATCGTCCTCGCCCCATTTTCGCAAGGGATCGTCGCCCCTTGATGCGAGCGGCCGGCGGATCTTCACAAGAAACTCAACCAGGCGTCCCGTCGGCGTCGCTTCAGCTCGGCGAAGCGGCGACAGGGCAGGAAGAGCAGCACCACCACGGTCGCCCACAAGAGATAGACGACCGGCAAGGAATACTGGCACTCCGGGGGAGGCTGCGGCGGCCCGTTGCGCGCGAAGAGCCAGGCCGTCGGCTGGCCGCGGCCGGCCGCGATCGCCAGCGCCAGGCCGTGGATCACGTACCACTGGAGGACGTAGAAGAAGAGCGGCACGCGGCCCAGCGTCGCCAGCCGACGGCCGACCGGGCCCGGCTCGCGATCGAAGGGGGACAGGGCCAGGATCGCCGGCCCCAGCGTCATGAGCAGGAAGAGGAGCGAGGGCGGATACTTCTCGCAATTCAGGAACGAAAGCACCGTCGCCTCGCTGCTGCTGCCGACAACCCAGGGGGTGGGGTCGCCGTAGCGGTTGATCCAACGCAAGGCCACAAAGGCGGCCGTCAAGGTCAGGCCCAGCGTCGCGAACAGCCGGCGACGCCGCCCCGGCTCCAGCAGGAAGGCCGGCCCCAGGCCGTAGCCGGCCGCCATGACGCCGACCCACGGCACGAGCGGATAGAGCACGAACAGGTTCACCCCTCCCGGCAGGTTCACGAAGCCTCGCTGGTGCAGCACGATCCAGAACGCCCCCAACCGGCCGAGACTCGTCGGATCGACGCCGTCGGCCAGGTTGTGCAGGGCGATCATCGCCACGCCGAAGGCGGCGACGACCGGGGTCGGCAGGAACACCACGACCGCCAGCGCGATCATCGACCAGCCGATCGCCCAGAGCACGATGCCGAGCCAGAGCCCGGGCTCGGGTCGAAACAGCAGGCCGAACTTGACCACGGTCAGCTCCAGGACGATCAGCCAGGCCCCCCGCGTCGCCAGGAACACCGCGAGCTGCGCCCGCGATGTCCGCAGGCCGTGAAGGTAGGCGCCCGTCCCCGCGAGGAAGACGAACACGGGGGCGCAGAAGTGGGTCACCCAGCGGGTCAGGAACAAGGCGACCCCCGCCCGCTCCGGGTCGGTCGGGTTCAGGCCGGTGTCGGTGAAGAAGTCGCGGGTGTGGTCCAGGACCATCACGACCATCACCAGCCCGCGGAGCACGTCGACCGAGGCCAGCCGCCCGCCGGCCTTGACGGCTCCCCCCTCCCGGCCCGGCGACGGCCCGGGATCGGCCGCCAGCGTCTCGGCGTCGGCCAGGGTCGACCCTGGGTTCGATTCGTGGGCCGTCGTCGGGTCCCCGAGGCCGGCCTTCAGCAGGCACGCCGGGCAGAGCGTCAGGTCGTCGTCCAGCACGGCGCCGCACTCGGGGCAATGGCGAAGCTCGGTCATCGCTGGCCTCCCTCGACCGTTCTCGCGGTCCAGTCTAGGAGAGAAGCGGAGCCATCGAAACGTTACACTCCCTCGAAGAGTCTTGATCTCGCGAGGTTCTGCCAGATTGGCACGCGGTTGTTGGACCTGAAGTCGTTCTGCCATATTGGCAGTCGGGCGGGTTGGGCCCACCGGTTGTGGCAGGCGGGGCGTTCGAATCGGGTTCATTAGTAGGACCCAAGTTCTTTCCAGAAAATGATTAACGAAAACGGCAGGCAACTGGTATGAGGATTGCTTCTCTTAAGAGGACGACGGGGATGAGGGCGTCCCGAGGGGCGGGAGGCCCGGCTTCCCGATGGGCGAGACGGTGGAAGGGAGAAGGACGATGGCGATCGATCGTTGGGACCCGTTCCGCGAGATGGTCAGCCTCCGCGACGCGGTCAACAGCCTCCTCCAGGAGAGCTTCGTGCGGCCCGGCGTCCCCGGCACGCCCGAGGCGCCGGCGGTCCGTTTGCCGCTGGACATCAGCGAGAATGAGAATGAGTTCGTCGTCAAGGCGTCGTTGCCGGGCGTCCGGCCCGAGGACGTGCAGATCACCGTCCACGGCGACACCGTGACGATCCGCGGCGAGAGCAAGGTCGACGAGGAGAAGAAGGGGCAGACCTGGCACGTCCGCGAGCGCCGCTTCGGCGCCTTCCAGCGCTCCTTCAGCCTCGCCGCGCCGATCGACTCCGACAAGGCCCAGGCGCAGTACGATCACGGCGTGCTGACACTCACGCTCCCCAAGGCCGAGCAGGCCAAGCCCAAGCAGATCAAGGTCGGCACCCAGCCCGGCACGAAGTGATCGGCGGTCGTAGCCGATCAAAATGATCCGATCGAGCTGATGGAAATGACGGCCCCCGGCGTCCGAATGGATGTCGGGGGTGTCTTTTTGGAACGTCGCGCCTCGAGTGAGGGCCGCCTTGAAGGTCCCCGGCGCTCGTTCTAGGAGGAAGGAGCGGCCGCCGGGGAAGCAAATCGCCGCCGAACGGCACGGCGGTTGACATCTGGCATCCTGTGTGCTCGATTCCGGAAGGCGTCCGCCGCCGCACCGCCCGACTGCCCCGCCCGCCAAGGGAAGGATTCGAAGGGAACCGCCATGCAGGACGACGCCGCCGCCCCGATCGCTCCCCGCCGCCGCCAACCCGAGCCCGCCCCGTTGCCGAAGCTGGTCGTCATGCCGGCGTTCGGCCTGGCGGTCGCCCTGGCCGTCTGGCGCGGGGCGCCGTTGTGGGACGAGTGGCGGGCGCTGCGCCACGATTGGGACCGGACGCGGTCCACCGCCCTGGTCGGCTACGAGGACATCCACCCGGTGCTCGAGGCCGCCGAGCCGCCGGGCGACTGGTATCGCGAGGAGGGAAGCGCCGCGGCGCTCTGGACCGGCTGGCGGCCGGGGGAGGGCCACCGCTGGTTCCGGTTCCGGGTCGGCGAGATCCCCCGCCACCGGCTCAAGGGGCCGCTCGGCCGCGACGCGCTCCGCGCCATCGACCGGCCGGTCGTCGAGCGCGACGGCGGCGGGCACTGGTCGCGGATCGCGCCCGACGCCCTGGTCGCCTCGCTGGACGTGACCGGCACGCCGAGCATCTACCCCTTGCTCCTGATGTCCAACGTCGAGGTCGTCAACGACGAGGCCAACGGCCGGCCGTACCTGGTCGTCTACTCGCCGGCCGACGACCCGAGGCGGCCGATCGAGGTCTTCACCCCCCTGCTCGACGGCCGCCGCGTGACCCTGGGCCACTCGGGCTACTTCCTCGACAAGCAGCCGTTGCTCTACGACCGCGGCACCGAGAGCCTCTGGACCCCTCGGCAGGAGGGCCTCGTCGCCATCGCCGGCCCGCTGAAGGGCCGCATTTTCCCCCGGATCGCCCGCCCCGCGCTCGTCGCCTGGTCCGACTGGAAGGACTCCCACACCCACGGCCGCCTCATCGCCGGCGCCGACCGCTCCCGCGGAACGCCCCTGCACTGAGCCGAATCTGGGCGAGGGTCTTCCGTAGCAGGCACGCTCCGCGTGCCGTCCGCCAGCACCGTCGGCGGAAGAGGCGGACGGCACGCGGAGCGTGCCTGCTACGGGAAGACGACGCGCCGATCGCTCTCGCCTTGGTCGCCATGGTCGTCCGAGCCGGCCGCGCGAGGAAGCGGGCCCGATGGCGCGACAAGGGCTCACGGTCGGGGGCGGGTTCGGGTATGGTAGCGGGGGGCCGAATCCTCTCCCGGAGGCCCGGTGGTCGTCCCGTGTCGAGTCGAGCGACGGAGACGTGGCCGTGGCCGAGCCGCTGGTCTTCCCTTCGAGACATCCGCTGGTGGCCGCGAAGCTGGCGAGGTTGAGGGCCATCGAGACGGGCCCGGCGGAGTTCCGGGCGCTGGTGCGGAGCCTGGCGACGTTGCTGGCGGCGGAGGCGACGGCGGACCTGGCGACGACGGCGGTCGAGGTCCGGACGCCGTTGCGGGCCGCGACGGGCCGGGCGCTGGCGGACACCGTCGGCATCGTGCCGATCCTCCGCGCCGGGCTGGGGATGGCCGACGGGGTGCTCGACCTGATCCCGGAGGCGGAGGTCTGGCACATCGGCCTCTTCCGCGACGAGCGGACGCTCCAGCCGACCGAGTACTACAACAAGCTCCCGCCGCGCTGCCGGGTCTCGACGGCCCTAGTCGTCGACCCCATGCTCGCCACCGGCGGCTCGGCGGCGCGGACGTGCGAGGTCGTCCGCTCCTGGGGCGTGCCCCGGATCAAGCTGCTCGCCCTGATCGCCGCCCCCGAGGGCATCGCCCGGCTCGCGGCGGCCTTCCCCGACGTCGCGATCCACGTCGGCGCCGTCGACGAGCACCTCAACGACGTCGGCTTCATCGTCCCCGGCCTCGGCGACGCCGGCGACCGGCAGTTCGCCACGGGATACCACGAATGATCCGAGCCCGCTCGGCTCCGGGTGGCAGGGGTCTCGAGGACGAGACCCCGGTCCGGGCACGCCGGGTCTCGAGGACGAGACCCCGGCCAACCCGACGGTGATCTCAACGATGGTTGGAATGGGAATGGGGTCACGATGCGTGCCGTCGACCTGATCCGGAAGAAGCGCGACGGGGGCCGGCTCGAGGCCGGGGAGATCGGCCGGCTCGTGCGCGGGATCGCATCGGGCGAGGTGGCGGACTACCAGTGGTCGGCGCTCCTGATGGCGATCGTCTGGAGGGGGATGGACGACGAGGAGACGGCGGCGCTCACCGACGCGATGATGCGGTCGGGGACGGTCGTGGACCTGTCGGGCATCGCTGGCCCGAAAGTGGACAAGCACAGCACGGGGGGCGTCGGCGACAAGACGTCCTTGGTCCTCGCGCCGGTCGCGGCGGCCTGCGGCGTGGTCGTGCCGATGGTCTCCGGGCGCGGGCTGGGCCACACCGGCGGCACGCTCGACAAGCTCGAGGCGATCCCCGGGTTCCGGGTCGATTTGAATCTCGACGAATATCAAGATGTGCTCCGACGCTACGGCCTCGTGATGATCGGCCAGACGGCCGAGATCGCGCCGGCGGACAAGGTGCTGTATGCCCTGCGGGACGCGACGGCGACGGTGGAGTCGGTCCCGTTGATCGCGGCGTCGATCCTGTCGAAGAAGCTCGCCGAGGGGATCGACGGCCTGGTGCTCGACGTGAAGACGGGTAAGGGCGCGTTCATGCAACGACTGGACGACTCGCGGGCGCTGGCGCGGGCGTTGTGCGCGATCGGCAGGGGGCTCGGGAAAGAGGTCGTCGCGCTGATCACGAGGATGGACGAGCCGCTCGGCCGCGCCGTGGGCAACTCGGCGGAGGTGGCCGAGGGCATCCTCTGCCTCCAGGGCGCGGGCCCGGCCGACCTGGTGGACCTGTCGGTCGAGCTGGCGGCGGAGATGGTGGTGCTGGGAGGGGTCGCGGGGACGATGGTCGAGGCCCGGGGACTGTGTCGTCGCGTCATCGCGAACGGGTCGGCGCTGGAGGTCTTCCGGCGGCTGATCGAGGCGCAGGGGGGCGACCCGCGCGTGATCGACGACCCGACGATCCTGCCGATCGCCGACCGGGTCGCGGGGCCGCGATCCTCGCGCCCGGGCGTCGTCACGGCGATCGACTCCCGCGCGATCGGCATGGCCAGCGTGCTCCTGGGCGCGGGGCGGTCGCGGGTGGACTCGCCGATCGACCCGGGCGTCGGCGTGCTGTTGCGGAAGAAGGTCGGCGACGCCGTCGCCGCGGGCGAGCCGTTCTGCGACGTCCTCGCCCGCGACGGTCGCGGGCTCGACGAGGCCAACGCCCTCATCGCCGGCGCCTTCGAGGTCGGCGACGGCCCGGCGGCGGCGGGCGACCTGATCCTGGAGCGGCTCTGATATGTCCATCGCGGACCATGCCGATCGGCTGCGCGGGTTCCTCGGGATCGCGACGATCCTGGCCCTGGCGGTCTTGCTCTCGGAGGACCGCCGGGCGATCTCGAAGCGGGTGGTGGCGTGGGGCCTGACGTTGCAGTGGGGCTTCGCGGTGCTCGTGCTCCGCGTGCCGGCCGGCCGCAGGGCCTTGAAGGCGGCGGGGGCCGGCGTCGAGGCGGTCCTGGACTGCGCGATGGAGGGCGCGCGGTTCGTCTTCGGCGAGGCGCTGACGAGCCCGAAGGGGCCCGTGGGGTTCGTCTTCGCCTTCCGCCCCTTGCCGACGGTGATCTTCGTCGCGGCGCTCTTCGCGGTGCTCTATCACCTCGGCATCATGCAATGGATCGTCCGCGGGTTCGCGGCGGTGATGACGCGGCTGATGGGCGCCAGCGGCGCCGAGTCGCTCGACGTGGCCGCGTCGCTGTTCCTCGGCCAGACCGAGGCCCCGCTCACGATCCGGCCGTACCTGCCCACGTTGACGCGGTCGGAATTGCTCACGGTGATGACCGCCGGCATGGCGCACGTCTCGGGCGGGATGATGGCCGCCTACTTCGCCTTCGGCGTCGAGCCGCGGCACATCCTCGCCGCCGTCGTGATGACCGCCCCCGGCGCGATCCTGATCTCCAAGCTGCTCGTCCCCGAGACCGGTAAGCCCGTCAGCTCCGTCCGCGGCCGCAACCTCGCCCCGCCCGGCGAGGACGCGCCCCAGCCCGACGCCAACCTCCTCGACGCCGCCGCGCGCGGCACGCGCGAGGGGTTGCAGCTCGCGCTCAACATCGCCGCGATGCTCATCGCCTTCCTCGGCCTGATCGCCCTGGTCAACAAGGGCCTCGGGTTCTTCGGGACATCCTTGCAGGCCCTCCTCGGCACGGCGATGGCGCCGGTCGCGTGGCTGCTGGGCGTCCCCTGGGCCGATGCGCCGAAGGTCGGCGGCCTGCTCGGCACGCGGACGATCCTCAACGAGCTGATCGCCTTCGGCGACCTCGGCGTGCTCCGCGACAAGGGGCTGATCGCCGACCGCTCGTTCACGATCGCCACGTACGCCCTCTGCGGCTTCGCCAACCTCGGCTCGATCGGCATCCAGCTCGGCGGCATCGGCGCGCTCGCCCCGAACCGCCGCGAGGACCTCGCCCGCCTCGGCCTCCGCGCCCTGCTCGCGGGCACGATGGCGAACTACCTGTCGGCCTGCATCGCCGGTATCCTCTTATGAATTCTTTTACGCTCATTGACGAGGCCGCCGCCGCGATCCGGGCCCGGTGGCCGGAGGTGCCCGGCGTGGCCGTCGTGCTCGGCTCGGGCCTCGGGCCGCTGGCCGATCGTGCGGCCGATCCGATTGTCATCCCTTATGCGGAGATCCCCCACTTCCCGACGCCCACCGTCGCCGGCCACGCGGGTCGGCTCGTCCTCGGCCGGCACGGCGGCACGGCGGTGGCCCTCCTGCAAGGGCGGTCCCACTATTACGAGGGACACGACCTCGCGACGGTTTCGTTGCCGGTGCGCGTGCTGCAACGGCTCGGCGTCCGCACGCTCATCCTGACCGCCGCGGCCGGCGGCATCCGGGCCGATCTCAAGCCGGGCGACCTCGTCTGCATCGCCGATCACCTCAACCTGCTCGGCGCCAACCCCCTCCGCGGCCCGAACGACGACCGCCTCGGCCCCCGGTTCCCCGACATGACCGAGGTCTACTCGCGACGCCTCCGCGACCTCGCGTCCGAGCAGGCCCGCCAACTCGGGATCGACCTCCGCTCGGGCGTTTATGCGTGCATGCCCGGCCCTTGCTACGAGACGCCGGCCGAGGTCCGCATGCTGCGGACCCTGGGCGCCGACGTCGTGGGGATGTCCACCGTCCCCGAGGCCATCGCCGCCCGCCACGGCGGCATGGACGTGCTCGCCTTCGCCCTCGTCTCCAACGCCGCCGCCGGCGTCACCGACGCGCCCATCCACCACGAGGAAGTGCTCGAAGCGGGCAGGGCGGCGGGTCCGAGGCTGGGCGATCTCATCGAGAGGGTCGTGGGGATGGCGCCTCCCTCTTCGTAGGGCAGGGCTCGCCCTGCCTCTTGATCGGGAAGGAAGAGGCAGGGCGAGCCCTGCCCTACGGGAAGAAGGAAGAGGCAGGGCGAGCCCTGCCCTACGAGAATGATTCCATGGACACGCCCCGATAGGCACGATCCAGCAGGTCGACCGGGTGGACGACCTCGATCGGCTTGCCTTGCTCCTTGGCCTGGCGGGCGATCTGGAGGATGCAGCCGACGTTGCCGGTGGCGACGACCGGGGCGCCGGTGGCGGCGATGCGGTCGAGCTTGCGGCGGCCGAGGCGGGCGGACATCTCGGGCTGGGTGAGGTTATAGGTGCCCGCGGCGCCGCAGCAGAGCTCGGACTCGTCGAGGGGCACGAGCTCGAGGCCGGGGATCAGCTTCAAGAGCTGGCGCGGCTGGGCGCGGACGCCCTGGGCGTGGCAGAGGTGGCAGGCGTCGTGATAGGTGACCTTCATCGGCAAGGGGTGCTCGGGCGCGATGGGGCCGAGGGCGACGAGGAACTCGGAGATGTCGCGGACTTTCGCCACGAACTTCGCGGCGGCGTCGTGCTGCGAGGGCGGGAGCAGATGGGAATAATCCTTGAGCATCGCGCCGCAGCCGGCGGCGTTGACGACGATCGCGTCGAGCCTGTCGACGTCGAACGCGGCGAGGTTCTGGCGGGCGAGGCGGAGGGCCGGCCCTTCGACGCCGGAGTGATAGTGGATCGCGCCGCAGCACCCCTGGGCACGGGGGACGACGACCTCGCAGCCGTTCCGCTGGAGGACGCGGGCGGTCGCGGCGGTGGTGGAGGGGAAGAGGGCGTCGCCGACGCAGCCGAGGAAGAGGCCGACGCGGGCGCGTTTCGGGCCGATCGGCGGCAGGACCTCGGGCAGGTGCGACGCCGGGCCGAGCCTCGGCAGCATCGCCTGCAACCGCCGCAACGTCGGCGGCAGGAGGCGGGTCAAGCCGGCCTTCTCGGCCAGGTCGAGCACGCCGATTCTCTGGAGCAGCTTCGCCGGCAAGAGCGCGGCCTTGACGCGGCCGGCGTAGGGGAAGAGGTGGTGCAGGATCAGCCGCTGCAACAGGCTCTCGCGCTCCCGCGGCGGCGTCGAGGCGTGCAGCGCGACCTTGAACGGCTCGATCAGCCGGCCGTACTGGACCCCCGAAGGGCACGCCGTCTCGCAGGCCCGGCAGTCGAGGCAGAGCTCCAGGTGGCCGCGGACCGCGTCGCTCACGCCGAGGCGGCCGTCGACGACCGCGCGCATCAAATAGATCCGCCCGCGCGGGCCGTCGTTCTCGTTTCCGGTCTCGACGTAGGTCGGGCAGCTCGCCGTGCAGAGGCCGCAATGCACGCAATCTTGAAACTTCTGATATTCAATCTTTTGCGCCAGCCAGTCCAGGTCGATCCCCGAGGCCGGCGGCCCGGGGGACGCGCCGGCCTCGGCGGGTGCGGTTTCCGTATCCGTCGTCGCGATCGCCATCGGGGCGGTCCTCGGTGGAGCAGCAGGCCCTCACCCGGCCTGTCTTCGTAGCAGGCACGCTCCGCGTGCCGTCCGCGAGCGATGATGGCCGGGAAGGCGGACGGCACGCGGAGCGTGCCTGCTACGAGGAAGAGGCGGGGGTGAGAGTCGATCCCGTCGTCACCCCATTGTAACCACGAATCGCCCCGGGTTCATCACACCCTTGGGGTCGAGGGCCCGCTTGACCCGCCGCGCCAGGTCCCAATCCGGGCGCGGGTCGCCCCAGACGCGGAGGCGAGGCTTCCAGGCGGTCGGGCAACGGGGGAGGGTCAGGGCGCCGCCGTCGGCGACGGCCGGGTCGCGGAGGCGGGCGATCGCGGCATCGGCCTCGGGCTCGTTCCAATCGCCGAGCGCGTGGCCGAGGACGATGCCGTTGCCGGCGTGGGCCTGGATCGCCCAGCGGCCGGGGTCGATCGCGGCGACGTAACGCAGGACCGACGACGGCCGCAAGGTCGCCGCGAACGAGACCGGGCCGAGCCCCGCCGCCTGGAACTCCGTCAAGGCCGACCAGAGCGGCGGCGCCTCCGTTCCCTCGACCACGCCCAGGGCCGCCCCCTTCAGCTCCGAGCGGACCGCCTGGAGCTGCCACGCGACCGCCTCCTTCGCCTCCTCGAAGCCGACGACGAGCACCCAAGGCGCCTCGGGCAGGCCGAGCGGGTCGCCGAGGTGGGCCGCGGCGGGCCGGTTCAGCAGGTCCAACGCCACGGGCCGGGTCGCCGAGGTGTTGAGGCGGTCGAGGGCCTCGGCGACGGCCTCGGGACGGTCGTAGGTGGCCCAGACGATCGCGGTGGCCTCGGGGGCGGGGCGGACCTTGAGGGTCAACTGGCAGATCACCCCGAGCGTGCCGAGCGAGCCGGTCAGGAGCTTGGGCAGGTCGTAGCCGGCGACGTTCTTGACCACCCGCCCACCCCCCTTGACCAGGTTCCCCGCGCCGTCGACGAAGCCGACGCCGATGATCGCGTCGCGCGGTCGCCCCAGGCCGAACCGGCGCGGGCCGGTGACGTTGCAGGCGAAGATGCCGCCCAGGGTCGCGCGGTCGGGGTGCGGGGCCTCGATCGCGAGCCGCTGCGTCTGCTCGGCCAGCGTCGCGCGGAGGGCTTCGAGCGTGATGCCGGCCTCGACGGTGATCGTCATGTCCGCGGCCGGGTAGTCGATCACCCGATTCAAGGCCGTCGTGTCGATCGCCACGCCCGTCGCCCCGGGAATCCCCCCGTAATCGAGCGCCGTCCGCCCCCCTTGCGGGTAGATCGCCGTCCCCTCCGACGCCCGCCGCGACACCGCCTCCTTGAGCTGCTCGATCGTCTCGGGTCGGTCGACGGCCCGGGCAAAGTGGCCGTCGCCGAGGGGGTGGGATGCGGGGGCCAAGGGTGGGTCTCCGGAGGGGTTCACCACAAAGGACACAAAGGAAGATCAATTATTAAAAAGCGGATATTTAAACTTCTTCCTTTGTATCCTTTGTGCCTTTGTGGTGAGATTCTCTTCCATCTAGAGCGCCGAACAGCTGGATGGCGCACGGTTTGAAAGGAGATCTCGGTAAGGAGGTGGCCGATGACACCCTATTCTGAAGATCTCCGACAGCGGGTCGTCGAAACGATCCAGCGCGGTGAGGGGTCGGTGCGACAGATCGCGAGCCGGTTCCTGGTCAGCGTCTCCTTCGTCGTACGGTTGCTCAAACTCCATCGCACGACCGGCTCGGTCGAGTCCAGAACGCACGGCGGCGGCAATCCCGCCGTGCTCGGGCCAGAGGATCTGGAGCGGCTTCGGGAATTGATCCGCCAGCAGCCCGATGCCACGCTCAAGGAATGCCGCCAGCGACTTGGCCTCTCGTGCAGCCTCAGGACCATCTCGCGCGCCTTGGCCAAATTGGGGCTGCCACGCAAGAAGAAGGTGCCCCGTGCCCAGGAGCAGGACCGCCCGGAGGTCCAAGAGCAGCGACGTGAATTCTGCGAGCAACTCGCCGACGTGGACCCGGAACGGCTGGTTTTCGTGGATGAATGCGGGGCCAACACGGCCATGACCCGAACTTACGGCCGTGCCCCAGCGGGAGAGCGCGTCTACGCCACGACGCCCGGGCACTGGGAGTCGATCACGCTGACCAGCGGAATGCGCCTCTCCGGGGTGACAGCGACATTCGCCTTCCCGGGCGCCACCAACACCGCGATATTCGAGGACTACGTGGAGGAGGTGCTGGCCCCGGAATTGAAGCCCGGCGACGTGGCAGGGCGACGGCATCTTATCTCACGTGCTGAATAGGACTTTCTCCCTGTAGTCATCGCTCAGGGCACACTTGAGCCGCTTCGTCTCGATCCCGCGCCGGCAGCCGGTCTCGCGTCGGAGTCGCCCGAGGGCGAACCGGC
>DASZMJ010000685.1:0-16602 GCA_035551935.1 Isosphaeraceae bacterium
CACGTCGTGGTAGCCGAACATGTTGCCGTAGAACCGGCCGGGCCTCACCAGGTTGATCCGGTTCTTGGGGGTCCAGTGCCCCTCCTGGTCGGTGACGAAGAACGTGCCGTCGGGGTTGAGCAGGACGCCGTTCGGGGCGCGGAAGCCGGTGGCGAGGATGTCGGTCTTCGACCCGTCCTTGCTCACGCGCAGGAGCGTCCCGTGCTGCGGCACCACGGCCTTGAGACCGTGCCGCGCGGCCTTTGCATAGTAGAAGTTGCCCGCGGCGTCGGTCTGCAAGCCCATCGCAAACTCGTGGAAGTGCTCGGTGACCTGGTGGTCCGTGTTGAAGGCGCGGACGGAGTCGATCGCGCCGTCCTCATTATTATCAAAGAGCAAAGCAATCTGGTCGCGGCAAGCGACGTAGATGTACCCGTCGACGACCTTTAAGCCGAGTGGCTGGAACAGTCCCGACGCGATCCGGCGCCACTTGAGGACGCCAGACGGGTCGCGGATGCCCTCGACGGTCCAGACGTCGCCATCCCAGGTGCAGACCGCGGCGGATCTGCCATCGGGCAGGAAGTCGAGCCCCGTCGGCCGCATCAGGGCATTCCAGGGATTCGGGTCGGGCAGGGGCAAGACGTCCACCGCCAACGGGCCGTCATGCTTGCCGGGGATGACCTTCGTCGTGACCGTCTCCGGCCAGCGATTTGGGGAGTTCCTCATCGACGTTTCGAGGTCGAAAGTCCCTGGCGATTCGTGGTTGCGAAGCGAGTCACGATCGCCGGTCGAGATCAGGACCTTGAACGTGACAGGCGTCGCCGCCGCGGGGATATGGAGCAGGGTCAGACCGTCGCGTTCGACCAGTTCGAGCGAATCGGTCGTGACCCTCGAGGCCACGCCCGACGGCGCGACCTTCATCCACAGCTCGCGCGAGGACTTCCCGACGTGGATCGTCCGGGTGAAGATCGGTGCATCCTTGAGCCTTGCATCCGACTCGAGGCCGGGCATTTCCGACACGCCGGCGTCGCCGACTTCGTAGACGAGGATGAAGCGATCCGCGCCGTAGTGGCGGATCGCCCGATACCTTAGCCATTTTGCCGGCAACGGCCCGTGGCGTCGGCCGTCGCGGTCGGGCGTGCGGGGGTCGTCGAACGAGCCCGTCTCGGGGTCGGCCCAACCGGGGCCATTGGGAAGAGACGCGACGACGTGGCCGACGACGCGGGGGTGGACCTGGTGCTCGCCGTTGAAGTGGATGCTCTTCCAGTCGATGAACCCGGAGCCCTCCCAGGCGGCAGCCATCCGCATCGTGTCGTGGTCGAACAGCATCCACGCCTTGCCCCGAGCCACGCCGCCGGGGCCGGGGTCGAGCCGGACGGCGACGCCTTTGAACGCGATGTTCGAGCCGTCGTCCCCCACCTCGATCGTCGCCGACAACGCCCGACCGTAGTCCATCGCCGCCCACGGCTCGATGCTCGCCGGCTCGGGCCCGAACCCCTTGCCCTTCGAGAGCGCGGCGACGTAGGAACGATCTGTTTTGATATATTGAGATGGGTTGTGCTTCTGGAAGTACGCCTCGCGGATGTAGTGGATGACGTCGTACTTCTGCCTCGGCACCATCCACGACTGCGGCGCCATCTGGCCGAAGCCGCGTGTGATCGTCTGGTACATCCGGAACGGGTCGGACCCGTTCTTGAGCGTGGCCGTCGCGAACCGAGGCGCGTTCGGCAACGAGCCGGGCCGTTCCATCGTGCCGTGGCAGTTGGCGCAGACGCGAGAGTAGATCGCCTCGCCTCGCTTGTAGGAATCGTGATCCATGCGTTCGATGAGGCCGGCGTGGTCGAGGTCGTTCTCGTATTCGGGCAGGGGCACGGGCGCGGGGCGGAGGGCGCGGGCGCGGTCGGGGCCGTGCTCGGCGATCTCGACGAGGTAGCGGACGAGGTCGACGAACTCGCGACGGCTCGCGAGGGTGTTGATGAGCCCTTCGGGCATCAGCGAGGTGCTCGCGTTCTGGCGTTGGTCGATGCGGGCCTTCGGGATCGTGATCGGCTTGCCGTCCTGCGTCGGGTCGAGGAGCACGAGCGAGTCCTTGCGGTCCTCGGCGAGCAGGCCTGTGTACGCCTGGCCGTCCGCGGTGACGACGGTGACGGTCTCATATCCTTTCGTGATGACCTTCGACGGTTCGAGGACCGACTCGACGAGGGATTCGGGCGTCATGCCCCTTGTTGCGCGGGCGAGGTCGGGGCCGAGGGGCGGGGCCTTCTCGTCGCCGGCGCCGTGGCACTTGACGCAGGTCAGCTCGGGCCGGTGGAAGACGGCGGCGCCCCGGGTCGCATCGCCGTCGTCCAGGGCGGCACGGGCGAGGGCCTTCGGGCCTTCGGCCTTGAGTAGGGCGTCCAGGGTCGGGGGCCGGGCGGGTCCGTCGCCGGGGGAGAGGGCCGCGAGGAGGAGGATCGGCGAGAGTATCGTGATGAGCACGAGTCGGATTCCCCACGTCGTCCGGCGACGAGCGGGCCGCCGCGACGACCCTCGGGATTGTAACCCGACGGTCCGACCGCGCGAAACCCGCGGGCTATTTCCGGCGGAGGAGGATGGCGATGTCGTCGCGATAGACGACGTCCCAGTGCGCGGGGTCGCGCTGGAGACGGTTGGCGAGCGGTCGCCAGGGTCGGATGAAGACGAGTCGCGGCTTTTCGCGGGCGAGGAGGTCGTCCCAGGCGGGGCCGGCCTCGAGCGCGGCGAGGTATTCGAGGATCGCGTCGCGGCCGTGGAGCTCGAAGCGGTCGTCGATGAAGGTCGGGCGCCGGGGATGACAGTCGACCGCGATCAGGCCGCCCCAATCCTGCTCGTGGAAGAGGCGGTCGCCGACCGGCTGGCGATCGAGGAGCTTCAACCCCGCCAGCGGCCATTTGCCGGGGTCGGGGCCGCCGAAGGGGACGCGGAGGGCGACACAGACGGCGAGGATCATGGTGACGAGCGCCGGGAAGGCCCACCATCGCCGTGGCGCCTCCTCGGGAGGGTCGGGCGAGAGGACGCCGTCGATCAGGGTGGCCATCGTCGGGGCCGCGGCGAAGGCGAACAACGGGGCGTGGCGGATCGAGTTGAGCGCCAGGTGCAGCCAGACGAGCGTGTGAATCAGTTCATAGCGCGACGGCCGGCCCCGGCCGAGGACCGGCAGGGCTACCAGGCCGAGGATGACACCCTCCAGGATGCGCGCCTCGGGCTTGCCGAACGGCGCGGACTGGTACTCCATGATGAGGTCCGTCACCCCCTTCGTGACCAGCAGGCCGCCGACGTGCCGGTAAAGGCCGATCCCGTACGGGTTGACCAGGGGGGCGACGCAGCATGCGGCCAGGCTCGCCGCGAACAGCTTCAGCTTGCGGCGGCGGTCGGCATCCCAGCGGCCCGAGACCGCCTCACCGATCGTGGCCGTCGCGACGATCACCGGCCCGGCGAGGAAGCCGCCGTGGACGTTCGCCCAGGCGATCATGACCAGGGGAAGCCACCGGATCGGCCCCGATTGGCCGCGGTGCAACGCGCGGCAGGCGCCGAGGGTCCAGAGGACGAAGGCGAAGGTGAACAGGTGCGGGCGGATCAGGAAATGGATCGAGCCGATCCCCGCCGCCACGACCGCGACCACCCCGGCCGCGATCGGCGAGGCACCGTCGTGGACGAGCCCGCGGGCGAGGGTCGCGTACAGCCAGGCCAGCACGACCGCCGTGAGCGCGATCGCCCCCGACCACCCCCGGCGGTCGACGACCAGCGCGAGGATCGCGTCGAACGCCCACGACTGATCGACCCAGGGGCGACCGGCGCGGGTGTACGTCAGGGCATCGGTGCGAGGGACGTCGTGGTCGGCGAGGATCGTCCGGCCGAGCCGGAGGTGCCAGAACGTGCCGGGGTCGTTCAGGAACGACGTCCGGCCCCGGATCAGGCCGATCAAGAGGACGATGACGAAGACCAGGGGGATCGCCCCGGCCGCGACGACCCGCGAAACCTTCATACGCCCGCTCCCCCGGCCCAAGTGTAGGACATCGCCGCGGCGTCAGCCCCTTTCCACGGGCGCGGCATCGGTTATACTGAATCCCTGACGACCCCGCCGAGCCTTCCCGTTGAAGATCGTGCGCGAAGAGGCCACTCCCGCCCCTGGCCGATGGCCCGCTTCCCGCGAGGCGTCGCCCGACGTGAAACCGCCCCGATCGCTCGTCAACCGCCGCGACCTGTTCCGCCTCCGACCGGGTTCGAGGGCGGGGTCGTTGACCGATCGCGACCGCGCGGCGGGAGGGGGCGAGGACCTGCTCCGCGTCCGGCGGTCGGCGATGGGGTCATTCTTCGAGGTCCGCCTCGGGACAAGGGTCCCCGCCGGGCTCGACCTGGCGACGCGGGCCCTGGACGTCATCGACGCCCTCGAGGCGCAACTGACCGTCTACCGCGACGACTCGGAGCTCAGCCTCCTGAACGCCTCGGCCCACCTCGGCCCCGTCGCCGTCGAGCCGGGCCTGTTCGATCTGCTCGCCAAAGCCCGCGACCTCCACGACGCGACCGCGGGCGCCTACGACGTGACCGCCGGCGCCCTCTCGATCGCCTGGGGCTTCTTCAAGGGACCGCGCCGCGTGCCGGACTCGGCCACGCTCGACGACGCTCGCGCCCGGACCGGCCAGCGGCACGTGACCCTCGACCCGGAACGTCGCACCGTCTCCTTCGACCGCCCCGGGATCGTCATCAACCTGGGCAGCATCGGCAAGGGGTACGCGATCGACCGCGCCGCGGGGGTCATCCGTGAACACTGGTGGCCGACGTCGGCCTTGATTCATGGCGGCCAATCGAGCCTCTTCGCGCTCGGCTCGCCCCCGGGCACGATCGCGGGGCACTGGGAGATCGCCTTGCGGAACCCGGTCGATCCCGAATACCCGCTCGGCACGATCCGGCTGCGCAATCGGGGGCTCGGGACCTCGGGCACGAGCTTCCAGCGTTTCGAGGCCGACGGCCGAGTCTACGGCCACATCCTCGACCCCCGCACCGGCGCCCCCGCTCCGCCAGACGGGCCGCTCTCCGTCACCGTCCTCGCCCCCACCGCCGCCGAGTCCGACGCGCTCTCGACCGCCTTCTACCTCCTCGGCTTCGACGCCGCCTCGGCGTACGTCGCTGAACATCCCGAGGTCGGCGCGATCTTCGTCGAGGAGGCCGAATCGGGCCGTCCCCGAGTCCGCGCGGTCGGCGTCGGCGAGGAGGAGTTCCGGCCCGATCGGAGAAGCGTTGATTTTTAAATAAGAAATCTGATATTTTTCATCATTTCTAGGAAAGGAGGTCTCCCCTGGCCGCACCGCGACGCTACTATCCCGGGTTCTTCGGCGCCCTCTTCATCATCCTGCTGCGGACGGCGATCGGCTGGCACTTCTTCCACGAGGGCTGGGAAAAGTTCCGGCCCTCGGCGGCGGCGCCGCAGGGGGCCGGGGCCCCGCGGGGCGAGCCGCCGGCCTTCTCGGCGGAGGGCTACCTCCGGGCGTCGGCCGGCCCGCTGGCGCCGAAGTTCCGCGCCTTGATCCCGGACGCCGACGCGCTCGACCGGCTCAACCCCGCCAAGCTCGAGCGGCGCTGGAAGGCGGAGATGGACCGGTTCGCGACGCATTACCATCTCGACGACGCCCAGCGCAAGGCCGCGGCCGACGCCCTGGCGAACTCGACCCAGAAGGTCGATGCCTGGTATCGCGACGGCGAGAACCGGCAGAAGGTCGACAAGTACACGCACCGCGTCGAGCAGCTCCACGACTGGGAGGTCAAGCGCCCGGCGACCTCCTTCGAGATCGAGCGGCAGGCCGAGCTCAGGAAGGAACTCGACGCCGAGCGCCGCGAGCTGTCGGCGATGGTCGACGGCTGGACGCTCGCGCTGCACGACGCCTGGAAGCAGCAGGTCCGGCCCGAGCAGCAGAAGGCCGCCGGTCCCCTGCCCGACTCGATGTGGACGAGCCTCGACATGATCAACGCCCTGACGATGTACGGCCTGATGGCGATGGGCCTCTGCCTCATGTTCGGCTTCCTGACACCGCTGGCGGCGCTCGCCGCGGCCGGCTTCCTGACGACGATCTACCTGAGCATGCCCCCGTGGCCCGGCATCCCGGCGCCGACGATGGTGGAGGGGCATTACCTGATCGTCAACAAGAACCTCGTCGAGCTGCTCGCCTGCCTCGTCATCGCGAGCACACCGAACGGCCGCTGGCTGGGCCTCGACGCCCTCGTCTTCAACTGGATCGGCCGCCGCCGCGCGGCCCGACGCGCCGAGGCCGGCGACCGCGCCCCGGCCCCCGCCGGCGCCCGTGCCTGACCGATCGACGACCCGAGGATCGCGGACCCGAGATCCAAGACCGACCACGGAGTTCTTATCGATGCCTACCCACCTGAGTCCCGAGCAGCGCGCCCTCGGCCGCGAGAACGCCAACACCACCCTCGGCGTCACCCGCCGCGACTTCCTCAAGGCCGCCGCGGTCGTCGGCGGCGGCACCGCAGCCTACTTCGGCTACGGCGCGATGGTCGAGAAGAAGCCCGTCCGCGCCGCGATCGTCGGCACCGGCGACGAGGGCTGCCAGGCGATGATCCGGTATCACAACCGCGATTACGTCGACTACATCGGCCGCTGCGACATCCGCCCCTCGCAGCGCAAGCGCGCCCTGCTCGAGTTCACCAACCACGTCCAGTACGGCGAGCGCGACGCCAAGAAGATCAAGGAATATGAGGACATCGACGCGCTGCTCAAGGACGACGACGTCGAGCTGGTCGTCATCGCGCTGCCCCTTTTCCTGCACGCGCCGATCGCGATCCAGGCGCTGGAGGCGGGCAAGCACGTCTTCTGCGAGAAGTTGATGGCGCACAACATCACCGACTGCAAGAAGATGGTCCGCGCCGCGCGGAAGGCGAACAAGCTGCTGGCCATCGGCCACCAGCGGCACTACTCGGTCCTCTACGACAACGCGAACTTCCTCGTCCAGAACGGCCACCTCGGCGAGATCCGCCACATCCGCGCCCTCTGGCACCGCAACAACGCCCAGCCGGTCATCGCCAAGAAGGACGGCAAGCTGCTGTACAACCCCGACGGCACGCCGATCTACGCGAAGGACGACAAGGGCCTCGTCAAGTACTTCGACAGCTGGAAGCGCGACCTCCCGCTCGACGACAAGGACGTCCCGTTCGCCAAGTACGACTACGACAGCCTCGACCAGCTCATCCGCTGGCGGCTCTACAAGAAGACCGGCGCCGGCCTGATGGCCGAGCTGGGGAGCCACCAGCTCGACGCCTGCTCGATCTTCCTCGGCAAGAAGCACCCGATCGCCGTCACCGGCGTCGGCGGCACGATCTTCTACGAGGACGGCCGCGAGGTCGACGACCACGTCTTCTGCACCTACGAGTTCCCCGGCCTCCACGACAAGGACCGCGTCGTCGTCACCTACTCGTCGATCTCGACCAACGCCTTCGAGAAGTACGGCGAGACGGTCATGGGCTCGAAGGGCACCCTGATCGTCGAGGAGGAGCACGACCTGTTGCTCTTCCGCGAGCCGGACCGCAACAACCCCAAGGCCGGCGGCGCGGCATTGACGACGGCGGTGGTCGAGAAGGCCGGGGCCGCCGGCGGCAAGCCGACGCTCGAGACTAGCCCCAGCGCCGCCGGCCCCTCGGCCGCGTCGGCGATCGGCGGCCTGGCCACCGCCGACCCCTCGCGCGGCTACCGCGAGGAGCTCGAGCACTTCGCCTACTGCATCCGCCACGGCGACCCGTCGAACTACCACAAGTATGCCGACCTCCCGCGCGAGGAGTTCGAGGCCAGCGAGGAGGCCAAGCGTTTGACCCCCCGCTGCCGCGGCGAGGTCGCGCTGGCCGACGCCGTCATCGCGTTGACGAGCAACCTCTCGATGGGCCACCAGCAGCGCATCGAGTTCAAGCCCGAGTGGTTCGACTACACCAAGGACGACGCCCCCGACAGCTCTCCCGGCGACCTCGCCCGGCGGGCCTGAGAGCAAAGGAGGGCTGATCGATGTCGCGGACGGGGATCTCGATTGATTCCCCTGAGCCCCACGTTGGGCCAATCTGGGACGTTCCCAGAAGCCATAGCATCGACGAGGAGTCTTTCGATGAGAACGATCCTTACCGCCTCGTTCGCCCTGGTAGTACTTGTCGCGGGATCCGGCGTCTCGCGGGCCCAGTACCGACTGTACTACATCACAGACCCGACCGAGGGCGATATCATCGAGGGCGGGGCGAACTGCCCGATCACCGCATACACCAACGACTCCAACTGCGCCTCCCTCGACTTCTACATCAGGGCGAACGCACGTGTTTCGCAAATCCTTGTCCTGCAAGGATTTGCAATCTAGTGCACGGAATTCAACTAGTCGCAAGTTCTTTGCAGACAAGGATTTGTGAATTAGATGCGTTTGCCCTGACTTCTACATCGAGGACGTCGCATCCAACACGATCTACTCCAAGACCGGTGTCACGATCAACACCAACGGCGGCCTTGGGTACACCAAATGGACGCTCCCCTGCCCCTATTGGACCGGGGCAGCTGGAGGTGACCATGGACGGATCTGGGTCATCTACCGTGACGCGGGGGGCACCATTCTCGACACGGTCTACATCGACATATGTATCGATTGACTCACGATGTCGATAGCTGTCAATGGTGCCCCGGGACGTCCCGGGGCACCAAAACACCAAGCCATTTCACGATGAAGCCGGCCCAGGCGGCTGAACGAACTGACGCGGAGCTACGCTACAACAGCCACGAGCACGAGTCATTCTGTGTTCGTGTTTTCCAAGCTCGCCGAGCCGCGACCAAAGTCGCACCTGATACCACCGCCGAGGAAGATACACCCGACCGCCCGAGACCCACGACCTCCTCGGAGTACTACCTGTGGTTCCACGATACACTCGAGATACACGACTCGGTCGCCATACTTCTTGTGGTCGTCAAGAAACGACTGGAGCTTCTTCGTGAACCGTTGTCCCCGATAGGTGGCGTCCACCGGGGACCGGTGTAAGGAACGTGTGGCCTGTCGGCTCACGCGTGAGACTCGACTCGACTTCCACTCAGGCCCCCTCGACACCTGATTGGGATCGAGGTCGGAGTTCAGATTCTGAGCGGTCTTGCCGACGAGCAGGACCACGAATCCGAGGGCAACTAAGAGCGACGAGACATTGAGCAGGTCTCGCCTGGTCAGCATACGCCGCATCGCCGACTCCCCCATCTGAGGTCCGGCCGGTAGAGACCCAGGCCGACAGCTCATAAGTTACCACATCCTCCCCACCGCTTGAAGTACACTTCCCGCGCGGCGACCTTCCAGGGCGGCCTCCGGTGTATCGAGTTCAAGCCCGAGTGGTTCGACTACACCAAGGACGACGCCCCCGACCGCTCCCCCGGCGACCTCGCCCGCCGGGCCTGAGCGCGGTTGCCGGAGGGCAGAGGGCCGATGGCGGAGGGCCGATGGCGGATGACGGACGACAGAAGGCAGAGGACAGAGGGGGGCAGGCCAATCCTCCCTCTGTCCTCAGGACAGCGCCATCGACCTTCCTGTCCTCTGCCATCGACCTTCTGTCATCTGACATTTGCCCTCGGTCCCCCGCCTTCCGTCATCATCCACCCATAGGACCGCGCGCGCCGCATCCGGGCTTGCTTTTTTCCGGCGAAGCCGAAGAATGACTCGACCCGATCGCGAAGGGATTGTCGGGTCCGGACGAAGAGGGAGCGGGCGCGCATGGCGGACGGCGAAGGACCCGAGCCGGGGCCGGAAGGGCCGGTCGCGCGGCTCGGCGAGCAGATGTTCGACGCGATCGCCGAGGTCGGCGACGTCGCCGAGTTCGCCGGCCTGACGCTCGCGTGGATGGTCCGCAGGCGGCCGAGGTGGTCGGTGTTGCTGCCGATCTTCTACGCGATCGGCGTGTCGAGCTTCCCGGTCGTCGCCATCACCGGCACGTTCATCGGCATGGTCCTGGCCGTCCAGGCGTACAGCCAATTCAATGCCATGGGCATGGCGACGCGGCTGGGGTCGGTCATCAACATCTCGCTCGTCAAGGAGCTGGGCCCGGTGCTCGCCGCGGCGATGCTCGCCGGCCGCGTCGGCTCGTCGATGGCCGCCGAACTGGGCACGATGCGCGTCACCGAGCAGATCGACGCGCTGGCGGCGCTCGGCACCAATCCGATCCATTACCTGGTCGTCCCCCGGTTCCTGGCCTGCGTCTTGCTGATTCCGCTGTTGACGCTGATCGCCGACTTCACCGGCGTGATCGGCGGGGCGGCGATCAGCACGCAGGTGCTGGGGGTGGACCCGTACCATTACTGGAAGCACTCGCGGGACTTCGTCGGGGGGCTCGACATCTTCGCCGGGGTCTTCAAGAGCTACTTCTTCGGCTCGGCGATCGCGCTGATCAGTTGCCAGCGCGGCTTCCACTCCAAGGCCGGCGCCGAGGGGGTCGGCCGGGCGGCGACCGAGGCGTTCGTCTTCTCTTTCATCGCGATCCTGTTCCTCGACTTCACGATCGGGCTGGCCTGGAACACCGTCTACAACATGCTCTGGCCCGAATCGGCGACCCTGCTATGAGCGCCCCCGCCCCCCGTGACCACGACCCCGATCCTGCCCGCCGCGTCGGCCCGGTGCTGAAGCTCGAGGGCCTGTCGATGCGGTTCCGGCAGCACGCCGTGCTCCGCGACCTGGACCTCGAGGTCGGTCGCGGGCAGACCGTCTGCGTCATCGGCGAGAGCGGCTGCGGCAAGACCGTGCTGCTGAAGCTCCTGATCGGCCTCTTGAAGCCGAGCGCGGGGGTCGTGCGGTTCCAGGGGCGCGACCTGGCCAAGCTCGGCGAGGCGGAGCTGAACCGGGTCCGCCTCAAGTTCGGCTTCCTGTTCCAGATGGCGGCGCTCTTCGACAGCCTGACGGTCTTCGACAACGTCGCCTTCGGCCCCCGCGAGCACGACCTGTACGACCCCGAGACGATCGCGCGGATCGTCGCCGAGCGGCTCCAGGAGGTCGGCCTGCCGCCGGGCCTCGAGCAGAAGAAGCCCGCCGAGCTCTCCGGCGGCCAGCGGAAGCGCGTCGGGATGGCCCGCGCCCTGGCGCTGAGCCCGGAGGTCATGCTCTACGACGAGCCGACCACCGGCCTCGACCCGATCATGAGCGACGTCATCAACGAGCTGATCCTCCAGACCCAGCGCCACGAGTCGACGACCGGGGTGGTCGTCACCCACGACATGAAGACCGTCTCGAAGGTCGCCGACCGCGTCGTCATGCTCTACCCCCTGGCCCGCCTCCGCCCCGGCGAGCCCCAGATCCTCTTTGACGGCCCCCCCCACGCCCTCAACGACCACCCCGACCCCCGCGTCCGCCAGTTCGCCCGCGGCGAGGCCGGCGAACGGCTCCGCGAGCTGGCGCGCGGGAAGGGTAATGCCTGATGGCGGTTGACAGAGGACAAGGGCGAACTCGAAAATGGAAATCGATTTTTCATTGATGATTCTTTGACTCCGGCCTCTGTCCCTTGTCTTCTGTCCTCTCTGTCCTCTGCCCTTCCTCCGCCGTCCGACCCGTCCGGGAGGCCCGAGCCGCCATGAACGAGCGAGTGATGCAGTTCCGGATCGGTATCTTCGTCATCGTCGCGGGATTGGTGTTGACGATGATGATCGTCTGGTTCGGCGAGTCGCCGGCGTTGTTCCGCGACCGGGCATACGTGACGGTCTATTACCCCGAGGCGCCCGGCGTCAACGTCGGCATCCCGGTGCGCAAGAGCGGCATCCGGGTCGGCGAGGTGGCCGACATCGCGTTCACCCCGCCGAACATGCCCGACGGCGTCCTGGTGACGTTGGCCCTAGAGCGGAAGTACCAGATCAAGCAGGGGGCGACGCCGAGGATCTCGCGGGCGCTGATCGGCGACGTGTCGATCGACCTGCTGCCGGGCACCGGGCCGGGCCTGATGACGGTGCATACCGACCCCGCCTCGTCCAAGCGCGACGTGATCAAGGGCGAGGTCGCCCCCGACCCGAGCAAGGCGCTCGAGGCCGCCACGGCCGCGTTCGAGAAGGTCGGCCCGACGCTCCAGTCGATCGACGCCGCCGCCAAGGGGATGGCGAGCCTGTCGACGAAGGTCAAGGACGTCGACCAGATGATCTCGTCGTTCCGCGACGCCGGCAAGAAGGTCGACGTGCTGGCCACCGACCTCGACCGCGTCGTCAAGGCGAACGAGGAGGGGATCGGCCCGGCGATCGCCGGCCTCAAGGAGGCCGGCGACAAGATCAGCGCGACGCTCGACCCCAAGACTCGCGCCAGCATCCAGGCCGCGACGGCCCGGTTCGCCGACTTCGCCGCCAAGCTCAACACCGTCCTCGCCGACTTCGAGCCCGTCGCCCGCGACCTCGGCGCCGACGCCGCCAAGGCCCGGCCGACGACCGCGCTCGGCCAGCTCATGGCCCGCGCCAACCGGATCGCCGCCGACCTCGACCTGCTGACCCGCGAGCTCAACGACGGCAACGGCAACCTGAGCCGCGACGGCACGCTCCAGCGCCTGGTCGTCCAGAGCGACCTCCACGACAACCTGCTCCAGATGGCCCGCGACGCGCGCACGCTGCTCCGCAACCTCAACATCTTCGCCGATAAGGTCGCCCGCGACCCCTCCGCGATGACCCGAGGCGCCCTGCTCCGCCAGTGAGCGGCGGGGAACGACCCTCAGCGCCCGCGTCGCAGCGCCGCGAGCCGATCGCGGAGGTTCGGCAGCGGGAGGAGCCGTCGAATCCGGGGGCGTTCGGCCCGCGTCTCGGAAACCCGTCGGCCCTGATCGAGCGGCGGCTCCAGGTCGGGGGTGTCGGTCGTCGGACCGCCCGCGGGGTTCACCTCGGGCAACGGCATCGGTAGCTCGGTCGGCGGCGGCGCGTCCGAAGGCGCCGACAGGACGGGCTCCTCGGCCGGCAACGCCGGGGCAACGATGACCCGCGGCGTGACGACGTCCGGCGTCCCCTTGCAGACCGGGCAATCCCCCTCGCAACGCCGATCGAGCCGCTTCAAGGCCCGGCGGGCGGCCTTGCGCGTGCAGAGGTCGGGGTCGCAATCGGCGGCGCGGCGGAGCGCGACGTGGGCGACCGGCACGCACGCCTCGATCCTCCCGAGCGCGACCGCCGCCTCCTCGCGGACCTCGGCCGCGCCATCATTCCGCAGGGCGTTGACCAGCGCCGCCACGACCGCCGGCTCGCGGTGCCAGTCGACCCGCCTCAGCTCCCGAGCCGCCCGGTCGCGATCCCGCCACCGCGGCGCATGCTCCAGGCGGTCGATCTCCATCGCCACCGCGTTCGTCGGCACCGCGCACGGCTCACAGGCCGGCACCGGCGCCGGGAACGGGTGATGCCCGCAGCCCAGGCCCGCCGCGAAGACCCAGACCGCGGCCCCGGCGAACGTGGAGATCATGACCGTTTCCTCCTCATGATCCTCGAAATCCCGACGATCCGACTTCCAGTATAATGACTCTCATCCCCGGTTTCCAGGAAAACTCCCAGACCTCCTAAACTTCCCGTTTTCCAGGAATGGTCGAGCGATGTCGCGATGGTTCGGGCGGGCGGCGGTCTTGCTGGGCGGTTGCATCCTCCTTGTCTCCCAGACCCGGGCGCCGCTGGGGGCGTTGCTGGCGTTGGGCGGGGCCGTCGGACCGCTTCGGAGGGCATACCGAGCGGCGTCGGGGACGGCCTTGAGGCCGATGGTGATCTGGGCGATGGTGGCGGTCGGACTGGGGATGGTCGCGGAGGTGGTCGGGCTGGGCGAGTCGTGGGAGTCGGGCCGACCGTGGGCGGGTCACTGGGCGTATGGGTCGGGGCTGGCGGCGGTCGCGGCGTTGCTCTCGGCGTTCAACGCCCGCCGGCCCGGTGCCGGAGCGTGGGCCTTCTTGATGGCGGCGCTCGTCGTGGTCCTGCTGATCCCGTGGCTCGAGAACTCGGGCCTCTCCGCACGGGTCGACCCGTGGGAACGGCTCCGGCTCGGCGCGCCGTGGTCGTGGTTCCTGGGGGCTCTCTCGATCGCGGCGTTGAGTAATTACGTGCCGACGCGGTTCGCGCCGGCGGCGTTTGCGGGGATCGCGGCGTTGGGTTCGATGTTCTGGGGCCTGACCGCGACCGGGCCATCCCACGCGCTTCGGGGCATCGCCTGGACGGGTGGACCCTGGGCCCTCGCCGCGACGATCGTCGTCGCCGAGGGGTGCGCCGGCCGGCGTCGGTCGCCTCCAACGGGCCTGGAGCGGGCCTGGCTCTGGTTCCGCGACCATTGGGGCGTGGTCTGGGGCCTGCGCGTGGCGGAGCGGTTCAACGAGTCGGCGCGGGCGCTCGGCTGGCCGTCCCGGCTGACGTGGCATGGCCTCGTGGCGACCTCGGGCGCCGGGCCGGTGCCCGCCGAGGCCGAGGCCCTCTTCGTCAGCCTCCTGCGACGATTCGCCGACGCGGACCGGGTCGAGGCCGAGGCTCGAACTCCCCGTCATGGGGCCGGCGCGCCGCTCGGTCCTTCCGAAACGGGGCCAGACCTGGCAAGATAGGCGGGTCAAATCCAGCGACAGGGGCGCGAGCGAGGAGCGGGACGATGCCGAAAGCGTGGACGATCGTCGGGATTCTGGGCGTCGTGCTCGGGGCCGCGTCGCTGGCGGCGCGGGGTGCTCCGCAGGCCGAGTCGAAGAAGGCCGGGGCCGACTCGATCGAGGCCATCGACGCCGATTATCGCAAGGGGCTCGTCCAGCTCGAGCGTCGTCGGCTGGAACGGCTCGCGAGCCTGGCCGAGCATCAGGGCAAGGACGAGGCCGAGCGGACGTATGAGATCTACTTCCGGCACGCCCTGACCGAGGGCCTTCATACCGAGGCGGAGCCGGTCGCGAAGCGGGTGCTCGGCCGGGGCGCGGTCGGGCCGCACGTGGCGACGCTCGCCCACCTCGTCACGATCGCCGCCGCGGCCGACCGCGGCGCGTTCCAGGAGTCGCTCGACAGCCTCGTCGCCGCGATGAAGGAGAACGCCGAGGCCAAGGCCGCGACGACCCTCCCGGCGGCGGCGCGGATGGCCTTGCTCGAGTCGTACTACCAGCGGCTCGTGCAGGGCGATCAGTTCGAGATCGCCCGCAAGGCCATGACCCTCATCCGCGACGCCGCCCGCGACCCGGCGATCCAGGAGCTCGCGGCCAGCCACCTCCGGCAGCTCGACCTCATCGGCAAGCCCGCGCCGCCGCTCGAAGGGACCGACATCGACGGCAAGGCCGTCCGGCTGGCCGACCTGAAGGGGAAGGTCGTGCTGGTCCTCTTCTGGGCGACGTGGTGCCTGCCGTGCGCCGAGCAGGTCGAGGCGTTCAAGGAGGTCGAGGCCGACGCCCGCGCCAAGGGCTTCCGGATCGTCGGCGTGAACCTCGACGGCGTCCCCGAAGGCGGCCGGCCCGACGCGGCGTTGCCCGCGGTGCGACGGTTCCTGCTGGAACACGGCGTCTCCTGGCCGAACCTGCTCAACGGCCGCGGCCCCCGCGACCACGCGGCCGCCTTCGGCGTCACGGAGATCCCCGCCAACGTGCTCATCGACCGCGACGGGAAGGTCATCCACCTCGACCTCACCCCCGCCAACCTCGCGAAGGTCGTCGCGCGGACCGTCGGCAAGTAATAGGTCCGACCAGGATGGGGACTGGCTCCGAGTCTTCGAGGTGCCTGTCCCCCCGGGTTCGGACCGGCGGCTCAGGACGTCCGCGGCGTGGCCGCCTGGCCGATCGAGTCGTAGAGGGACATGAGGAAGGAGTTGAAGGCCTCGGCGATGCGGGGCGAGGACTGCTCGCGGACGTACTTCAGGGCCGGTCGGCCGTAGTCGAGCAGCTTCGCCCGCGCGTCGGTGGCGCTGGCGATGGTGGCGGAGCCGTTCGTGTTGAACTCCTTGAGGACCTTGGAGACCGCCTCATTGCATTCGGTTCGCTTCAGGGCGAACTCGCCGCTGGCGGGTGCATCGGCGGGCCATTCGAGATGGTCCTTGAGGAAGTAGCTGCTCAGGGGGGGGACCGCGTGGGCCGCCGGGGTCGCGGCCTTGCGGGGCTGGGGTGCGGCCTCGCCGGTCGAGGTGGGTCGCATGGTGCGCTGCTCGATGCTCCGGCGGGTCGCGACGTCGTAGCGCGGATAATACTCGTAGTCGCGCCCGCTCGACTCCCTGCCGTGCGGGTTGACCAGGCCCGTCGGCCGGCTCGCCGCGGCGGCCTGGGCGGCGATGAGCGACCGCTGGTTCAAGTAGGTGACCGAGGGGGGCGTATAGGGCCGGAAGAAGAACCCTCCCCCGTACCCGCCCCCGAAGAACTGGGCCTCGGCCCGCCCGCCCGCCAACGCCAGGGCGATCCCCGCGGCGACCGCCAGCCCCGCCCGCGCGCCCGACCGTCGTGACCTCGGAGTCATGGCCCGCCCTCCCCGACAACGCCAACCGGCGCGGTCGACACCCTCGGCCCACGCCTCGACTTCCATCATACTCAACCCGACGGCCGAATCGAGCCCCCGACGGTTGACAACCTTTGACTCTTGCGAATCAGGCCGGCCCTCGCCCTCCTCCCTCGCGACCGCTCTCCGCGTACCGGCCCGCTGGGGTGCGACGGCCACCCCCCGCGTGGGGGGGG
>DASZMJ010000686.1:0-1875 GCA_035551935.1 Isosphaeraceae bacterium
GGCGGTCCACGACGCCGGATGGCAGATGATGCAGACCGGCCGGCTCTTCTCCGGGGGCGTCAACACGCCGCACATCGGGGCCGTCGTCAGTTACCTCCGCGGCCGGAAGACCGACCTCCCTCCGTTCGTCGTGCTCCCCGAACTGATGGGCCGCGGCGGCGGGAACATGCCCAACGGCCAGGCCGGCGGCTTCCTCGGCAAGGCCCATGACCCGTTCGTGCTCAACGCCGACCCGTCCCAGGCCGGTTTCCGCGTCCCGGACCTCCTCCCGCCCAAAGAGATCGGCGCCGTCCGCCTCGAACGGCGGCGCAAGATCCGCGATCTCGTCGACGACGCGGTCTCGACCTTCGAAGCCTCGGAAAACGCGGCGCTCCTGGACGGCAACTTCCAGTCGGCCTTCCGGCTGATGACGAGTTCCCAGGCCCGCGACGCCTTCGACCTGTCCAAAGAATCGGCAACGACCCGCGACCGTTACGGCCGGACGCGCTTCGGCCAGTGCTGCCTCCTGGCGCGCCGACTGGTCGAGAGCGGCGTCCGGTTCGTGACGATCAACGCCTTCCTGACCGTCTTCGATGAGGTCACCTGGGACATCCACGGCTCGAAGCCGTTCACCTCGATCGAGGGGATGCGCGACATCGTCTGCCCGATGTACGACCAGGCCTATACCGCCCTCGTGGAAGACCTCGACGGGCGGGGCCTCCTCGACTCGACCCTCGTCTGCAACCTCGCCGAGTTCGGCCGGACGCCGCGCGTGAACCCCGCCGGGGGCCGCGACCACTGGCCGCTCTGCTACACGGCGGGATTCGCCGGCGGCGGGGTCCAGGGCGGCCGGGTCGTCGGTGCCAGCGACCCGATCGGCGCTGTGCCCGCCGACCGCCCCGTCGAGCCCGGCGACATCGCCGCGACGATCTTCCACAGCCTGGGTCTCGACCTTGAGACGAAGCTCCCCGGCCCCGCCGGGCGCCCCTTCCCCCTCGTCGATTTCGGCCACCGAGAGATCCAGGAGCTTTTCTGAGCGCGTTCCGTCCGGTCATCGGCCCTCGCTCATCCCGCAAGGTCACCCCCACCATGAGACGACTCGCCCTGATCCTGCCCGCCGTCCTGGCCTCGTTAACGCCCCTCGTTCGTGCCCGGGCGGACGACGGCCTCACCCTCCTGCCCGCCGACTGCACGCTCAGCACGCCGGAGAGCCGGCAGCGGCTGATCGTCCAGCATCGCGAGCAAGGCGAAATCGGGCCCCAGGTGGTCGAGAAGGTCGAATGGTCGTCGAGCGACCCGCAGGTCGCCACCGTCGCCGACGGCGTCGTGACGCCCGTGCGCGACGGCGAGGCCAGCGTCGCGGCGAAGGTCGGCGACCGGACCGTCACGGCGAAGGTCGTGGTGAACGGCCTGGGCCGCCCCTTCGTCTGGAGTTTTCGCAACCACGTCGAGCCCGTGCTGGCGAAGCTCGGCTGTAACTCGGGCGCCTGCCACGGCGCCCTGGCGGGCAAGGGAGGGTTCCGGCTCTCGCTCCGCGGCTACGACCCGGCGGCCGATCAGTTCACCATCGTCAAGCAGGACCGCGGCCGTCGCGTCGAGCTTCCCGACCCCGGCCGCAGCCTCGTCCTGGCGAAGCCGTCGGGGGCGATCGCGCACAAGGGGGGCGTCCGGTTCGCGCCGGGGTCCCTCGAATACCGCGTCCTGGCGGAGTGGATCGGGGCCGGCGCGCCTCCGCCCGACGAGGACGATCCCCGCGTCACCGGGTTGGAGGTCGATCCGGAACGTTCCACCCATCGCGTCGGCCAGACCCAGCAGGTTCTCGTCCGCGCCCGCTACTCGGACGGCCGCGCGGAGGACGTCACGCGCTGGGTGATATGGTCGTCCACCGACGAGTCG
>DASZMJ010000687.1:0-36372 GCA_035551935.1 Isosphaeraceae bacterium
TGTACGGTCGCATCCTCTCCAGCAGCGAGAACGAGCCCGCGTGGACGCCCCCGGTCGAGACCCCGCCGGCCCCGGAAGCGCCGGCGCGGAACGAACCGAAGGATGATGCAACTTACGACTACGTCCTGGTTTTGGATGAGACGCCCGTGCCCGCGACGCCCCGGCCGGCGTCCTCGGTCGTCGTCGGCGTGGCGTCGACGACCCCGACGGCCCCGCCGCGGCGGTTCTGAGGCCCGAAATCGGGCCTCGGACGACCGTGATGCATCAGCGAAGGCTGATCCGAAGGGGTCGGCGGCGTCCGGGGTGCGCGAGGGTGTCGGCCTCACGAGGACGGGCCGGGAAGCAACAGGATCTGGGCCGACGCGGCTGCCGCCTCCCGGCGGTCGCGGATTCTGTGTATACTTGGACACCGGAACCCTTTCGAACGTGGTGGGGTGGGGTCGAGCGATGCGGATCTTGCACACGGCCGACTGGCACCTGGGGGACCGGCTCGGCCGGATCTCGCGGGCGGAGGACCTGAGGCGCGCCGTCGAGCGGCTCCGCGCGTACTGCGACTCGGAGGGGGTCGAGGTCCTGCTCGTGGCCGGCGACCTCTTCAGCGACAAGTGCGGCGTCGAGGGCCTGCGCGAGGCGATCGAGCACCTCCAGGCGACGTTCGTGCCGTTCCTCCGCGACGGCGGGACGATCGTGGCGCTGACGGGCAACCACGACAGCGAGACCTTCTGCCGGACCCTCGGCCACGCCTTCGAGCTGGCGGCGCCGTCGGGGGTCGAGCCGGGGGGCCTCGCGCCGCGGGGTCGGCTCTACCTGGCCACCGAGCCGACCTTCTTCCGGATCGCCGGCCGCGACGGCGACGACGTGCAGTTCGTCCTGATGCCGTACCCGACCCCCACGCGCTACCTCGACGGCGCCTCGCGGAGGTTCGGCGGCCTCGGCGAGAAGAACAAGGCCCTCATGGGCGCGTACCTCGCGCGGATGGTCACGATCCAGGGGGACGCGAGCTTCCGGCCCGACTTGCCGACCGTGCTCGGCGCCCACATCCACGTCCAGGGGGCCAACGGCGCCGGCCCCTTCCGCATGAGCGAGGCCGAGAGCATCATCTTCCCCGAGGCCGCCGTGCCGGCCGACTGGGCCTATGTCGCCCTCGGCCACATCCACAAGCCGCAATCCCTGAATGGCTTGCCACACGTCCGCTACAGCGGCAGCATCGACCGGCTCGACCTCGGCGAGGCCGAAGACTCGAAGGGGGCTTACCTCATCGATGTCGGCCCCGACGGCCTCGAAGGCGGCCCGCGCTGGCTGGCGCTCGACCCGGCGCCGATCCGTCGCGTCGTCATCAACGAGCCGGCCGCCGACCTGCCCCGGCTCCGCCTCGAGCACCCCGAGACGGACCGCGACCTCGTCTTCTACGAGCTGACCTATCGCGCCGGCGTCGACGACCTCGACGCCGTGCTCGACGAGATCGAATCCATCTTCCCCCGCTGGTACGACCGCGACCCGCCTCGCGAGGCCGGCGAGGCGGAGATCACGCGCCCTGCCGAGCTCGACGACGAGGCGGAACGGAGCGTCGTCGACGTTGTGATGAACTACCTCCGCGAGCAGCTCGACGGCCAGGCCGACGCCGACCGCGTGCTGGCGATGGCCGAGTCGTTCCTGGCGGAGGACCCGGCATGATCCCGCGCCGCATCGTGCTCCAGGGGTTCCTCAGCTACCGCGACGAGCAGGCCTTCGATCTCGACGGCGCGACGATCTGGATGCTCGCCGGGCCGAACGGCAGCGGCAAGTCCTCGGTCTTCGACGCCTTGACGTTCGCCCTCTTCGGCGCCCACCGCGGCGGCCTCCAGGACGCCGAGGAATTGATCCACAAGGGTTGCGACGTCCTCCGCGTCGAGTTCGACTTCCAGGTCGGCGACGCCCGCTTCCGGATCCAACGCTCGGTGCGACGCAAGGGGCGATCGACCCGCCAGGTCTACCGCCTCGACCCCGACGGCGCGACCTGGCACCCCGAGCCCGGCACCGACGGCGACCGTGGCTTCAACGCCTGGATCGCCGACCACGTCGGCCTCTCCTACAAGACGTTCACCTCGTCGGTGCTGCTCCTCCAGGGGGGCGCCGAGCGTCTCATCTCGGCGCCGCCGACCGAGCGGCTCGTCGTCCTCAAGGACATCGTCGGCATCGACCGCTTCGAGCGCCTCCATCGCCGCGTCGACGACCGTCGCAAGGGCCTCGCCCAGCGCGTCGAGGACCTGAAGCGGCGTCTCGATTCGCTTGGAAAGGTCAGCGACGACGAGCTCGACGCCGCGCGCGTCTCGGTCGTCGAGGCCGAGGCCGCGCGCGCGAACGCCCGCGCCGAGATCGACCGGCTCGTGAGCTTCGAGCAGCAGGCCGCGCTCGCCGCCGAGTACGAAGGCGAGCTCGCCCGCGCCCGCCAGTGGTGCGAACGGGCCCGCCAGGCCCTCGACGACGCCCAGGCCATCGAGCGCGACCGCGACCGCCTCGTCGAGTTGCGCGCGGTGATTCCTCATCTCGCCGACGTCGTCGACCAACGGCAACTCCTCGCCTCGGCCGACGCCGAGACCGCGCGCCTGGAGGCCGATCGCGTGGCGATCGCGACCGAGCAGGAGCGTCGGGGCGAGGAGATCGCGGGGATTCGCGCAACATTGGGATCGCTCGCGGCGACGATCGCCGCCGCGGAGGGGGACGCGGGCCGGGTCGCGCGCCGGCTCCTCGACCTGGCCGGCCCGCTCGCGCGGGCGGCGCTCTGCGAGGAGCAGTCGCGGAGCATCGCGACCCTGGAGGGCCGGCTCGGCAATGCGCCGACCGACCTCGAGGAACAGCTCGACGCCGCCCGCGCCGAGCACGACCGGCTCGACGACCTCCGTCGCGCCTTGCCCGCGCTGGAACGCTTCCGCGACCACCGCGACCGCCTCCGCGCCGCCCTCGACTCATCCCGCGCGCACGAGGCCGCGCTGGTCGAGACGGCCGAGGCCATCCGAAGCCTCGACGCCGATCGCGCGGCCCTCGACGATCGGCTGTCGCGGGCGACCGTGGTGCGCCAGGAAGCCGAGCGACTGGTGACCGAGGCCCGGATGGCGCGGAACCAGGCGATCGCGGGCCGCGAGGAACTGGAGGTGCTGGCCGGCTCGCCCCGCTGCGACCACTGCGGCCAGCCCTTGACCCCCGAGCACCTCGACGCCGAGCGCGCCCGCCGCGTTGCGCTCGTCGCCGAGGCTTCCGATCGCTTTCGATGTGCCACCGAGGCCGTCGAGGATGCGCGCACGGCCGAGGCCACGGCGCGCGCGGAACATCAACGCCAACAGGATCGGACCGCCGAATTGCGGGAACGCGACCGGACGTTGCGGCGCGATTTGAAGGTCGCAGGTCGTGAGGCGGAAAGCTCGCGCAAGGAGTGTGCGCGGGCCCTCGACGACTGGCCCGCGCCGCTCCGCGACCGGCTCGCGATCGGGCCCGAGGGGGACTGGGCCGCCACGACGTTCCCGACCGACGTCGATCTCGAACGGTTGCGTTCCGAGGCCGCGACGCTGGTCGAAGCTCGGCGGCATCGCGACAAGATCGAGAAGTGGCATCGCGAGTGGTGTGACATCCGCGCCCGGCTCGATTCCGCCCGCCAGATCCTCGCCGAGCACGCCGCCGGCCTCCCCGCCGACATCGACGAACTCCGACGCGAGCAATCGGCGCTGCTCGACGAGGACACAGGGCTGAAAGCGCGGCTCGAATCGGCGCGTGCCGAGAAGGCCGAAGGTGAGGCGAAGGCCGTCAGGATCGAACGCGCGCTCATACAATCGCTGGAACATCTCTCCCGCAACGCCCAGGAGTCGGCCCGGCTCGCCGGCCGTCGGAAGGGATTCGCAGAGGCGCTCGCGCGGTCGATCGCGGCCCTGCCCGAACCGTGGAGATGCCGGGGCGAGGCGATCGCGGCCGCAGAGATGGTCACGCTCCGGGCCGAGGCTAGAGACCTCGAAGCGCGTGGGGTCGAGGCCCGCGCACGCGAGCTCGACGAGGCCCGCACGCGCCTCGAGCTCCAGCAAGATCGCGCCGCCGAGTTGGAGCGACAGTTGGGATCGATCCCCCCCGAGGCCCGCCGCGACCCGGCCGAGCTGAAGGCCGAGCTCGACCGGGCGCGGCGACAGTGGTCGGCGCTCGATGCGCGGCTGAGGGTCGCGGGCGAGGATTTATCGAAACTTGAAGACTTGAAAAATCGTCGTGTTATCCTCGACGCCGAGGCCCGCGCGACCGAGCTCGACCTGTCGACCTGCGCGCGGCTGGCCGACCTGCTCGGCCCGCGTGGGCTCCAGCGGCAGCTCGTCCGGCGCGCCGAGCGGGGCATCCTCCGGTTCGCCAACCACATCCTCGACCACCTCTCCGGCGGCCTCCACGAGCTGCGCGCGCGGGTCGAGGAGGACGCCGAGGGCAAGGTCGAGAAGGCGCTCGACCTGGAGGTCTACAGTCGGTCGACGCGGCAGACGATCGCCGTCGCCTTCCTCAGCGGCAGCCAGCGGTTCCGCGTCGCGGTGAGCCTGGCGCTGGGCATCGGCCGCTACGCCAGCCGTCTGCACCGGCCGATCGAGTCGGTCATCATCGACGAGGGGTTCGGCTGCCTCGACCGCGAGGGGCGGCAGGTGATGATCCAGGAGCTCCAGTCGCTGCGCGAGCAGGTCCGCCGGATCATCCTCGTCTCGCACCAGGAAGAGTTCGCCGACGCGTTCCCCGCCGGCTATCGCCTGGAAATGCGCGACGGCACCACGGTCGCGACACCGCTTTCATGAACACATGAAATGACGTTGGGCGTGTGCAACACGTCATCCCCGTCGAACGTTGGGGATGACGTGTTGCACACGCCCTACGAGGTCGTCGGCCGGCGCTCAGCGGGCCGCGTGGGCGGGGGCGTGGGCAAGGGCGTCGGAGCCGAGGGTGAGGTAGTCGCGGACGATGGCGATGACCTCGTCGTTGTAGAAGGTCGACTCCCAGGCCGGGCGGTCGACGAACCGCTTGCGGGGCTTGTCCTTCTTGGTCGAGTGCGGGGCGTTCGGGTCGGCGTCGGCGTCGTCCTCGTCGAAGTCGATGACCTGGGCGCGGTACTTGGCCTCGTTCAAGGGGATCTCGTGCTTGGCCTTGCGGTCGACGAACTGCTGGATGCGCTCGTCCTGCTTCTTGAACTTGTCGCTGGCCTTGCGGCGGTCCCACGAGCGGGCCTCGAGGCGGGCGACGAGGTCGGCGGGCACCTTGTTGTAGAGGTCGTGGGGCTGGGGCTCGATCTTGTCGAACTTCATCGCGTGGTCCATCTTCCCCTCGGAGAGGGCCTCGATCTGGTCGAGGATCGAGGGGATGTGGATGTCGGGCTTGACCCCCTTGATCTGCGTGCTCTCGCCGTTGGCGCGGTAGAACTGCTGGATGGTCAGCTTCAGCGCGCCCATCGGCGGCAGGTCGAGGCCGCGGCGGAGCCGCTCGTTGAGCACGACGATGCTCTGCACGGTCCCCTTGCCGAAGGTGCTCGAGTCGCCGATGATCAGGCCGCGGCGGTAGTCCTTGATGACGCCGGCGAAGATCTCCGAGGCGCTGGCGCTCTGGTGGCTGATGAGCACGGCCATGGGGCCGTCCCACGCGGTCCCCTCGTCGTTGTCCCCCTTGACCTCGACGGTGTCGGGGTCGCGGACCTGGACAACGGGGCCCTTGTCGATGAACAGGCCGGAGAGGTCGATGGCCTCGGAGAGCAGGCCGCCGCCGTTGCGGCGGAGGTCGATCAGGACGGCGTCGACCTTCTGCTTCTTGAAGCCGGCGAGCAGGTCGCGGCAGTCGTGGGTGGCGCTGACGGCGTTGGGGTCGTGGCGGCGCTGGGCGTCGCTGTCGCCGTAGAACGAGGGGAGGTCGATCACGCCGATCTTCAGGGACTTGCCGTCGTCGACCTTGGCCTCGACGACCTGCCCCTTGGCGTGGGCGTCCTTCAACTCGACCTTGTCGCGGGTCAGCTCGTAGACGGCCCGCTCCTTGGTGCTCCCCTTCTGGACGACGAGCCGGACCTTGGTGCCGCGGGGCCCGCGGATGTAGCGGACGACGTCGCTGAGACGGCGCTCGACCAGGTCGATCGTCTCGCCGTCCTTCTCGATGGCGACGATCTTGTCCTCGGGCTGGAGCCGGCCGTCCTTGTCGGCCGGGGCGCCGGGGATGATCTCCTTGACGACCGCGAAGCCGTCCTCCGAGGCGAGCGAGGCGCCGATGCCCTCGAGCTTGAGCTGGAGGGTCTGCAAGAGGTCCTCCCACGACCGGGCGCTGAGGTAGCTGGAGTGGGGGTCGACGGCGGTCGTCAGGCTGGTCAGGTAGATCTCGAGGAGGTCGGCCGAGTCCATGTCGTGCCAGAACTTGTTGCGCTCTTTGTAGCGGCGGGCGAGCTTCTTCTGGGCCTCGTCGGGCTCGACCTTGTCGACCTTGTCCTGGAGCAGGTCGAGCTTGACCCGCTTCCGCCAGCGTTCGCGCGCCTCCTTGGCGTCGGCCGGCCAGTCGTACTCCTTCGGGTCGTCGGCGATCGCCTCGTCGGCGTCGAAGTCGTGCTTCTCCTTGAGGAGCTCGAGCTGGTCCTTGTACCGCTCGTCGTGCCGCTTGAGGAAGCGGTCGAAGACCTCGCGGGCGAAGCCGAGGTCGCCCTTGCGGGCGGCGTCGTCGAGGGTCGTGTCCTTGGCGAGGAACTCCTCGATGTCGGCCTTGAGGAAGTAGACCTTCTGCGGGTCGAGCGCCTCGAGGAAGTTGCGGCACCAGAGCTTGGCCAGCTTGTCGTCGACGTCGGGCTTGGAGATGTGGTCGCGCTCGAGCAGGTCCACGACGATTCGCGCCGTGAGCTTGTCGGCCTCCTTGGGATTCGGGGCGGGCGCCTGCGCCGCCAGGAGCATCGCCAGGGCGGCGAGGCCCCCGACCAGGGCCGCGATCCCCCCCGGACGTCGCAACGAGAACTGGGCCATCGGATTGGGCTTCCGTATGGGACTGGAGGCAAGGGGTTCGACCGGGGAACCCCCGGTCCATGGTATCTGAGAGCGTCAAACCCGGCAAGCTCGGCAACGGGCGCGCCGGGCGGACAATCCCCCTCTGAGTATCTTACGTCCACGTCGAGGTTTTGTGCGGCGGGGTCACGGGGCGTCGCCCCGGCCGAAGAGGCGGCTGAAGAAGCCCCGGCGTTTTGGGGCGACGTGCTCGGCCGGGGCATCCTGGAGCCGGACGGTCGCCTCGCGCGGGGCGCGGGTGGCGATCGGTGGCGCGGGCGGGCGAAGCTGGGCGAGGTGCGTGACCATCCGCCCCTTCGAGTCGTCGCCGACGGCCTTCTCCAGTCGTCCCGAGAGCGCGGCCGGCGCCGGGCCGTCGGGCGCGGCCGATCGCAGGTCCGCGAGCATGGCCAGCAGCGCCGACTTGCCCGCGGGCGGGCCGTCGAGCATGAAGTGGACCCAACCCCACGCCTCGCGGTAGTCGCGGGGCGACATCTCGCGGACGTCCTTCAGCTTCTCCAGGCGGGCCAGGTCGGGCGACCAGCCGGTCTCGAGGTCGCCGGGGAGCTTGCTCATGTGCTCGGCGTTGTAGCCGTCGAGCCCCTCGGGCACCTCGAAGTACTCGGCCAGGCCCTCGTCGAGCCAGAGCGGCACGTCGCCGATCGCCGCGTTCAAGAGGGCGTGCGTCGCCTCGTGGCGGAGGTCCTCCTCGAGCCGCTCCTGCCGGTAGGTGTAGACGACCCGGCTCCCCGATTGGGCCACGAAGAACGCCCGTCGCGGGGGGAACTCGGGATGGTAGAAGGTCAGGAAGTGGGAGAACGTCGCGCGGTCGTCGAGGATGTCCACCTCGATCGGCGGCGCGATCGGGTTGGCGCGGACGCCCAATGTCGTCTCGACCTGCCGGCTCAGGGCCAGGAGCTGCCGGATCGCCGGGTCGTCGGCCGGGATCGGGAAGTTGGTGAAGACTGCGTACGGCCCGGCCTCGGTCCGGAACTTCGTCGGCACCACCGATGGTTTCCCCGAGTCGCCGCCGAGCGTCGCGCAGCCGACGACCCCGAAGACGGCGAGCAGCGCGGGGGTCGCGAGGCGTCGGTATCGTCGCATGGCGGCCTCGGCTCGGGGACTCGTCGGGACGGGGTCCGTGACACCGATTCAGGACAGCTCTCTTCCGCTCCGGCGGTTCTTCTCGACCTTGCGGGCGCCGAGGCGGGCGACGGCGCGCCACGTCGCCTTCCAGTCGGCGCGGAGGCCATAGTCGCGGAGGAACCGGATCGAGTCGGCGCGCGAGCGTGCGGCGAGGCTGACGTGCAGCCGCGCGAGGTTCTGGAGCCGGCGACCCGGGGGCAAGGGGTGCTTCAAGCGGACGCCGACCAGGTCGATCAGCGAGAGCCGGGGCTCGGCCTCGGTGGCGTCCCCTTCCACCAGGATGTTGGCCGCCTTGAGGTCGCGATGCGAGAGCGACCGCTCGTGCAACGTCCGCACCAGCCGGGCGAGGGCCCGCGTCAGGGCCCGGGTGCGGCGGCGTCGGGCGTCGGGATCGAGCGCGGGCAGGACGTCGCGGAGGTAGGCGTCGAGCGTCGCGGCCGGCTCGGCCTTGATGGTGACGAGGTACGTGTCGCGCGGCAGGCCGAGCGGCCCGAGCCGGGCGAGGACCGCGAGGTTCCTCGGCGTCGGCAGGCCCCGGCTGGCGAGGTGCTGGCCCCCTTGCCAGGCCTGCCAGGCGCGCGAGGGCCGGAACAGGCAGAAGACCGGGTCGAGCCACTTCTTGCGGTTGAACCGCTTGTAGATCACCCGCGTCGGCCGGCCGGCGACGTCGAGCGTGGCCTCGGCGACGGTCGTGGTCCGCGAGTCCTTGAGCATCCGAGTGTCGTCCTCGGCGAACGGGGCGTCGGGGTCGGCCAGGAGGGCCCGGATGGTCGCCTCGTCGAGGTCGCGGGTCGCGACCGCGAAGGCCCGATCGCCCCGATAGGACTCGAAATACTTATTCGAGCTACGACACCGCCGCCCCCAGCGCCTCCAGAGCCGCTCGGCCCAGGCCCGCGTCGCCCGCTCGATGCCGCGGGCAAACCCCTTGGGGTCGGGGGGCCCCTCGCCCCGGGCGCGCAGATAGGCGACGAGGAACCGTCGGCGCACCGACCGGCTCGATCGGGTCCAGAAGTAATGATTCAGGAGCGCGAGGTTCGCTTGAGCCTCGGGCCAGTCGAGCTTGCGGCGGACTCGCAAGGCGTCGAGGTCGATCATCGCCAGCGCCGGCCGGTCGTCGTCGTCGAGCCGGACCAGGAGGTTGCCGGGGTGGAAGTCCTCGTGGACGACGTTGTGGCGATGCAGGCGGGCGGTCAGCACCCCCAGCGCCTCGGCCAGGGCCCGGGCCACGCGCCCGCGGCGCGGCTCGGGCAGCTCGTCGAGCCGCCGCTGGACGAACTCGTCGAGCGGCACCGTCTCCGGGATCGCGGGCGTGACGAGGTAGTTCTCGAGCAGGAACTTCCGCTTCCGGCGCTCTCCCAGGGCGATCGGCGTGATGGTCGGGATGCCCAGGGCCGCGAGCCGGACCGCGCGCTTGGCCTCGTTGCGACCCTTGCCGCGGCGGACCCACTGCCGGACCTTCGAGCGGAAGTCGGGGACGAGGTAATGCTTGATGAAGACCGGGCCCTCGTCCAGGTCCGCGCGATACACGACGCGATGCGGCCCGGCCTTGATCGTCGCCAGCCTCCCCTCGCGACGCCACTGCTCCAACCTCAGTCCCTCCGGGCCGAGCAGGGTCGCGCGCCACGACGGCCGGACCCACCAGCCCGTCGCGCCGTCGCCGGCCTCGGCCCAGTCCCATTCCGGCTCCCGGAACATCAGGGCAGGGCCCGTCGCCTCGCCCCGGTCCCATCCCATGCGATCCGTCGCCGGCCCGTCTCGGAGCAGTTGCGTCATCGGGGTTCGCCCTCGGTGTCCGTGGCGCGTTCCTTCAAATCATGGAATATTTTGACATTTTTATCATGCGATATCGGAGAGTGCGTGGACCTCGGCCCCGGCCAGCGCCGCGACGAATCGCCCGGACCAGGCGGCGACCGAGTAGCGGGCGACGACCGACGCCCGGCCCGCCGCGCCCATCTCGGCGAGCGAGGCGGGGTCGGCGGCGAGGGCTCGGAAGGCGTCGACGAAGCCCCCCGGGCTCTCGGGCAGGAAGCCCGAGACGCCGGCCTCGACCATCTCGGGATGCACGCCGATCGGGTCGGCGACGACGGGGAGCCCGACCCCCTGGTATTGGAGGACCTTCAGGCCGCACTTGCCGCGGCTCCAGTCGTCGTCGGGCACGAGGCTGATGCCGACGTCCCCCCCGGCCAGGGCGGCGGCCTCGGTCGCCTCGGACCAGGGGACGAACTCGACCGGCAACGGCCCGAAACGCGCCGCGCGGTCGGCGATCAGCCGGAGCCTCAGCCCCGGCACGCCCTTCGCGAGCTCCTCCCAGAGCGGCCCGCGCCGTTCGAGCCCCTGCAAGGTACTCGACGAGCCGATCCAGACCGCCGTGAGGGTCGGACCGCCCCGGAAACCCGCCCGTTTCGGCGGATAACGATCGGGCTCGATGCAGGTGGGCAGGACGTGGACATTCCCTTCGACGGCCCCGGCCTCGACGGCGCGACGGGCGAGGAAGCGGTTGCCGGCGAGGACGGCGTCGGCCTCGCGGACGGTCCGGGCGAACCGCCGGGCCCGACCCGGGCTGCGAGAGCCACGGGGGTGGTAGGAGTCGCGGAGGAAGACGGCGTCGTCGAAGTCGAAGACGAGCCGACGTGCCCCGGCCCGGAGGCGACGCCACTGCCAGGAGGGGAGCAGCTTACGCTGGAGGATCGTCACGTCGAAGCGCGCCGCCCGGCCGAGCTGTCGCCAGCGGGCGGAGGGCCCGGCGGCCAGGGGCTCGACGGTCAAGGTCGCGCCCGAGGCCGCGAGGGCCTGGGCGAACGCGCGGACGCGGTAGCGACAGCAGACGTGCTCCGCCCCCTCGACCAGCGCCAGGACTCGCATCCGACCGTCCTCCGTGACGGCGGCCCCATCCCTCGCCGGCGTCCGGAGGCCCCGGCGAACTGCCGGCGGATTCTAACCGCGACCGCCCGAGTCTGCCAAGGCGGGTTCCCGAGGGCCTTGCCCGTCGCCCTACAACGAGCCTGGAGACGAATCGAGCACCGGCAAGGTCACGGGCTCTCGACTCGTCGATCCATCGCGGGATGCGAAGAAATCGGCCGAACCTGTTGGACAAAGGGGCGGTTCGCGGTTGATCATGGACGTGGCGAAGGCCGTGGGAATCGTTGGGCAAACCATCGCGAGAGGGGGGGCCGGGCCATGAGGCTGCGGGCATGGGTCGTGGTGGGGATGATCGCCTGGGGCGCCCTGGCGGCGGTCGGTGGGGGGCGCGATCGCGACGAGGCCGCGGAGCGGGGCCGGGTCGCGTTGACGGGCACCGGCTACCTCAAGCCCGCCTGGGGGGCCGACGCCTACAAGAAGGCCGGTCGGTTCTGGGGCCCCGACGCCCCGGACCCGGACCACGACCCCGAGGCCTATGCCGCCGCGTTCCGCGACCGATATGGCCTCCACCCGGCGCCGTACCCCAACGACGGCTTCCCGATGGGCTTGCGACATGGCAACGGGCCGAACGGCACCAAGGTCGGCCTCCAGATCGACTGCCTGGTCTGCCACGGCGGCTCGATCGGCGGGACGAGCTACGTCGGCCTCGGCAACTCGACCCTCGACCTCAAGTCCCTCTTCGACGATCTCACCCGCGCCGAGGATCGCATCCCCCCGCCGCCGATCTTCACGCTGACCACGGCGCGCGGCACGGTCAACGCCGGGCAGGTCTCGGCCATCCTCTGGAGCTTCCGCAATCCGGACCTGACCCGCCGCCGGTTCCCCTTGCTCCTCGGCACCGACCTGCCCGAGCTCGACACGCCGGCCTGGTGGCTGCTCGGCAAGAAGGCGACCCAGTATTACGACGGCCGCACCGACGCCCGCTCAGTCCGCACGAACATGCAATTCCTGCTCGGCGAGAAGACGCTCGACGAGTTCAAGGCGCTGGAGCCGACCTTCCGCGACATCCAGGTGTTCCTCAAGAGCCTCAAATCCCCCAAGTACCCGTTCCCAATCGATCGCGAGCGGGCCGGTCGCGGCGAGACGGTCTTCCACGCGACCTGCGCCCGCTGTCACGGCACGTATGGGACCGGCGGCTCATACCCGAACAAGGTCGTGGAGCTCGACGTCATCGGCACCGACCCGGATCGTGCGCGGGGGCTCTCCGATCGCCTCGTCGCGCACTACAACTCCTCGTGGTTCGGCTCGGATTACCCGGTCGAGACCGAGCTGGTCGGCTACCAGGCCCCGCCGCTGGATGGAGTCTGGGCGACGGCGCCGTACCTGCACAACGGATCGGTCCCGACGCTCGCCCACCTGCTGAAGTCGTCGACCCGCCCCGACCGCTTCCGACGGCCCCCGTCGACCGACTTCGCCCATTACGACACCACGCGGGTCGGCTGGACCTTCGACGCCGTCGCCGAGCCCCCCTCCCCCGACCTCCCGCCGCACGAGGCCCGCTCCATCTACGACACCCACCGCCGCGGCCTCGGCAACCGCGGCCACACGTTCGGCGACAAGCTCACCGACGAGGAGAGAAGCGACCTGATCGAGTACCTCAAGACACTGTAGAGGAATTTGGAAGCGGGATTTCACCGCGGAGGTCGCGGAGAAGAAAGTGAAAATGTATTTTAACTTGTTCATTTTTTCTTTCTTCTCCGCGACCTCCGCGGTGAAATCCCGCTTCAATCCATCGCGAATCCCAGGACCCTGCGCACCTCGGCCGGGCTCGTGAGGCCCTCCTCGACGGCAGTTCGGGCGCGTTCGCGGAGCGGGACGAGGCCGGCGGCGAGCGCGAGGGATTCGAGCCGGCGGACGTCGACGCGGGCCAGGATGGCGGGGCCGACGTCGCCGAGGTCGGGCCGGAGCAGCTCGGCCAGGACGAGCCGGCCGCGATAGCCGGCGCCGCGGCAGGACGGGCAACCGACGGCTTGGAAGGCGTTGAGGACGTCGAGGCCGAGCCGATCCTCTCGTCGATCGATCGCTCGGGCGCAGGAGCAGAGCCGCCGCAGGAGGCGCTGGCAGACCACGGCGCGGAGGCCGCTACGGAGAACGAAGGGCTCGACGCCCATATCGACCAGGCGGCCGATCGCCTCGGCGGCGCCGCCGGCGTGGAAGGTGCTCAGAACGAGGTGGCCCGTCAACGACGCCTGGAACGCGACCTCGGCCGTCGCGCGGTCGCGGATCTCGCCGACGGCGATGACCTCGGGGTCTTGCCGCACGAGCGACCGCAGGCCCGTGGCGAGGTCGAAGCCGGCCGCCGGGTTGACCTGGGATTGGGACACTCCGTTGAGCGCCGCCTCGATGGGGTCCTCCAGGGTCACGAGGCTGCGACGGCCCTCCGTCGAGGCGGCGAGCTCGCGCAGGCAGGCATAGATCGTCGTCGTCTTGCCGCTCCCCGCCGGCCCGGCCAGAAGGATGGCGCCCGAGGTCTCGTCGAGGAGCAGCCGGAGCGCATCGCGCACCTCGACCGGCAAGCCGAGGTCGTCGAGCCGGAGCAACCCCCCCGAGCCGACGAAGAGGCGGACGACCGCCTTCTCGCCGTGCAACGTCGGGAAGGTGCTGACCCTCATCTCGACGTCGCCCGGCGCCCCCCGGATGCGTCCCTCCTGAGGGAGATCCGTCCGGTAAGTCAACAACTCGGCGACCACCTTCAGCCGCGCGACGACGTTCGGCGCCAGGGTCGCCGGCAAGGTCGAGACCGCTTGCAAGACGCCGTCGATCCGCCAACGCAACTCGAGGCCGTCGGCCGTCGGCAGCAGATGCACGTCGCTCGCCCCCGCGGCCCGCGCCTCGGCCAGGATCAGGTCGACGAGGGCCACGACATGACGCGGGTCTCCGGCGTCGAGCCCGGCGAGCTTCCGACGGAACGGGTCGGCGAGTAGGGACATGGGCGATCCCTCGGGCGACGAGGTGCCCGTCAACGGAGCGATTCCGCCATCGACGGGGGGCGCACGCGGATGCGATGCGCCCCTCATCGTAATCGCTCCCGGACGGGAGCGACATCACGCGGAGATTGCCGGCGTCACGAACGCGAGCCGGCCGGAGACGGCAGACGCGGACGGAAGGAGGCGGACCGGTTGGTGTGGTGGGGCTCGGGGGTGAAGCCGAAGAAGATGAACGGGGCGGTGGGGACCTCGGTGAACGAGAGCGGGCCGTTGGTCAGCAGCAGGGATTGGAAGTTGCCGCCGGGATGGCCGTCGCCCGAGGGGAGGAACCGGGTGAACTCGCCGTCGAGGGGGACACCGGCGTTATCCCGGATGCCGCCGGAGACGACCGTCAAGGCATAGACCCCGCGCGGGAGGGGGGCGTTGCCGCCGACGTTCAAGGTCACGGTCTGCGTGCCGCCGGCGGACGGCTGGGCCACGACGGCGGAGGTGATCGTGAGGTTCAGGCCGGAGGTGCCGTGGAGGCGCACGAGGGAGTAATTCGAGGAGGTCGCGAGGCTCGCCTGGTTGATTCCGGCGGGATCGGCCACGAAAGTGATGAGGACCTGGCCGAGCCGAGGCAGGAGGGTCGAGCTCAGGACGCGAGGCGCGACGGTCGGGAACGGCGACGGGAGGATCTGTGCGGTCCGCCCGTCGACCAGGGGGAACGGGCCGACGGGGCCGTCGGGCGTGAGCTGGTAGCCGGTCGTCAAGAGCTCGCGGGATTCGAGCCCCTCGAGGCGTGGTCGTCGCGGTTGGCGGCCCATGGCCGGGCTCCCTCCGAGGACATCGGGCGTGGCGTTCCGTTTGCACTCTTGCCCCCGGTCGTCGGCGCGTCAATCCGGCCGGGAGCCGAACCGCGGGCCGAAGTCGTCCCAGCCCTCAGACCTCGCAAGGTCGGGCTCCGCCGCCGTATGATGGGGCATCGGGCCTCGACGGAGGCCCGCCTCCCCAGATAGCCCCCCGATCGGGAAGGAGCACGCTTCGCCATGGCCACCGCAACCACCACGAGGACCAGCCCGCTGGCCGACCTCCAGGCGCTCGGGCAGAGCGTCTGGCTCGACTTCATGGGCCGCAAGTTCGTCGAGGAGGGTGAGCTTCGCAGGCTGATCGAGGAGGACGACCTGCGCGGTGTGACGTCGAACCCGACGATCTTCGAGAAGGCGATCGGCCACGGCGACGAGTACGCGTCGGCCTTCGACGAGCTGCTCCGCGGCGGGGCCGACGGCGACGCGATCTACGAAGGGCTGACGGTCGCCGACATCCGCGGGGCGCTCGACCTCTTCCGGCCGGTCTACGACCGGACCGACGGCCTCGACGGCTACGTCAGCCTCGAGGTCTCGCCGCTGCTGGCCCACCGGACCGACGCGACCCTGATCGAGGCTCGCAAGCTCTGGGACCTGATCGACCGCCCCAACGCGATGATCAAGATCCCCGGCACGCCCGAGGGGCTCGCCGCGGTCGAGGAGGCGCTCTTCGACGGCATCAACGTCAACGTCACCCTGCTGTTCAGCGTCGAGGCGTACGACGCCGTCGCCCGCGCCTACATCCGGGCCCTGAAGCGCCGCGCCGACCTGGGCCGGCCGATCGATCGGGTCGCGTCGGTCGCCAGCTTCTTCGTCTCGCGGATCGACAGCGAGGTGGACAAGCGGATCGACACCCGACTCCGCGTCGAGCCCAACACCGGCCGCCGCGCCGTCCTGCAAGGCCTGCGGGGCAAGGCGGCGATCGCGAATGCCAAGGACGCGTACGCACGCTTTCGGTCGATCTTCAAGGGCCCCGAGTTCGCCCCCTTCGAGGCGCGTGGCGCCCGCGTCCAACGCCTGCTCTGGGCGTCGGTCGGCACCAAGGACCCGGCCTATTCCGACACCCTCTACATCGACGAGCTGATCGGCCCGGACACCGTCAGCACGATGCCCCCGGCGACCTTCGCCGCGTTCAAGGACCACGGCAAGGTCCGGCCAAGCCTGGCCGAGGACCCGGCGGGAGCGCAAGCGACCCTCCGAAACCTCTCCGAGCTGGGAATCAGCATGGACGACGTGACCTCGCAACTGCTCCGCGAGGGGGTCGACTCGTTCGCCCGGTCGTTCCGTTCCCTGATGGAGACCATCGCGCAGCGGCGGTCGCGGCTCGCGACGGGGGGCGACCGCGGGTGAGCGGCCCGACCGACCGGATCACGACCAAAGGCGAGCGGCCGGGGCGCGACGGGACGTCTCGCGCCTCGGCCCGCTCGACGTGTGGGCGACGGCCGGCCCGGTCATCAGGGCCCGAGGCCGCCGTGGGTCCGGAACGGGGTCAGGTGCGAGGGCTGATCGAGGAACCAGAAGCGGTTCCATTCGTCGCCGGCCTGTCGGAGGTTCTCGGAGTCGACGAGCAATTGCTCGACGCGGCGTTGGGGCTGGGCCGCGTAGTGCGGCAAGGGGACCGGGGCGCACCCCTGGCCCGCGGCCAGGGCCCCCCAGGCGAGGAACAGGGCCAAGACGACTTTGCGCATGCCGGGATCCTCCCGCTTCCGTTCGGGACCACCCGGATCGGGCCCGCCGCGCGCTCCGCTACGTCGTCGCGGCTCCGATCCGGCGGGACGGCCGTGGCCACGGCCGGCACCGCCAAGGGCCCGCGAGCCCCCTCCGGGGCTCACTCGGTCGAGTCGGCCTGGGCCGCGGGAGTGCCCCGCAGGCCCTTGGAGGCCCCTTCGACGGGTCCATTGCCTTCTTCATCGGCATCTTCGGCCTCGTCCAACAGGGGAAGATTTTCCGGATTCATCTTCCGGACCAATTCCTCCATTTCCTTGCCCGGCTTGAAGGTCACCACGTTCTTGGCCGGTACCGAGACCTTGGCGCCGGTCCGGGGGTTGCGCGCCTTGCGGGGAGCCCGCTGCTTGACCTCGAAGACGCCGAAGTTGCGCAGCTCGATCCGGCCTTCGGAGACCAGCGTCTCGATGATCGCGTCGAGGGTCCGCTGCACGATGTCCTTGGTCTTGAGTTGCGTCAGGCCGATTTCCTCGGAAATCCTCTTGACGATCTCTTTCTTGGTCACGATGGCGGTCTCCTGGAGGCGAGAGCCGTCGGGTGCCGTCGGCGTAGGCTGAAGTGTATTGCTGGTATGGAGTAGTGTCAAGGACAAACTCCAACTTCCGCCCCCGACCCGCCGCGGACGTGGTCCGATCGCTGGGCGCGGCGGTAATCGCGTAAGATCCTGGGTGTCCGGGGATTCGTTCGCCGCAAGCCTTCGAGGACGATCGATGGAGCCGACCACCACGCCGCCGATCTCGCCGCTGGGTCAGGCCCTGGGCCGCTTGCCCAGCGGCCTCTTCATCTTCACGAGCCGGCACCACGACCGCGCCGGCGGGCTGCTGGCCAGCTGGGTCCAGCAGGCGGGCTTCGACCCGCCGATGCTGACGGTCGCCCTGCGCCACGACCGCCCGTTGACCGCCTGGGTGGCCGAATCCGGGGCGTTCGCCCTGAGCCAGTTGGCCGACGGCCAGAAGCACCTGATCCGCCATTTCGCCCGCGGCTTCCGGCCCGACGACGACCCCTTCGCGGGGCTCGCCGTCCGCGACGACGCCCGTGGCGGGCCCGTCCTGGCCGAGGCCCTGGCCTTCCTCGACCTCGAAGTCGCCGGCGCCCTCGACGGCGGCGACCACCGGATCGTCCTGGCCCGCGTCGTTGGCGGCGCGGTCTTCGCGCCGGACGCCGAGCCGATGGTCCACGTCCGCCGCAACGGCTTCCACTACTGAAAACGACCCCGCCCGCGGGCGGGCACCGCGGGCGGGGTCGCATCGCGACGAGACAGCGGCGGCAATGCTTCGGGGTGCGTCAGACCGACCACGACTGCCACTGCCAGTTCACCCCCGGCAGGACGCCACCCACCGACGGCGAGCCCTGCGAGGTCGGCGCCGTGACCTGGGGCTGAATCTGCGGGGCTTGCTGGGCCTGCTGGACCGGCTGCGCCTGCTGGACCGGCGGAGTTTGCTGGACCGGCGGGGCCTGCTGGACGGGCGCGGCCTTGGGCTGGGGTTGGGGTTGCGGCTGGCTGGGGGGCTGGGTCGTGGGCTGACCGTTGTGCTCGACGACGTTCAGCTCGACGTTGTTGTTGCCGAGCGTCACCTGCTGGTTCAGGAGAGTCTGGCCATTCTCGACGGCCGTGACGTTGTAGGTGCCGGGGGCGAGCTGCAACTGGTAGCCGCCCGAGGCCCAGGTCTGGACCGCCTGCGACTGCCCGTTCTGGGCGTTGACCGCGGTAACGGTCACGTCGCCGAGCCCTTCGCCGGGATCGAAGAAGTTGTTGTTGTTCTTGTCGTTGTAGGCGATGCCAAGCAGGTAGGGGTTCGAGCCGTTCTGGGCGCCGAAGTCCTGGGTGATGACGTTGGGGCCGAGGCCGTTGTTGTTGGAGCTGACGATGCCGATGCCGACCTCGCGGTAGGACGGCTGCGAGGCGTCGGGCTGGAGGATGTTGCGCCGGTGGCCCTGGTCGGGGACGCCCCAGTCGATCAGGAAGGCCTGCATCGCCTGGTCGACCGACTGCGAGTAGGCGTAGGCGTTCTCGCCGTCGACCAGGCGATTGGTGTAGCCGGCGCCGTCGAGGCGCTGGTCGAGGCTCGTGCCGCCGGGGCCGGAGTGGGTCTGGGTGCCGGTGTCGGCCTGGTACTGGCTCTGACCCTGGGCGGTCTGGGCGAGGGTGTCGCTCCAGGCCAAGGGGGGCCGGGCGGGGGTCGAGGCGATCTGCTGCTGGACCTGGCTCAGGTTCACGTTGTAGTAGTTCGCGGTGGCCTGCTCGTTGGCGTCGAGGTTCGAGACGGCCCAGTCGGCGGCGGCGGCGGGGTTCTGGCGGGCCCAGTTGAGGCGCTCGAGCATGTAGAGCTGATCGGCCGTCGGGCCCCCGGCGGCTGACAGGACTTGCCGGCCTTCGAGGCATTCGAGGCGGGGCGACCGCCGCGTCTGGGTCCGGGTCCGAGCCATGTCCGGAAACCTCCGTGATTATCCGTCAACGCCGGATCGGCGTTCGTGTCCTTGCGCCGGCCACCCTGACTGGCGAAGGGTCTGTCGTCCGCGGGCCTGGACCGACTTCAGTTGTTTTTTCCGGGGCGAGGAGGGCCGTTGCCGGTAGGGCGTCGCGAAGAAACGCAAGCCGCGTGCCAGTCGCGTGACGGGCCGCGAATCGGGCCGGCGGACCGCTCGCAAGTCCTTGGGAACGGGGGGCATGGGCCGCGATCAGGAGAAGTCGACCGGCCACCGGTCGAAGGGTCGTCGGGGAATTGGGCTTGACGGAACGTCGAAGGGTCCCGTGGCGATCTTACAAAACCGAACTCCTTACACGCCGTCGGGGCCGCGATCGCGTCCCGGAAGTTTCGTTGAAGATTCCGGTTGTGTCGTCCGAAGCGGCCGGCCCGACGGCGCGGGGGTTGCGGTGGTCGGGGCATTGGGGGGCTTGCGGCCCCGCGCCGGCTCGGGATAGGCTTGGGGCCCGATCCCGACGGGCGTTCCCACGTCCGCCGGCCACTCCTTTTCAACGTTCGGGAGAACGACGAACTATGCCGGCGGAGGATCGACTGGAGCAGGTCGCGCGGGCCGAGGCCGCGGGGCAGCTCTCGGCAACGGCGGCGGCGAACATCCGCCGCTGGCTGACCGAGGCGCCGTTCGCCTCGTACCGCCAGCGGCTGGCCGAGGACATCGACGCCGGCCGCTGGAAGGCGCTCGACGACGCCTTCTATGCGGTCCTCGAGTTCGGCACCGGCGGCCGTCGTGGCCGGATGTACCCCGTGGGGACGAACGTCCTGAACGACCGGACCATCGGCGAGAGCGCCCGCGGCCTGGCCGACTACATCCTGAGCAAGAAGGGGGCCGACGAGCCCCGCTCCTGCGTCATCGCCCGCGACACGCGGCACAACTCGCCCGAGTTCGCCGAGCGCTGCGCCCGGGTGCTGGCGGGGGCCGGGTTCCAGGTCTTCCTCTTCCCCGAGCCGCGGTCGACCCCCCTGCTCTCCTTCGCGGTCCGGCACCTGGAATGCGACGCGGGGATCATGATCACCGCGTCGCACAACCCGCCGTCGGACAACGGCTTCAAGTGCTACGCGCCGACCGGCGGCCAGATCGTGCCGCCCGACGACGCCGGCATCATCGCCTGCGTCAAGGCGGCCTCCGACCGCGAGATCCCCGAGAAGTCCTTCGCCGCCGGGCTCGACGACGGCACGATCGTCCTGGTGGGCAAGGAGGTCGACGACGACTACATCGCCGCCGTCGTCGCCCAGGCGGTCGCCTCGGCGCGCGACCTGTCGATCGTCTACACGCCACTGCATGGCGTCGGCGAGTCGAACGTCGTCGCCGCGCTCCGCGCCGCCGGCTTCGAGAAGGTCAACGTCCTCGCCTCCCAGCGCAACCCCGACCCCGACTTCTCGAACGTCCCCGGCCACGTCTCCAACCCCGAAATCCCCAAGACCCTCGACGCCTCTATCGCCGAGGCCAAGGCCAACGGCGCCGACCTCGTGCTCGCCAGCGACCCCGACGCCGATCGCATCGGCGTCGGCCTGCCCGTCACCGGCGACCCGAAGGGAGACTGGACCACCCTCGACGGCAACCAGATCGGCGCGCTGCTGGCCGCGTTCGTCCTGGAACAGTCGAAGGCGCGGGGGACGCTCAAGGGGGACCACTACCTCGTGACCACGCTCGTCACGACCCGGATGGCCCGCGCGCTGGCCGAGCGGTATGGGGTCCGCACGGAGGACGACCTGCTCGTCGGCTTCAAGTGGATCGGCGTCCGCATCGACGAGGCCGGGCCCGAGGGCTTCCTGCTCGGCTTCGAGGAGTCGCACGGTTATCTCAAGGGGACCTATGCCCGCGACAAGGACGCCGCGGTCGCCTCGCTCATATTCGCCGAACTCGCCGCCGAGATGAAGGCACGAGGCCAGACCGTCCTCGAATACCTCGACGATCTCTACCTGACCGTCGGCCACTACGGCGAGCGGCTCATCAACAAGACGATGGAGGGTCGAGAAGGGGCCGCTCAGATCCAGCGGCTGATGTCCTCGTTCCGCAATTCACCCCCGAAGACGATCGCCGGACTGGCCGTTACCGAGGTCTATGACTACAAGACCCACGAGATCCGCTCCCTGACCGGCGGCCCGTCGAAGCCGCTCCCCCAGCCCTCGGGAGACCTCCTAATCTTCCACCTCGACGCCCCCGGCGTCCGCTTCGCGGCCCGGCCCTCCGGCACCGAGCCGAAGATCAAGTTCTACCTCTTCGCCCGTACCCCCACCGACGGCGTCTCCGGCCGCGCCGCGCTGGCCGGCATCAAGGAAGAGACGTCCCGCCGGCTTGACCGGATGACGAGCGACCTCGAAGAATACGTGAAGGGAGCCACCGGCGGCTGACCGTCGTCAAGGAGAAGGATTCAACAATGCCCTTCACATCCTATACCTCCCACGACGTGGCCCGCGCGCACAACATCCACTGCCGCCGCGAGTCGTTCGTCGCCCCGATCCCGGCCCGCCTCTCGGACTCGTTCCGCGAGGAACTCGCGTTCACGATGAGCGAGGTCCCGTTCGATCGCTCCGAGGCCGCCGCCTGCGAGACCTTGAGCTACCCCATGCTCCGGGAGGTCTGGAAACCCTACCACGAGTCGCTGACCCTTTGGAGCCACATGCCGATCCGCTTCGACGACGATCTCAGCGGGGTGCCCGACTACCTCGTGGCCCGGCGATCGCCCCTCTGGGCGATCGTCTTCGACGGGCCCTATCTCTGGATGATCATCGAGGCCAAGAAGGACGACTTCGAACGCGGCTGGGGGCAGTGCCTCGCCGCGATGCTCGTCGCCCAGCGACTGACGGATCATGCCGACCGGTCGATCTACGGCATCACGACGAACGGCTTTTCGTGGCAGTTCGGCCGACTGCTGGTCGACGCGTTCGTCAAGGACTTGCAAACGATCGACATCCACGACGCCGATCGGCTCGCGGCCACGATCAACTCCCTCATGGCGGCCTGCCGCGACGAGGCCGCCAAGGAGACCGTCGCGGCCTGATCTCACGGCACTCCTCGCAGCCTAGCCGCCCGCCCAACATCGAGGCTTGACCGATGGCCGACACACCCGCGACGACGACGGCGGCCGGGCCCGCCGAGAAGGTCCGGGGCTTCCCGACGGGCCCCGGCGTCTACCTGTTCAAGGACGCGCAGGGGCGGGTCATCTACGTCGGCAAGGCGAAGAACCTCCGCGCCCGAGCCGGCTCGTACTTCCAGAAGACCGCGGCCGACGACCCGCGCATCCGCGACTGGATCGGCGAGGTCGTCGACGCCGACTTCCTCGCCGCCGAGAGCGAGGTCGACGCCCTCCTCATGGAGGCGCGGCTGATCAAGGACATCCAGCCGAAGCACAACGCCGACCTCAAGGACGACAAGTCCTTCCCCTACCTCCAGATCACCACCAACGAGGACTTCCCCCGCGTCAACTTCACCCGCGAGCCCGAGACCAGCGGCGTGAAGCTCTACGGCCCGTTCCCCAGGGCCAAGAGCCTCCGGGGCGCTATCCAGATCCTCCAGAAGATCTTCAAGTTCCGCACCTGCTCGCTCGACATCCACGAGGACGACCCCCGCTGGCGCTGGTTCCGCCCCTGCCTCCTGCACTCGATCGAGCAGTGCACCGCCCCCTGCAACCTGCGGATCGACCGCGAGGCCTACCGGCGCGACATCCGCCGGCTCCGGCTCTTCCTCGACGGCAAGAAGGACGTCGTCCTCGCCGAGATGGAGGAGGAGATGAAGGCGGCGAGCAAGGAGTTGCAGTTCGAGAAGGCCGCGCGGCTGCGCGATGAGCTGAAGGCGCTGCGGAACCTCAACCTCCGCGGCGACCTGGCCAAGCACGCCCAGCCCGAGGTCTTCTACCAGGACCCGCGCAAGGGCCTCAAGGGGCTCAAGAAGGTGCTCGGCCTCGAGGCGTTGCCGAGGACGATCCACGGCGTCGACATCGCCCACCTCGGCGGCACCGAGACCGTCGGCTCGCTCGTCACGTTCATCGACGGCCTGCCGTTCAAGCCGGGCTATCGACGGTATCGGATCAAGAGCGTCGCGGGCGTGGACGACTACACCTCGATCCGCGAGGTCGTCAGCCGCCGGATCCAGGGGCTCCGCGAGCGCGACAAGCCGTTCCCGGACATCTTCCTGATCGACGGCGGCAAGGGGCAGCTCGGCGCGGCGCTCGACGCCTTCAAGGCCCTAGGCGAGACGCCGCCGACCTTGATCTCGCTGGCCAAGCAGGACGAGGAGATCTTCGTCCCCGGCCGCGCCGAGCCGATCGTCCTGAGCCGGCGGTCGTTCGCCTTGCGGCTCTTGCAGTACGTCCGCGACGAGGCGCACCGCTTCGCGCAGCATTATCATCACATGCTGCGGCGGAAGAAGACGCTCGGCGACGAGGGGCCCTGAGCGGCTTCGGCTGGCCCGGAGGCCCTCCGCCGGGGTAAGATGACGCTCCTTCACGAATCCTTCGCGGGCCCGCCGGGGCCCCGCCGCGGCGTGGCGGCGGCGGCAACGGCCCGGAGGGGGGGAGGGGCTGTCGCATGGAGAAGTCGCTCGTCGGGTACGCTTCGTCGAAGTCGACAGACCCCTACGGCGAGCTGAAGCTGTTCGCCGGCTCGGCCTCGCGCGAGCTGGCCCACGCCATCGCCGCGCAGCTCGGGACCGAGGTGGCCCGCTCGGAGACGATCACCTTCAGCGAGGGGAACATCTTCGTCCGCGTCCTGGAGAACGTCCGCGGCCGCGACGTCTTCATCATCCAGGGGACCGAGTACCCCGTGAACGACAACCTCGTCGAGCTGGCCTTCTGGATCGACGCCTTCAAGCGCGCCAGCGCCATGCAGGTCACGGCGGTCATCCCGTTCTTCTCCTACGCCAAGGGGGACAAGAAGGACGAGCCCCGCGTCTCGATCCGCGCCCGGGTCGTCGCCGACATGATCGAGGCCGCCGGCGCCGACCGCGTCCTGACGATGGACCTGCACAGCCCGCAGATCCAGGGGTTCTTCAAGATCCCGGTCGACCACCTGTACGCGATGCCGCTCCTGACCGAATACTTCAAGAAGAAGGCCATCCCCGACCTCGTCGTCGCCAGCCCCGACGTCGGCTTCAGCAAGCAGGCCAACCGCTTCGCGCAGGCGATGAAGGCGCCGCTGGTCATCGGCAACAAGATGCGACCCGAGCACGACGAGCGCGCCGAGGTGCTCGACGTCATCGGCCACGTCGAGAACAAGAACGTCCTGATCGTCGACGACTTCACGATCTCCGGCGGCACCCTGATCGAGATGGCCCGCGCCTGCAAGCTCCGCGGGGCCAGGGACATCTACGCCTGCGTGACGCACGGCGTGTTCTCCAAGGGGGCGGCGACGAAGCTCTCCCGGAGCCCGATCAAGGAGCTCGTCCTGACCGACACCATCGGCTACCGCGCCGAGCCCCTGGCCCCCTGCTGCAAGACCATCAGCGCCGCCCCGTTATTCGCGCGGGCGATCGAGTCGATCCACCGCCGCGAGAGCGTCAGCCGCCTCTTCGACGCCGAGGACGACGCCGCGCCGCGTTGACGGCGGCTTGACGGCCGGCTTAGCATACAGGGGTAGGACTGCGCCCCCTCCCCGGCCGCGCAACGCCCAGCCGCCACGACGCGACACCCACGGAGTCCCCGACACGATGGTGACGGAACGACCCAGGACCCTCGGCGAGCTCCGCGCCAGCGGCCATCGCCCCGAGTCGGTCAAGGACGAGCTGCGCCGCAACCTGATCGCCAGGCTCCGCCGCGACGAGCCGATCTTCCCGGATATCCTCGGCTACGGGGAGACGGTCATCCCGCAGGTCCAGAACGCGATCCTGTCGCGGCACGACCTCCTTCTGCTCGGCCTTCGCGGCCAGGCCAAGACGCGGATGCTCCGCCAGCTCGTCCACCTGCTCGACGACGCCATCCCCGTCGTCGCCGGCTCCGAGGTCAACGACCACCCCTATGCGCCGATCTCCAAGGAGGCCCGCGACAAGGTCGCCGCGATGGGCGACGCCACGCCGATCGACTGGGTCGGCCGCGACGCCCGCTATCACGAGAAGCTCGCGACGCCCGACGTGACCATCGCCGACCTGATCGGAGAGATCGACATGATCAAGCACGCCGAGGGGCGGTACCTCTCGAGCGAGCTGACGATGCACTTCGGCCTGATCCCGCGCGCCAACCGCGGCATCTTCTGCATCAACGAGCTGCCCGACCTCTCGCCCAAGATCCAGGTTGGCCTGTTCAACGTGCTGGAGGAGCGCGACGTCCAGATCCGCGGCTTCCCGATCCGCCTGAACCTGGACCTCTGCATGGTCTTCTCGGCCAACCCCGAGGACTACACGAATCGCGGCCGGATCGTCACTCCGCTGAAGGACCGGATCGGCTCGGTCGTCCGCACGCACTACCCGCTCACCCGCGAGCTGGGCATCGCGATCAGCGACCAGAACGCCTGGCTCGAGCGCGACGGCGGCCGATTGGCGATCCCGAGCTACATCAAGGAGGTCGTCGAGGAGGTCTCGCGGCTGGCGCGGTCGAGCTCGCACGTCAACCAGCAATCGGGCGTCTCGGTCCGGATGTCGATCGCGAACCTGGAAAACGTCGTCTCGAACGCCGAGCGGCGCGCGATCCTGAACGACGAGCGCTGGGTCGTCCCCCGCGTGACCGACCTGGCCCACGTCGCCCCCAGCTCGCGCGGCAAGCTGGAATTGACGATGTCGGAGGACGACGGCCAGGAGGACAAACTGGTCGAGCGGATCGTCGCCGAGGCGGTCAAGAATGTATTCGCGCAATACTGCGAGCCGAAGGAGTTCCGCGCCGCGATCGACCACTTCGAGTCGGGCCGCGGCGTCGAGGTCGGCGACACGTTGCCGGCCCGCGAGGTCCTGAGCCGCGTCGAGAAGGTCCCCGGCCTCCGCAAGCGCGCCGACGACCTCGTCCGCGAGACGTTGCCGACCCTCGACGACCCCGACGCCCGCGAGGCCGCCGCGGCCAGCGCCGTCGAGTTCATCCTCGATGGGCTGCACGTCCACAACAAGCTCAACAAGAACATCAAGCCCGGCACCGCGACGTATCGGCGCTGAGGCGGGTCGCGAGTCGAACCATGTCCCTCTACGAATACACCCAGTGGGACGGCTCGCAGCAGTTCCGGCCGCAGTCGGCCGAGGAGCTGTTCGACCGCCTCGCCGACTACATCATGCAGCACGGCGACCAGGTCCTCCGCAACCTGGACGACCTCGACGACGACGACCAGGACATCGTCGAGCTGCTCCAGCAAGAGGGCCTGATCGAGAAGGACGGCGAGGGGCGGTTCCGTGTCGCGCCGAGAGGGTTGAGGCGCATCCAGGACGGGGCCCTCGCTAGCCTCTTCCAGACCTTCCGGCGCGACGGCCTCGGCAAGCACGAGACGCCGCAGAAAGGGGCCGGCACGGTCCGGCACGAGGACTCGAAGCCCTACGTCTTCGGCGACTCGCTGGCGAACCTGAACCTCCACGAGACGCTCAAGAACGCGATGGTCCGCCAGAGCGGGGGCGTCCCGGTCAAGATCCAGCAAGACGACTACGTCGTCTACGAGACCGAGTACCAGACCAGTTGCGCCACCGTCGTCCTGATCGACATGAGCGGCTCGATGGGCCGCTACGGCAAGTACGCGATGACGAAGAAGGTGGCGCTGGCCCTCCAGGCGATGGTCCGGGCGCAGTACGCGCAGGACACGCTCCAGATGGTCGGCTTCTACACGCTGGCCAGCGTCATGACCGAGCGACAGCTCCTGAACTCGGCGCCGAAGCCGGTCGGGCTCTGGGATAGCCGCGTCCACCTGCGCCTCAGCCTCGACGCCCCGTTGCCGAGGCAGGTCCAGCACTTCACGAACATCCACGCCGGCCTGAAGCTGGCGCGGAGCATCCTCGCCCGCTCGGGCGCGAACAACAAGCAGGTCATCATCGTCACCGACGGCGAGCCGACGGCGCACATCGAGGGGCGCGAGGCGGTCCTGATCTACCCGCCGTCGGAGAAGACCGCCATGCACACGCTCGCCGAGGCCCGGCGCTGCGCCGCGGCGGGCATCCGCGTTTCCAGCTTCGCCCTGATCGAAGACTACTTCTACCTGGGCCTGGTCAACTTCGTCGAGGAGCTGGCGCGCGTGACCCAGGGGGTCGCGGCCTACTGCTCGGCCGACGACCTGGGCAAGTACGTCTTCGACAGCTTCATCGGCGGCCGTCGCCAGCGGCGGATGAGCCACTGATCGGGCTTGGCGCGACGGCGATTCCGTGCTATCCCGACGCCCGCCGGGGCCGCGCGCCCCGAGCGGCCTGGGGGCGGAACCCCCGGCCCCAACGCCAGCACGAGGACGACGCATGGCGACCGCGACCCGGTGGCCTTCCCGTCTCAAGCGCTGGGTCGCCGATCGCGGCGGCCCGATCGCCGACCCGGCCGCGCCGCCGACCGACGCCGAATTCCTCGAGATGGCCTACAGGGTCGTCCTGGGCCGGCCCGCCGACGAGGCCGGCCGCGCCCTGTACCTGGCGATGCTCGCCGACGGCCGGATCGGCCGCGACGAGCTCGTCGACTGCCTCCGGAACTCGCCGGAGTGCGTGCGACGCCGATGGGACGAGGCGACCCCGGCGCGGCCGGGTCTCGCACGAGGCCATCCACGCCGCCCGGCTCGAGATCTTCGCCCAGTTGCCCAAGGCCCGCCGGATCGTCGACCTCGGCGGGAGCTGCGAGGGGCGACCCGAGGGGGCGATGGTCGCCTTCGGCTATCCCTACGCGTTCGAGAGCCTGAGCATCGTCGAGCTGCCCCGCGACGAGCGACACGCCCTCTACGCCGAGATCTGCGGCGAATACCGCGACGTGATCGCGACGCCGCAAGGGCCGGTGTGCGACGTGTATTCGTCGCTCGCCGACCTCTCCGCCTTCGAGGACGGGTCGATCGACCTGGTGTACTCCGGGCAGTCGATCGAGCACGTGACCCTCGACGACGCGGTCGCGGCCTGCCGCGAGGTCTGCCACGTCCTCCGCCCCGGCGGCCACTTCTGCCTCGACACCCCCAACCGCGCCGTCACCAAGATCCAGTATCCCGACGAATATATTAACCCGGATCACAAATACGAGTTCACGCACGCCGAACTCTCGGCCCTCCTGTCTTCGACCGGCTTCGCGATCGAGGAGGCCAAGGGGGCATGCCTCTTCGCGCGGAGCCTCGCGAGCGGGGTCTTCGACCTCGAGGAGGCGGTGCGGCACGCGCACCTCTATGATGACATCGAGCAGTGTTACCTGCTCTACTACCGCTGTCGGAAGCCCTCGTGACGGGCGGCGGCGTCACTGCTTCTCCGTCGTGAAGTTCAGAACCTTGACCTTCCGCGCATTGCGGAGCGGTTCCAGGGCGGTCTTAAGTCGCTCGCGCTGATCGTGCGCCGAGGGGCCGATCCACGGGGGATGGCCCAGTTCGGCGAGGCGGGCCACGGCCTCGGGACCGGCGACATCGGCCGCGTCGAGCAGATAGAGGAAGTCATTCGGGCCGAGGTCGAGCGATTCGATGAGTCGCACGGTCTCGGCGACGTGCCTCGCGTCGTATTCCTCGCCCCCCGCGCCCACGAGCACGAGGATCGACGCGGCCAATCCCGCCCCTTTCAGGCCCGCGACAAATGCCTTGAGCCGTCCTTCGTCCCATGTCTTCTCGAAGAGGGCTCGCACCGCCGGGCAGCCCGATTCGACGGCCAGATGGACGCGCCGAAGCCCCGAGGTACGCAACGCGGCCCAGGTCTCGGCGTCGGGCGGGGGAGTTTGGAAGTCGTCGCAGTAAGCGGAGAACGCCTCGATTCGCGCCGCTGCGTCGGGATACCTGGCTTCCCAGCGCCGACGCGAGTCGGGCGTGACGGGGAAGACGTCGCTCGCCTCCCGGATCATCGCGGCGACGTGGCCGCCGCCGTCGCCGAAGAGGTCGTCGCCGACGAGGGCGATCCGCTTGCACAGGGCGACCCGGCGGCCGAGGAGGTCCGCGACGCGGCGCGCACGGAGGGCCGGGCCGGTTGGAAGGTGATCCGACGTCGACGGTGCCCCACCGAAGGAACGATCGCGCGAGGTGCCCCCTCCCTGGATCACGACCGAATTCGGGCCGTCGGGGGGGATGAACATCGGGAGCGAATAGGCGTCGAGGTAACGCTCGCGCTGCGCGAACCAGGCCGAGGCGTCCCAGAGCGTGACGCGATCGAGGAACGCGCGCAGCTCGTCGATCGTGATCGGCGCCACGCCGGGAGGGGGCGCGAGCCGCTCGTAATGGCCGCGGCCGAGGCCGTCGTTGAGCTCGAGGGCGACCGACCGGACGCGGGCGTCGAGGTCGCCGGCCTCGGCGAAGGGGAGCGTGCGGCGGCGGAGCACGAGGTTGACGCCTTCTCGAGGGCGGTCGATCGCGTCGATCGTGGTGTCGAGGGCCTTGACGTGATGGATCCCCGCGACGAAGGCCCGCTGCCAGCGGCCGTCGAGGTCGAAGTGGAAATACGGCTCGTCGCCGAAATAAAGGGCGAAGGCGCCTTGTCGGAAGCCGGCGAAGACCTCGCCGGAGGGCCCGAGCAGGCCGAGCCGGCGGGGGTACTGGGCGCCTTTCTGCAACAGGCACGCGGCCTCGGTCTCGTCGGCCATGGGCGGACCCCTCGGGCGGCTCGGATCGCGTCGGAATCGGGCTCAACGTCCGGGAGCGGTTCCATTATACTCCCGCCGCCCCCCGCGACGCCCCGTCGCGGACCGGGCCGACGGACGGACGACCGCCGACGGAGGGAGCCGTGGACGCGATCGAACCCGAGCCGACCCGCGAGACGCCGGCGAGTCGGCTCCGCGAGGCCATCACGATCGGCCTCCTGGTCCTGGCGCTGAACCTCGCCGGCAACGGCCGGATGAGCCTCTGGGACCGCGACGAGCCCCGCTTCACCGGCGCGGTCCGCGAGATGCGCGCCCGCGGCGAATGGCTCCGGCCGACCTTCAACGGCGAGCCGCGCCACCACAAGCCGATCCTGATCTACTGGCTCATGCGCGCCGGCATGGCCGTCGGCGGCGAGGGCCCCTGGGGCGCGAGGCTCGTCTCGGCGGTCGCCGGCATGGCGACATGCCTGCTCGTCTGGCGGCTCGGCCGGCGGGTGTTCGGCCCGACGGTGGGACGGCTCGGGGCCCTGGCCCTGGCGACGGCGCCGCTGATGTTCGTCGAATCCAAGATCGCCACGACCGACGCGACCCTCACGCTCTGGCTCGTCGGCGTCCAGTCCTGCGTCTGGGAGCTTGGCCGGCGCGACTCGCGCGCGGCGGCGGCCGGCTTCTGGGCCTTCCTCGCGCTGGCGACGATGACCAAGGGTCCCGTCGGCCCGGCGTTCGTGGCCGTCGCGGGCCTGCTGGGCTGGTGGTGGGGGGCGCCGACGGTCGCCTGGAAACGGCTGCGATGGCGCCGGGGCCTGGCCGGCTTCGTGGCCTTGACGCTCCCGTGGTATGTCGCGATCGGCCTGGCCACGCGGGGCGAGTTCTACCGCTTCGCGCTCGGCCTCCAGGGCATCGGCCGCGTCACCGAGGGCATCGAGGAGCACGGCGGCTTCCCGGGCTATTACCTCGTGCTGGGGATGATCACGTTCTTCCCGTGGTCGTCGTTCCTGCCGGCGGCAGTGCGCGCGGCCTGGAAGCAGCGGAAGGCGCGGCCGGAATTCGGCTATGTGCTCGGCTGGATCGTCGGGCCGTTGGTGTTGCTGGAGTGCGTCCGGACCAAGCTGATCCACTATTATCTCCCGGCCTTGCCGCCCTGTGCCCTGTTGGTGGCGTGGCTGGTCGAGGCGGTGGCCCGCGACGTGAAGAGCCTGCGGCGCTGGCCGCTCGGAAGCGTCGGCATCGGCCTGCTGGTGGGCTTCGGCTTCGTCGCGACGGCGACGTTGCTCGCGGGGGTTGTCGTGCTCCCCTGGCCGTTGAGGCGGCCCGCCCTGGCGATGGCCGTCGTGCTTGTCGCGGGGATGCTCCTCGCCCTAGAGCGGATCCAGGACAACCGGACGTTGCCCGCGTTCCAGACCCTCATCCTCACCTGGACGGCGCTCGGCTTCCTCGTGGCCCTCTGGTTCGTACCCGCGTTCGAGCCCTATCGGATGGCGCCCAAGGTCAGCCGGCAGCTCGCGGAGTTATCGAAGAACGAAGGGGTCGAGCCGATCCTCGCGAGCCTCTCGCAGCCGTCGATCATCTACGACCTCGGCCGCCGCGTGACGATCCTCCGCGACCGCGACGACCTCAACCGCCACCTGCGGACGACCCCCGCCGTCGTCGCCGCCCTCTTGCCCGACGAATTGAAGCCGCTCCTGTACGACCGCCGCTTCCGCGTCGAGGACCGGGGCACGATCCAGGGGATCAACCACGACAAGGCGCGCGAGTTCACGGTCCACCTCGTCCTCATCCGCCGCGAGACCGACCCTTCACGGCTGGCGCGGCGTCGCGAGCCACTCAAGATAAAGTGAGCGGAGCCGTTCAGTCATCGTCTCGTGGCGGAACGTGTCGGCGAACCGTCGGCGCCCCTCGGCCCCGAGCGCGGCGCGGAGGACCGGGTCGGCCGCGAGCTCGAGGATGGCGGAAGTCAGGCCGGTAATGTCGCGAGGCGGCAGGAGGATGCCGGTCTCGGGCAGGACGACCTCGCGGGCGCCGTCGACGTCGTAGCTGATGACCGGCCGGCCGACGATGAGCGCCTGCGGCAGAACGCGCGCAAGCCCCTCGCGCAGGCTCGGATGGACGACGGCGTCGAGCGCGCCGAGCAGCTCCGGGATGCGGTCCGGCGGGACGAGGCCGACGAACCGGAACGCGTGCCGGACGCCCAGCCGCTCGGCGTCGGCCTCGAGCCTGGTTCTCAAGAGGCCGTCGCCGATAAACACGAAGCGGACGTCGGGATTCGCGCGCAGGACGCCCGGCGCCGCGGCGAGGATATCGTCGTGCCCCTTCCGCTCGAACAGCCGCGCGACGGTCCCGAAGGCGACCTCGCGGTCGGCGAGGCCCAGCTCGCGCCGGACCTCGGCGCGCGGGCGGGGCGGGTGGAGGAACGCATCGACTTCCATGCCGCTGTAGACCGTCCGGTACTGCTCCGGCCGGCCGACGCCCGCCGCGAGGGCCTGCTCCGCCATCGCGTCGCAGACGCCGACGATCGCGTGGCAGCGCCGCGCGGCCCAGCGCTCCAGGGCGACATACAGCCGGTTCTTCCAGGGCCTCTCCGACGGCCCGAACGGCAATCCGTGGATCGTGTGGACGACCGCCGGCACCCGCTCGTCCCAGGCCGCCGCGCGGCCGAGGATGGCGGCCTTCGAGCTGTGCGTGTGGACGACCTCCGGCCGCAACCGCCGGAACTCCCGCCGCAAGCGACGATAGGCCCGCGCGTCGACGATCGGGCGGATCCGCCGGACGAGTTCCGGCATGAGCACGACCTTCAATCCCGATCGCTCCGCCCGGCCGAAGAGGTCCCCTTCGGGGCCTTCGGCCGGGCCGGTGATGAGGGTGACGTCGTCGCCGAAGCGATGGTGCAGCCCCTCGACGGTCAGCAGGGTGTTCTCCTGCGCCCCGCCGAGGATCAGGCGCGTGATGACGTGGACGATCCGCACGGCCGGCCGTTCGCGACTCCGCTGGTCTTCCGGGTCAACCCCGATCGATCGCTTCGAGTTTTTGCTTGCTCATAATCTTGAACGAGTCGAAGAAGCGATCGACCTCCTTGGTCCGTTCCTTCCCCTTCGGGCGGACGCTGTAGAGCATGTAGACTCGCTTCTCGACCACGACGATCCGGCTCTCCACCGTGTTGGCCTCCTGGCCCGGCTTGGTCTCGGTGGGCTCGAGGAGGAGGGTCCGGGTCGGGTGGCCGTCGATGACCTTCTTCGAGTCATCGACAACCTTCAGGCTCCCGCCGTTCGGGAGGCCGACGGTGGCCATGCTCGGGTCGATCGGCGACTCGACCAACGTCTTGGCCTTGGAGACGTCCGGGGCATCCAGGAAGATGACGGCGAAGACACCCGCGTCCCCCCCCTCGGCGCCGATGACGTTGACCTCGACCTCGCCTTCGGGACCCTTGACCTTCTGCTTGGCCTCGTTCGGCTTGCCCGGCAAGCGGACCTCGAAGCGACCCTCCACCGAGGTATAGGTCGACCAGGAGGTCGTCGCGTCGTCGGAATCGGCCGGCTTGGGCTTGGCCTCCGGCGGCGAGCCCGGGCGCGCGTTCGCCGCGGGCAACCGGCCCTTGATGCCGCGCAGGGCGAGGGGCGGGGTCGCGTTCGGCCCGCCGGCGGTGGTCGGCGGCTCGGCCGGCGCACCCGTCGGGGCACCGGGCCGACCCCGTGCCCCTCGGGTCATGGCCTGCGGGTTCGCGTTCGGGGCGCCGGCGGCCGGCGTGGCCTGGGCGCGCGCGCCCCGGGTCATGGCGGGCGGAACGTTGCCGCCCGGCCCCGCCACGCCGCCGGGGCCCGGGAGGCCGGCCCGGCCGGGGAATCCGCCCTGGGCCAGGCCGCCGACGGCGCCGCCGCGGCCGGGGAAGCCGCCGGGGGGGGTCTTCGCGTTGGGCGAGTCGTTCAGAGCGAACGAGTCGAGGAACTCGTCGGTGCCGTTCGGCAGGCCGTGCCGCTTCGAGGCGAGCGCCTGGAGGAAATAATAGCGCTCCTTGACCAGGTACATCCGCACCTTCGACGTCTGCCGGACCCCCGACGACTTCAGGGTGAACTCGACGGTCAGCTCGCGGCCGGGGTAGTCGTCGACCTTGACGGTGCTCTCGTTGATGACCTTGGCCTTGTTGAGCTTGACGAAGCGGCTCTTGCAGTCGTCGAGCCAGGCGGCGGCCCCCTTGGCCAACTTCTCCGCGGGCACGTTGGCGAAGCCGGCCAAGTAGCCGATGTGGTTGCGGTGGATGCCGTGGAGCTCGGTCAATTTGGCCACGCCGCCCGGGTTGACCAGGGGCTTCTGGGTCGTCGCGTCGCCGGGCATCTGGACGTTGAAGCCGCCGTCCTTGGGCCGCAGCTCGCGCCACTGCGAGTTGCCGGGCATCCCCCCCCGAGCGGGGACCTGGAGGAGGCTCGCGAGGGTCAGTAGCAGGGTCGCACTCGTCATGGCCGCCGCTCCTCGTCGTTCTCGTACCGGACCCGGACCAGGAAGAGGCCGCAGGGCGGCGCCGTCGGCCCGGCCTCGGCGCGGTCCTCCGCGGCCAGGGCCCCGGCCACCCGCGACTCGGGCCACCGGCCCGTGCCGACGAGCGACAGGGTGCCGGCGATCGCCCTGACCATGTTGTACAGGAAACCGTCGGCCTCGACATCCAGCCAGACGAAATTCCCCATCCGGCACGCCGCGATGTGGGTGATCGTCCGGACGCTGCTCATCCGGTTCGGCCAGTGCGTCTCGAAGCTGTGGAAGTCGTGCCGCCCCTTGAGCACCTGTGCCGCGCAGTGCATCGCCGCGACGTCGAGCGGCCGGTAGAGGTGCCAGCTATACCGCCTTTGGAACGGGTCGGCGGTCGGTCCGTTGTCGATGACGTAGCGATATAACTTCGCCTTCGCGTCGAGCGTCGCGTGAAATGTTTGCGCCATCTCCCGCGCGCCGAGGACGCGGACGTCCGACGGCAGCAGCGCGTTGAGCGCCTTGACGAAGACCTCCGGCCCGTGCCGCGACGTCGTGAGGAAGTGGACCACCTGCCCCAGCGCGTGGACCCCAGCGTCGGTCCTGCCGCTCGCCGTGACGTCCGGCACCGTCCCCGTAAGCTGGCCGATCGCCTCCTCGACGACCTCCTGAACGGTCCGTTTCTCCGTCTGGCGCTGCCAGCCGAAGAAGTCGGTGCCGTCATAGCTGAGGGTGAGCCGGATGTTGCGCATGCCTACAGGTCGCCGCGGATCCGGCTCTTCTTAGGGCAGGGCGAGCCCTGCCCTACGGGGAATCGGCCGCTCCGCTATCGCGACGTCCCGACGGGGTCGAGCTTGAGGACTTCCTCGGCGATCTGGACGGCGTTGAGGGCGGCGCCCTTGCGGAGGTTGTCGGAGACGCACCAGAAGAGCAAGGCGTCGGGGCGGTGGAGGTCCTGGCGGATCCGGCCGACGAAGACCTCGTCGCGGCCGGCGGCGGCGGCGGGCAAGGGGTAGGACATCGAGGCGGGGTCGTCGACGACCACCAGGCCGGGGGCCTTCGACCAGAGGGCGCGGGCCTCGTCGGGGGTGATCGGCCGCTGGGTCTCGACCAGGATCGACTCGCTGTGCGCCACCAGGACCGGGACCCGCACGCACGTGGGACAGACGTCGATGGTCGCGTCTCCCATGATCTTGCGGGTCTCGTGGACCATCTTCATCTCTTCCTTGGTGTAGCCGTCGGGCAGGAACTCGTCGATCTGGGGGATGCAGTTGTAAGCGATTGGATGCGCAAACTTCGATGGCGCCGGCGCCTCGCGGCCGGTCGCCAGCGCCTCGGTCTGCGCCCTCAGCTCGTGCAGTCCCTTCTCGCCGGCGCCCGAGGCCGATTGGTAGGTGCTCACGATCACCCGCCGGGTGCGGGCGGCGTCGTGGAGGGGCTTGAGGGCGACGACCATCTGGATCGTCGAGCAGTTCGGGTTGGCGATGATCCCGCGGTGCCTGGCGACGTCGTGCGGGTTGACCTCGGGCACGACGAGGGGGACGTCGGGGTCCATCCGGAAGGCGCTCGAATTGTCGACGACCACGGCGCCGGCCCGGGCGGCGATCGGGCTGTACTCGCGCGAGACGGAGGCGGGGGTGCTCGACAGCACGATCTCGACCCCCTCGAACGCCCCCGCCGACAGCGGCTCGATCGGGTACTCCTCGCCCCGGAACGTCACCGACCGCCCCGCGCTGCGCTCGGAGGCGAGGAACTTGATCGACCCGACCGGGAACCCGCGTTCCTCCAGCAGCCGGGTCATCACCGCCCCGACCGCCCCGCTCGCCCCGACGACCGCAACGCTCTTCACGACGTCCATCCCCCTCTTCCTTCGTCGACCCGATCTCGCCCGACGGACACCCCAAACGTCCCGGGGGTTCGTCCCCCGTAACGGGTCTGAAGGCACCATCATACGCCCCCCTCCCCGACTTTCCAACGGCCGCACGCCGTGTCTGCACTCCCGGTTGATCCTTCTTGTACGGCGTGTTGCACACGCCCTACGGGATTCCGACGGCCGAACCAGGGGCCGTCGAGGGTAATCCGTCACGATCCGCCGGAATTCGGTGATAGCGGCCCCCGGTCTTATTCACAAGCCCGCTGATGCTTTCTGGTCTGCGGGGCGGGTATAGGACTCGGCGACCAGGCTCCGGACCCGGCCCCGCACCGTCTGGAAGTAGCACAGGCTGGCCCGGAGCGACCGCTTCAGGCCCGCCAGGCTCTCG
>DASZMJ010000688.1:0-6441 GCA_035551935.1 Isosphaeraceae bacterium
GATGTCGTACGCGATGGCCGGCGTGGTGCTGCTGTTCTGCCTCTACGTCCTGATCACGCCGCGGAGTATCGGCGACTCGATCAAGCGGGCGTTCCTGGCCGACGTGGCCCGGCCGACGAACACGAGGCTCGTCAACATCAAGCCGGGCGACGACCCCGACCTGTCGCGTGTCGTCGCCGGCCAGCCGGTGCCGTTCTCGGTCGAGTACCAGGGGACGAGGCCGCAGCGGGTCGTGCTCCACTACAGCAACGACGGCGGCCAGTACTTCGCCACCGCCGAGCTCGCCCCGGGCAAGCTCTACGACCCGTGGATGACCACCGTCCGCGGCCTCCAGCAGAGCATTGATTATTATTTCACGGGTGGCGACGCCGAGACGAGGCGCTATCACCTCGAGGTCCTGCCGGCGCCGATGGTGCTCGACCCGGTGATCGTCGACCTCGACTTCCCGGCGTACACCGGCATCGCCGACCGGCCAGGGGTCGTCGGCGGCAACATCGAGGCGATCGAGGGGACGGTCGCGACGGTCCACGCCAAGACGAACCAGGCGGCCCGATCGGGCAAGATCGTCTTCAGCCCGGCGTCGAAGCTCGACCCGATCCCGATGGACGTCACCTCGGCCGACGGCCGCGAGCTGACCGGCAGGTTCACGGTCACGAAGCGGACGTCGTACTCGATCCAGTTCACCACCCGCGACGACCAGGCCAACCCCGACCCGCCGCTCTACGACATCATCGCCCAGCCCGACCGCGTGCCGACGGTCAAGTTCCTCCACCCCTCGCCGACGATCAAGCTGCCCGCCAACGGCAGCGTCCGGCTCGTGGCCGAGGCCGGCGACGACTTCGGGCTCAAGGACGTGATCCTCCACGTCCAGCAGGGCGACGAGGTGCTCCAGAAGGCGGTCGACCTGCTGCCGAAGTCGAAGACTGCGGCCGCGCCGCGCAAGTATCGGACGAACCCGCCGCACGTCCTGGACCTCGCCCCGCTGAAGGTCAAGCCGGGCACGACGGTCGAGTACTGGCTGACCGTCCGCGACACGAGGGACCCATTCCCCAACAAGGCCAAGACCGACAAGCAGGTCATCCAGGTCATCGATCCGTTGCCGCCGCAGAAGCTCAAGGAGCAGCAGTCGCAGGAGAACAAGGACCTGCCCCCGCCCGACAACACCAACGACCCCGAGAACAACCCGCCCCCCGACGAGCAGAACCCCGATCGGGACAAGGCCGACGACAAGCAACCGCCCCCCGCCCGGCCCGATCAGCGCGACCCCAAGGCCCAGGACCAACCCCCGCGCGAAGACAACCGCGCCGGTCAGGACAAGAAGGACAACGCGCCCAAGGACCAGAAGAACCCCCAGCAACAGAAGCCGCAGGACGACGCCAACGACCCGAACGTCAAGAAGCTCGAGGACGCCATCAAGAGGCTCGAGCAGAAGCGCCGGCAACAGTCGCAGGGGCAGAAGGGGGGCGAGCAGGGCGACGGCCAGGGTGGCGCCGCGAAGAGCAACGACCCCAACGCCAAGCAGGACAACCCGAACCCCGACGGTGGCCAGGGCGACCCGACTCAGCAGCCGCAGCCGAGGAAGGGCGCCCCCGGCCAGGCCCCGCCGCCCTCCAACGCCCCGCGCCCCGACGACGGGAAGCCGCAACAACAAGGGCCTCGCGACCCCAACGCCAAGCCGAACGACGCCCAGCCCCAGCCCAACCCCGTCGAGCGCGGCAACGCGCCGCCGAACCAGGACCCGCGCCAGAAGCCGGCCGACGGCCAGCCGAACCCCAAGGTCGGCGCCGACAATCAGCGCGCCCCCGGCCAGGGCGACCCCAAAACTCAGCCGCAAACCGAACAGGGAGACCGTCCCCGGCAGGCCGGCGATCACAATCCCGAGGACCCCAAGGCCGGCCCACAGGCCAAGGACCAGGCCACGAAGGACAAGGGCACCTCGGGCGACCAGTCCAAGGCGAAGGACGGTGTGAAGGGCAAGGGCCCGGCCGACGCCCCCAAGCCGGCCGCGGGCCAGGACCCCGCCTCGAAGGGCGACGGCCAGGGCGCGAAGGACCAGGGCGCCAAGGGCAAGGACGGCGAGAAGACGAAGGACCAGGGCGCCAAGGGCGGGGCCGACGCGACCAAGAAGGACCAGCTCGGTGCCAAGGGCGAGGACGGCCCGAACAAGAAGGACCAGGGCCCCGGCGCCAAGGGCCAATCGGATCAGGCGAAGAACGATCAGGCCGGCGCCAAGGAGAAGGGTGACGGCGCGAAGGGCAAGGCCGACGGCACGAAGGAGAAGGCCGACGGCGCCAATGAGAAAGGCGAGGGCGCGTCGGGCAAGGCCGACGGCACCAAGAAGGACGGCGAGTCGTCGAAGCAAGGTCCGAAGGACGGCGCGCAGACCGCCAACGCCAAGGCCGACGGCTCTAAGGCCGACGCGACCACGACCCCGCAGCCCAAGGGCGCCGGCGATCGGTCGAAGGGCGACGACCAGGCCAAGGCCGACGGCCGGGCTCCCCGCAACGCCGCCGACCCGAAGCAGGATCAACCCGCTCGCGCCGACGGCAGCAAGTCCCCCCAGGACAAGGGCGCGGCCCAGCCGGGCAAGGACAAGACCGAGGCCCAGCCGCAGCCGGGCAAGGACGCCTCGAAGACGCCGGGTGAGACCAAGGCCGACGGCACCAAGGGCAAGGATCAGGACAAGGCCAAGGCCGACGCGGCCGGCAACCCGAAGGACAACGCCGCGCCGGACAAGGCCAAGGCCGACGGCCAGCCCCAGGCCAGGCCGGGCGAGAAGGACTCGGCCGCGACGAAGTCCGAGGGCGATCGCAAGCCCGGCGAGAAGGCCAACCCGGCGGCCGGCGACCGCCCGAACCCGAAGGCCGGCGCCGATGGCGAGAAGGCGAAGCCCAAGCCCGGCGACACCGAGGGCCAAAAGGCCGGCGCCGACGGCGAGAAGGCCGGCGAGCCGGCCAAGCCGAAGCGCGACGGCGAGCCGAAGGCCGGCGACCCCGCCGCCAAGCCCGGCGACCAGGCGAAGGCCCAGGATAAGAAGGACGGCGCCAGGGGCCCGGGCGAGTCGCAGGCCGCCAAGGATAAGGATACGGACAAGGATCGCGCCGACGCCGCGAAGGCCACGTCCCCCGACCAGGCCAATCCCCGCCCGAACCCGCGCGACCCCCGCGCCGCCGCTGCCGACGACCTGAACCCCAAGACGCCCCGCCAGGGCAACGACCCGAAGCGCAAGGTCAACTCCGACCGCAACGACAACGGCAATCCGCCGCAAACCCCGCGGCGCGACCCCGCGACCAACCCGAATCCCGACCAGAAGGCCAACCCGAACCAGGCCCCCAATCCGAACAACCAGAATACGAATCCGAAGAATCCGAACACCAACCCGAACTCGGACCAGAATCCCAACGCAAAAGCCCAGCAGCAGAACGCCAACCAGCAGGCCGGTGCCCGGCGCAATCCGCAAACCGATGGGGATGCGAAGAAGCAGGACCAGGCGGGCGACGACAACCCCTCGACGAAGGCCGGCGCGGACGGCGAAAAGCAGGGCACGAAGCCGGGCGGCGAGCCGAAGGGGGACCGCGAAGCGACGTCGCCCTCGGGCCGGCCGCCCCAGGGGGACGCGAAGCCCCAGGCGCGGCCCGACGGCCAGGCCACGCGGCCGGGCGAGCCGTCGAAGCCGGCGAAGACCGACCCCAACCTCAAGCCCCGCGCCGCCAAGGATGAGGACGACCTCAAGAACGCCAGGGACACCGGCCAGACGCTCGAAGGCAAGGCCGACCCGAAGTCGCCGACCGCCCGCGACCACAAGCCCCCCGGGGCGCCGAACGGGAAGCCGGCCTCCGACGCCCACAAGCCGGGCCAGGGGGACGACGGCAAGGCCCAGACCAAGGGCGGCGAGAAGCAAGGGAAGGCCGGCGAGAAGCAAGCCGGGGCCGGGGGCAAGCCGGGCGAGCAGCCGGGCCAGGGGTCGTCGGGCCAGAAGGACAAGGACGGGGGCTCCGGCCAGCAAGCCAGGCAAGGGCAGGAGGGCCCGTCGGGCGGCCGGACCGGCTCGGGCCCGCGCACGGGGGGCGAGGGGATCGCGAAGAACACCCCCGGCCCGAACGCCAGCGGCTCCGGCGGCGGCCGGACCGAGGCCCCGGTCGGCGACATCCCGAAGAAGGACGAGACGGCCGCCGAGAAGCCCCTCAAGCCCGCCGAGCCCCCCCGCAAGCCCGGCGCGTCGCCGGCGCCCAACGTCACGCCCCCCGCGCCGTTGACCCTCCGCAAGCTCCCCGACCTGCTCAAGGACGAGGACGCCGCCAAGGAGCTCCGCGAGCTGACCGGCATGTCGCGGGCGCAGCTCGACCAGTACGCCGAGAAGTTCAAGACCAACCCCGCCAAGGCCGCCCGCCCGGGCAAGGAGCTCGAGGTCAAGCCCGACGACGTCTCGAAGCCCTTCGACCCGAAGAAGCTCCAGGGCTCGGCCATCCGCTCGAACGCCACCACCCGCAACTCCCGGGGGCCCAATTCCGTCGCCCAGGACGCCGAGCGCGGCAACGCTCAGGGGGACCGCGCCCCCGTGCCGGCCAACCTCCGCGCCCGCTACGACGCCTACAAGAAGAGCCTCTCCCGCGCCCCGGCCAACCGCCGCTGAGGGGACCCCGCCCGGTCGGCGCGTTCTTCGTAGGGGAGGGCTTGCCCTGCCTCTCCCACCGGGTTATGAGGTCCGGAGAGGTAGGGCAAGCCCTGCCCTAGGGGGAATCGCCCTTCCGGACCACGCAGGACGCGTGACGTTGCGAGACGACACGACATGACGACGGCCGACGACGCCCCGACCCCGATCGACGCGCCGCGGCGCCACCTCGTCGCGTTCGACCCGAGGGACCTGCCGCACCACTTCGCCGACGTCCTCGTCATCGGCGGCGGGTTGGCGGGCCTGCGGGCGGCACTGGGGGTCCCCGAGCCGCTCCGTGTCCTGGTCGTCACCAAGGACGAGGTCCGCGAGAGCAACAGCGCGTACGCGCAAGGCGGGATCGCCGGCGTCCTCGACCCGGAGGACCACTTCGAGGACCACATCGCCGACACGATGGCCGCCGGCAAGGGGCTCTGCGACCCCGCGGTCGTCGAGCTTGTCGTCCGCGAGGCCCCCGAGCGCATCCACGAGCTGATCGCCTGGGGGACGGTCTTCGACGAGGACGGCGGCGCCATCGCCCTGGGCCGCGAAGGCGGGCACTCGCACGCCCGGATCGTCCACGCGCTGGGCGACGCGACCGGCCGCGAGGTCATGCGCGCCGTCATCGGCCAGGCCCGGGCGCGGCCGAACGTCCGGATCTGGCAGAACAGCTTCACCATCGACCTCCTGACCGAGTCGGGCCGCTGCCGCGGCGCGATCGTCTGGGACAAGCGACGGGGGCCGTCGCTGGTCTGGGCCCGCGCCACCGTGCTCGCCACCGGCGGCGCCGGGCAACTCTACCGCGAGTCGACCAACCCGGCGATCGCCACCGCCGACGGCCACGCGCTGGCATACCGCGCCGGCGCGGAGATGCGCGACATGGAGTTCATGCAGTTCCACCCGACGGTCTTGTACCTCGCCGGCTCGGCGCGGCACCTCTTGACCGAGGCCCTCCGCGGCGAGGGGGCGTACCTCCGCGACCGCGACGGCACGCGGTTCATGCCCGAGGCCCACCCCCTCGCGGAGCTCGCCCCGCGCGACGACGTCTCCCGTGCCATCAGCGCCCGGATGGAAAAGACGCGGCACCCCTGCGTCTACCTCGACCTCTCCCACCTCGACGCCGCCAACGTCCGCGCCCGCTTCCCCGGCATCGACGCCCTCTGCCGCGGCTTCGGCCTCGACATCACCCGCGACCCGATCCCCGTCCGCCCCGGCGCCCATTACATGATCGGCGGCGCGACCGTCGATCGGTCCGGCCGCACCACGTTGCCCGGCCTCTGGGCCGCGGGCGAGGTGACCAGCTCCGGCCTCCACGGCGCCAACCGCCTGGCGTCGAACTCCTTGCTCGAAGGGCTCGTCTTCGGCGCCCGCGCCGCCGACGACATCGTCGAGACCCTCGGCCGTCGCGACGGCGGCCCGGTCCGGCTCGAGGTGCCGCCGATCGTCGGTCGGGTGCCGGCGGGGCCGACGAAGCGGCCGGAGCTCGACCTGGCCGACATCCGCGAGTCGTTGCGGTCGCTCCTGTGGCGCCGGGTCGGCATCGCCCGCGACGCCGAGGGGCTCGCCGAGGCCGCCGACCTCGTCGACCGCTGGTCTTCCTACGCGCTGGGCCGCAGCTTCGACGACCCCGAGGGCTGGACCCTCCAGAACATGCTCACCGTCGCCCGCCTGACGATCGCCGCCGCCTCGGCCCGCGAGGAGACGCGCGGCGTCCACACCCGCGCCGATTTCCCCGCCACCGAGCCGACCTGGGCCCGGCACATCCCGCTCGTCCGCCCGCCACTGGAAGG